>DATLOW010000555.1:0-11948 GCA_035536055.1 Paraburkholderia sp. | reverse complement strand
ACGGCCGCCGGCCACAGCGTCGCGCTGCCGCTGATGGTTTGCACCTCGCCGTTCGGGTCGGCGAAGGTCGCTTCGAGGGCGAGGCGTTGCGGCGCGTCGACGGCCGGCAGATTTTTCAGCGTCAACGCGCCCGCGCCGTTGCGATCGAGCGTCAGCGGTTCCTTGTCGGCGACGAGCTTCGCGCCGTCGTCGGGCGCCGACGCGGAACTGTCGGCGTCGCTGTCTTCGTTGTCCGATGACGTCGCGTTGTCGTCGGCCGGCTTGCGATACGGCGCGAAGCTGAAATCCGGATACGCCTCGGTGAAGGCGGGGGAGGTGCTTTTCATCAGTGCCGAGACCTGCACCGGCAAGCTCGCCGCGCCACCGCCCGACGTGTAGTCGATCTGCACGGCGAGCGGCGCCTGCTGCGCGGCCACCAGCGGATGCGCATTCTCATCGCGCACCGCGATCGAGCCTTTGAATACCGGCAAGCGGAATTCCTCGACGCGGAAGCTGCCTGATTCGTAGCTGATCTGCCGCGTGCCGGAGCCGGCGTCCGCACTGTCGCCGTCGCTGTTATCGCTAGTGTCGCTGCTGTCGTTGCCGCTGGCGTTCGACGTATCCGAAACGTTTGGATCGCCGTTGTCCAGCGACACGCTGTATTCGCCGAGCTTCGCCGCGGCAGGAATCGCGAACGTCGAATCCGCGGTATGGTCCGCGGCCCACTTCAGCGGCAGGTGATAGGTCTGGCCGGTGCCCAGATGGCGGATCGTCACGCGCGTCGGGTAGGTTGGCGGAAACGCGAAACCGTGCAGCGTGCGCACGCGGATCAGATGCTTCATCGACACGGTCTCGCCGGCGCGCAGCAGCGTGCGGTCGAACACTGTATGCGCGTCGACGCTCGGCTGCGCGCTCATGTCGGTCGGCACGTTGAAGCGCCACGACTCGATGCCGCGGTTCCACTCGCTGCGCACGAAGGCCATGTCCGCGCCGGTCTTCGGATCGTCGATGCGGGCCGACACGAACAGGCCTTCGTAGTTGTCGTCGTTGCAGCGCTCGGCCAAACGCAGCGCCTTGTCGATCGTCAGCAGGCCGTGTGCATCGGTCTTGCCGGCGGCGAGTTCGGTCCCGTTGCAGTCGCTCACGCGCACGTCGGCGTTCGGCACCGGCTGGCCCTTGTCGAGCGTGGTGACCCACACCACGCTGTTTTCGCGGCCCTGCTTGAAGTGCACGCCGAGATTGGTGACCAGCACCGCGGTGCGCACGTACATCGGCGCGGGCTTGTCAAGCAGCGATGCGCCGAGCCGCGGCGATGCGAGTTCGATCACGTAGAAGCCAGGCTTCTGCACCGGCACGCCGACCACTTCGAACGGGCGCAGCGCTTTTGGATCGGCGGGCCTCGGCAGCGTCAGCGTCTCGATGCCCGGCTGGCCGGCGAGCAGCGACAGCGAGCGCACGTCGATCAGCCGCTCGCTGTCCTTCGGCTGGCGTTCGCCAGGCGGCGTCGGCACATAGACCGGATGCGGGTTGTGCGCGAGCAGATCGGGCATCGCTTTGCCGATCGACGCGCGCGTCATGCCGTACTGGTCGAAGCGGTCGACGACGCGCATCCAGCGGCGGATATCGCTGTCCGCATCGACGCGCAGCTTGCTGAACTGCGCGTTGCCCGCATTGAGACCGGCGATATGCAGATCCGCTTCGACGTTGCGCAGCGTGACCGGCACCAGCGCCGGCGTATCCGGTTCGGCGAAGCGCTCGATGATGCCGAAGCTGCCCGACGCGAACTTCGCGAGCGGCGGCAGCGGCGCGGTGCTGGTTTTCAGCGGGAACAGGTCGGCGTTCGATAGCGTGCGGCCGCTGATGTCTTTCAGGTTGGCCGGCACGTCGATCGTCAGCGCCGCATGCTCGGGCAGCGGCGCGGCGAATTCGACGGTGTCGACCTGCTGGTTTTTATCGTCGGCGGCGAAGGTCGGCGCGATCGTGCCGGCCGGTCCCTGCACGCGGATCTGTTCGGCATCGGCGCGCGCGATCGGCGCATTGAACTGCAGCCGCAGCGGCCGTAGCGGCGTGCAGGGCGCTTTGGCATTCTCGCGCTCGCACGAAAAGCTCGCGGCAAACGGCGCACGCACCGTGAAGTCGAAGCGCTTTTCGACGTTGTTGGCGATGCCGCTCGGGCTGGCCACGCCGACGCCGTAGACCAGCTGCATCTTCGCGTTCGACGGTAGCGTTTGCTGGCACTGCAGCGTCAGCACGCGCGCCGCTTCTTTCTGCAGCCTGAAGCGCGCGAGCAAGGCGGTGCGGGTGGCGGCGTCGACGCTCTTGACCGGCACGCGGTTGCCGAGCCCGCTGGCCTCACACCAGATGTGCTCGCGTACCGAGGCGTCGGTGGCGGGGCCGTTCAGACGCATGATGAACGCCTGGTTCTCGTCGATTTCGCCGCCGTACGGCTGCACGTTCTGAACGGCGGGGCCGCCGGTTTCGAATGCGTAGCGGTGCGGGCCGGTCAGCGCGCGGCCCGCGGTCGACTTCAGCGTGGCGCCGAGTTCGACCGTGCAGCGCACGCCCGGCGGCAGGTCCGCGTTGAAGTTCCATGCCCACGTCTTCGCGTCGATCCAGTTGCCCTGGCCGGCGCTCGCGGCTGCGTCGCTGCAATGCACGCGGGCCGGGTCGGGCGCATTGGCAGCGCCGAACGCCACCATCGCTTCGTCGAACTTGACGACCACCTGGCGCACCTGCGCGACGCGTCCTTGCGGCGACATCTGCGTGATGCGCGCGGCATCGGCGTGCGATGCGGCGAGCGTAATGCCGCCAAGCGCGACGACTGCTGCGACTGCCCATTGCCATGTTGGTTTGCTGGTGCCGCTACGCATCGACTGCGCTCCCGATCGCGTCAGAACGCTGGCGATTCTAACCGAGCGGGCGCTACGTTCCCAACCTTTGGCGGAGGTAGCCGATGTCTGACACGGCACGGCGCAGGAGGCTGACGGCGCGGTCTGTGCACCACCCGATGCGCGGTGAATCCGCCGTCGTTTAGTGTCGCTAGCATTTCGCAGCACCGAATGTGCGTCACGCGTACGTGATACGTGCGACATGTGTGCGTCACGCGTCCATCGCTTCAGGGTTCACGATTCGCCGCGCTTGACTTAGAGTGCACTCGAACCCCTAAGCTGAGTTTCGTCATGTCCCACGCACTTACGATCGGTCAGGTCGCCGCCGCCAGCGGCGTTTCCGCGCACACGCTGCGCTATTACGAGCAGGCCGGCCTGCTGCGCGCGATCGGCCGCAATGCGGCGGGTCACCGTCTGTATGCGCCGGCCGATCTCGACTGGCTGCAGTTCGTGATGCGCCTGAAGGCGACCGGTATGCCGGTGGCCGGCATGCAGGCGTTCGCCGGGTTGCGCGCGGCGGGCGAATCCACGCTCGGCGCGCGTCGCGAGATGCTGACGGCGCATCGCGAAGCCGTGCTGGCGCGCATTGCGGAGCTGCAGTCGAACCTCGCGGCGATCACCGACAAGATCGCGCATTACGAGGCGACCGAGCGGGCGGCGCGCGAGCGCGCGCGCCGCGAAGCGCCGTAGGCGGCGCACGGCGCAGTGCCAGACGCGGGCGCGAAGCCGCGCAATGCGCGGTGTACGGTCGCGCGGCAGCGCGGCAGCACGGCAGCACGGCAGCACGGCAGCACGGCAGCACGGTCGGGCGTTCGCAACGATGCGACGGACATGACGCCTCTACAACATCGAAGCGAAGGAGAGTTCACGATGCAACAGGCAGACAACGAGCGCTATGCACGCGGCTGGGACAAGCTGAAGGAAATCGACGGGCACGCCGGCGAGCAGGTGCTCGCGGCGTTGCAGCCAATTGCGCCGGATTTCGCGCGCTATCTGATCGAATTCCCGTTCGGCGATATCTACAGCCGTCCGCAACTCGATCTGCGCGCACGCGAGATCGCGACCATCGCCGCGCTGGCGGCGCTTGGCAATGCGCAGCCGCAGTTGAAAGTGCATATCGAAGCGGCGCTGAACGCGGGTTGTACGCGCGACGAGATCGTCGAGGTATTTATGCAGATGGCCGTGTATGCGGGATTCCCGGCGGCGTTGAATGCGCTCTTCGCGGCGCGTGACGTGTTCGCGCAACGCGACGAGCGCGCGGCGGGCTAGCTCTTCAGGTGGGGTCGCCGCGCCGGCCTGCGTTTCGCTGGTTTTCCGGCGGAGTTGAACGTGCTCGTCGCGGCGCGCGACGTGTTCGCGCCACGCGACCAGCGCGCGGCGGCCTAGCCCTTCAGGTGGCGTCGCCGCGCACACCTGCGCCGCCCTGCGCTTCGCGCGCGCTGACCTTGCGCCAGTACACCAGCAGCCCGAGGCCCGCCACCGCGAGGCTCGCGGTATTGGCGACCCAGAACCCACGCGCACCGCTCAGCCATGCGGGCACATGGCCGCCGACGTCGAAGCCGAGCAGATACCCGCCGCCGAGCCCGACGCCCCACAACGCGACCGCATAGATGGCGGTCGGCACGAGCACGATACGGTGCGCGCGCAGCACGAACGCCGCGGTGACCTGCAGCGCATCGCAGATGTGATAGAACGCGACGATCAGCACGAGCGGCAGCGCGGCCGTGGCGACCGCCTCGTTGGTCGTGTAGCCGGCGACGATCAGCGCGCGCAGCGCAACCACCAGCGCGCAGAAACAGCAGGCGAGCCCGCCTGCCAGCAGCATGCCGTGGCGGCCGAGCGCCTGCGCGTCGCGCGGCCGCTCGGCGCCGAGCGCGCGGGCGACCAGCGTCGAGGTTGCGATGCCGATCGACAGCGGGGTCATATACAGCACCGCGCCGAGATTCGCGGCGATCTGATGACCGGCCAGCGTGGTGGTGCCGAAGCGCGCGATAAACAGCGCCATAAACGTGTACGACGTGACTTCGATCAGATACGACAGACCCATCGGAATGCCGAGCTTCAACAGCGCCAACTGGCGCCGCCAGACCGGCCAGCAGAAGCGTCCGAAGATCGCGAACGGCCGGAACACGTCGAGCCGCGCAAGCAGCAGCAGGCCGAGGGTGCCGAGCAGCCAGTTGATCATCGTGCTGGCGAGCGCGCAGCCGGGTCCGCCGGCGGCCGGTACGCCCAGGCCGCCGAAGATCAGCCAGCGGTTCAGCGGAAACTTCAGCAGCAGCGCGCCGACCTGCAGAAACATCACGAGCCGCGGCTGGCCGACCGCGGTCGCGAGCGAGCTGTACACGCGAAATACCAGACTCGCCGGCAGGCCGAACGCGAGGATCTGCAGATACGCGACGGTGCGCTCGCGCAGCGCCTCCGGTGCATGCGCGAGTTGCAGCAGCGGCGCCGGGAAGTACAGGATCAGAAAGCCGATTGCGGTCAGCGCTGCGGCGAGCCACAGCGCCTGGCGCGCGTCTTCGCCGATTTCGGTGTGGCGGCCGGCGCCGAACGACAGCCCGACGATCGGCTGCAGCGCGGTCAGAATGCCGGTCAGCGCGATGTACACCGAGATATAGATCGATGCGCCGAGGCCGAGCGCGGCCAGATCGGTGGCCGAATAGCGGCCGACCATCGCGGTGTCGATCACGCCGAACGCGACGATCGCGAGCTGGCCGATCAGCACCGGCCATGCCAGCGCGGCGATTTTGCGGATGTCGGTGAATATCATCGGGTGGTTCATCGGGTGAGCGGGCGGGAACGGGCTACCGCGGGCCGCAATGTGCCGGCGCGGCGTCATGCCGCCGCGGCGTCGCGGTGTCGCGCCGCGGTGCGCCGCTGAGGCTACTGCGGCAGCTTCTGCCGCGGGTTGCGCCGCTTGACGGGGGGCGTCGGCCGGTCGATGCGCACGTACAGCCGGAAGCGCTCGTCGCGGTCGGCGGCGCGCCGGCCTTCCCAGACCAGTTTCCAGACGAAGTTCGACATCGCGCCCGGCGCGCCGAAGTCCTGCGTGTCCTGGCGCAGCAGCACGTCGCAGTCGTCGTCGTTGAACGAGAAGTGCATGCCGCCGAAATACGCGAAGGTGGCGATCTGCGCATTGCCCAGACGCACCGGCGAAATGCACGAGTAGTCTTCCGGCAGGTTCGCGGCGATCTGCTGTGCGACGTCCTTGTAGGTCCGGCTGTAGTTGACGAACGGCAGCCATAAGGTCATCAGCAGCACCCACATCAGCGTGGTGCCGGCGCTCGACAGCACGACGCTGCGCCACAACACCTTCGGATGCCGCGCGACGCGCCATTGCACCAGCACGATCCAGCAGACCGTCACCGCGATCGCGCAGACCAGCGACAGGATTTTGAACTGCGGCACGTAGCCTGGCACCAGCCGCGACAGGTTGCGCGCGAGGAAGAACGGAAAGCCCGTCATCGACGCGAACCAGACCAGCCACACGAACGAGCTGAGCACGGTGAAGCTCAACACCGCAAACCAGTCGAATGCGTTGATCGCACCGCGCTTCAACGTGGGCAGCGCGAAGCTTGCGAGCACCGCGAGCGCAGGCAGCGGCAGCATGTACAGACGGTTGGTCTCGGAACTCTGCAGCACGACCAGAATGAAGAGCGGCACGATCACCGCCAGCGGCACCGCGATATGCGGCGCGCGGCGCAGCCCCGACCAGCTGATCCACGCCCAGATCGCCAGCGGCCAGGCGGGCCAGGTGAACAGCGGCAGGTTCTTCAGCGCATAGATCAGCACCGGTCCGAACGGCCCGGTGAACGAGTTCAGGCTGCCGCGCATCCACTGGTTCAGGAACCACACGCCGTCGACCGGAAACTGCGCGAGCGTAACCAGCGGCCATGCGATCGACAGCGCCAGCGCGACCGGCAGGCCGATCAGCAGCAGCCAGCGCGAACGCGCTTCGCGCACGATCAGCATCATCGTCAGCGTACCGATCAGCAGCGCGCCGACCAGCACCGGGCTGCTCGTCAGTGCTACCAGACCGAGCCCGGCGCCCCAGATCAGCGCGCCCTGGATCGGCTTGTCGAGCATCCGCACGAGGCCGTACACCAGCATCGCGATGCAGACGAATTGCGCCAGTGCCGGCGTGGTTTCATGGCCGCGCTCAGCGAGGCCGAAGCAGGCGAGCAGGATCAGCAGCGCGCCGTCGGCCAGCGTGCGGCCGTAGTCGCGCGGTTCCGGCTCGCCGCCGAACGCGTATTTGAACGGCTGCACTTCGGCGCGTCGGCCGAGCAGGTACGCGGCATACCAGACGAACGCACAGGCCGCGCAGAACATCAGCCCCGTATAGACGCGCGATGCGTTGCTGGCATCCACCCACGGCGCCAGCGCGCGGATCGCCAGCGCGCCGAGCCAGTAGCCGCCCGGGCCGTCCGACGCAATGTATTTGCCGACCAGATTGGGCAGCAGCCAGTCGTGCAGATCGCCGTTGGCCATCGTCCACATGACGCCGAAGCCCGCTGCATCTTCGTTTTTCCACGGGTCGCGGCCGAACAGGCCGAATGCCGAGTAGATCACGCAGATGGTCAGCAGCAGCCAGCGCGGCAGCGCGCTGGTCGCGGAGGCGGTAAGACGGACGACGGGTCTCATGCAGTGTTATTGATAGCGATGAAGCGTTTTTTGGTGACGCGGCGACGAGACCGCACAGCGAGCGCATACCCAGCCGGTTTCGAGCATCCGGCATTGTAGACGGGTGGGGCGGCAAGCGTCATGAGCGGTGTTGCGGTTGAAACGGGGACGGCGGAAATCGGCGGGCAGCCGGCTTGGCGGATGCGTGTCGTAATGTGGGTTTGCGTCGGTGGCGCAGCGACCGGCAGTACGAGCGGCTCGTAACAGGCGCGCCTGTGCTGGGGAATAAAAAAGGGCAGCGTACGCTGCCCTTTTTCTTGCGGCTCGCCTCGGAACGCAGAAGCATCGATGGCGGCCGTCATATGCCGGATACCGGCGCAATGCTTACTTGGCTGCCTTGCCGCTGGCGCGTGCGCCGAACTTCTTGTTGAACTTCTCGACGCGGCCGGCCGTGTCCATGATCTTTTGCTGACCGGTGTAGAACGGATGCGATTCCGACGACACTTCGATCTTGGCGAGCGGGTACGTCTTGCCGTTGAATTCGGCGGTTTCACGCGTCTGGATCGTCGAGCGCGTGATGAACCTGAAGTCGTTCGACATATCGACGAACAGGACTTCGCGGTAATTCGGGTGGATGCCTTCTTTCATGGTCTTTCCTTTTGTGCTGGCGGTAGCCAACCCGCGATCGAAAACTCCGGCGCCCTGATTTGCTTGATGGGGCGGGTCCGGCGGCTTCGCGAGCCACTTGCCTAAGGTCGAAAAGCGGCGATTATGCCAGAAAATCAGTCGGTTGGCGAGAATTTGCTCAGCTTTTTCGCGAACCGCGCTTTTGCCGGCGGGCTTTGCCGGCTTTGCGCTTGCCGGCTCTGCTTTAGCTGGCAGCGGCGCCGCCGCTGTCGCCCAGCACGCCCGTGCGTGCCGGATCTTGCCGGTAGTAGCGGGCCAGCAGCCGGTACAGTTCCGGATACTCGGCTTCGAAGGCCTGCGGCTTCACGAACAGCGCCTCGCTGCAGACCGCGAAGAACTCGGACGGGTGGTCTGCCGCATACGGGTCGATCAGCGATTCGCGCTCGAAGCGCGCCCAGCGCCGCTCCGGCACCGCGTCGACGCGTGCGCAAAAATGATCGTACGCGTGGTCGAACACGTCGGCCCACGCGGCACTGTCGAGCGGTGCGTGCAGTTTGCGGAACAGCGGCGGATGGCCGTCGGCAACGCCCGTCACCATGTCGATCTTGTGCGCGAATTCGTGGATCACGACGTTGTACGCGTCCGTGCCGTCGGTCATCTGCGCGTCTTCCCACGACAGCACGACCGGGCCGCCTTCCCAGGCTTCGCCGCTCGCATCGTGCTCCACTTCATGCACGACGCCGTCCTCGTCCTCGACCGTCTTGCGGATCACGAACTCGCCCGGATAGACGATGATGCCAACCCAGCCCCGGTATAGATCGAGGCCCAGATTCAGCACCGGCAGGCACGCCTGCACCGCGATGCCGACCGTCATCGGGTCGGTCAGTTCGAGTTCGTGCGCGGTCGAGAATTCCTTCTGCGCGATGAACAGGCTGGTCAGTTCGCGCAGGCGCACGAGATCCGGTGCGTCGAGGTGCGCGAGGAACGGCAGGCCGGCGAGGGTGGCTTGCCACAGTTCGTCGGAGATCGCGTGAGTGCGTAGCGCCCGCTCGCGGCGGCGCGTGCCGAACCAGTGGGTGAGTTTGGATAGCATCGCTGAAGTCACTGACGTCGGATGTTGGCGCCGCATCGCACACGGAACCATGACGAAACTACAACGAAACAACGCCCGCGAAGGGCGGGCGTTGGTTACTGCGTAATCTTGCGCAAACGCACGTACGCAAGTGCGCATTACGCAATGCGCGCAGTGTAACGTCAGCCGCCGCGGCGCATCATGTCGAAGAACTCGGAGTTGCTCTTCGTCTGGCGGATCTTGTCGAGCAGGAATTCCATCGCCTCGACTTCGTCCATATCGTGGATGAACTTGCGCAGCACCCAGATTTTTTGCAGGATCTCGGGCTTGATCAGCAGTTCTTCGCGGCGCGTGCCCGACTTGTTCAGGTTGATCGACGGGTACACGCGCTTTTCCGCGAGACGGCGCTCGAGGTGCACTTCCATATTGCCGGTGCCCTTGAACTCTTCGTAGATCACGTCGTCCATGCGGCTGCCGGTTTCGATCAGCGCGGTGCCGATAATGGTCAGCGAGCCGCCTTCCTCGATGTTGCGCGCCGCGCCGAAGAAGCGCTTCGGACGCTGCAGCGCGTTGGCGTCGACACCGCCGGTCAGCACCTTGCCCGAGGCCGGCACCACCGTGTTGTAAGCGCGCGCGAGACGCGTGATCGAGTCGAGCAGGATCACCACGTCGTTCTTCATTTCGACGAGGCGCTTGGCCTTTTCGATCACCATTTCAGCGACCTGCACGTGGCGCGCGGCCGGTTCGTCGAAAGTCGACGCGATCACTTCGCCCGCCACCGAGCGCTGCATTTCGGTCACTTCTTCAGGACGCTCGTCGATCAACAGCACGAACAGCACGACGTCCGGATGGTTCTGTTTGATCGCATGCGCGATGTGCTGCAGCATCACGGTCTTGCCGGACTTCGGCGATGCGACCAGCAGGCCGCGCTGGCCCTTGCCGATCGGCGCGATCATGTCGATGATGCGGCCCGTGACGTTTTCCTCGCCACGCATTTCACGTTCGAGCAGCAGCACCTTGTTCGGGTGCAGCGGCGTCAGGTTCTCGAACATGATCTTGTGCTTCGAGGCTTCCGGCGGCTGGCCGTTGACCTTGTCCACCTTCACCAGCGCGAAGTAGCGCTCGCCGTCTTTTGGCGTGCGCACTTCGCCTTCGATCGTGTCGCCCGTATGCAGGTTGAAGCGGCGGATTTGCGACGGACTGATATAGATGTCGTCCGTGCTGGCGAGATACGAGGTTTCCGGCGAGCGCAGGAAACCGAAGCCGTCCGGCAGCACTTCGAGCGTGCCGTCACCGAAGATCGTTTCGCCCGTCTTCGCGCGCTTTTTCAAAATGGCAAACATCAATTCCTGCTTGCGCAGGCGGTTTGCACTTTCGATCTCGAGGCCATTGGCCATTTCGATCAACTGTGACACGTGCAGAGTCTTAAGCTCGGATAAATGCATACGGAGAACCCGCAGGAGAAGGTGCGACCTGAAATGAAATCTGGGAGGAGAGTTGAGCGGAACCGCTCAGGGACTTACTCGTCTTTTCGACGTTTTGTGGATTCTAGCATAGCACACGCCAATTCCAGCTTGCCGCGCAGATCGGCAGGTTCGCGGCGCGCGTGTTGTCAGGCGACAACAAAAGAACGCTGTATCCGGCGCGCGGTTATGCCCGATCCGATGTGGCGAACGTCAAGGACGAACTATACAGACTGACGGCGGGAACGGCTGGGGAAATTACTGCAGAAACTGCCGCAACAGCGGCGAAGCGCACAAAACCGGGCGGACTGAATAACCAGTCCGGATAAATCAGCTTCGATAAATCGGTCCGGCCGGCGCATCCGGCGCGCTGCGCATGACGCACGCGAACGCCGGATATGCGTATTGAAGCGAGCTTGCTGCGATCAAAGGTTGCCGTCGAGGAACGCGGTGAGTTGCGACTTCGACAGGGCGCCGACCTTTTGTGCGGCGACCGCGCCGTTCTTGAACAGGATCAGCGTCGGGATGCCGCGCACGCCAAACTTGACCGGCGTCGACTGATGCTCGTCGACATTGATCTTGGCGATCTGCAGGCGGTCTGCGTAATCCTTCGCAACTTCGTCGAGGATCGGTGCAATCATCTTGCACGGGCCACACCACTCTGCCCAGAAGTCGAGCAGGACGGGTTTGTCGGATTTGACGACGTCCTGTTCGAACGACGCGTCGCTAATGTGCTTGATTTGTTCGCTCATTGTCTATGTACCTCACTCGGTTCGCGGCCGGCCTGAATGCTCGCCACGATACATGAAACTGAAAAAACTTACCGTTCGCTCTGCCGCAAAGAAAGCAGCAGCCGAGTGACTTTCGAGGTACTTGCGGACAGCCTGTAAGAACCTGCGAAAGGCGCCCGGCGCTTGACTTTACGGGTCACTTGCACGTCAGTTTAGCCTAATTCGCTATGCGCTGCCCGTGGTGATAGTACCCATCCGGACGGCCCCGCGGACTACGCTGACGGCTCGTTTCCAGCCTTCGCTGCGGCCTCTACAGCGGCTATCTGGTGGTGCCGCGGACGAACACAAGAGGCGCGTGTGCCGGTCCTTCCGCACCGGTCGAGGCGGGTTCGCGTTGCATCGCGTGTGTTTTACCTGTCGCCATGGCAGGCCACCGATGATAGAATGCTTCGTGACGGGCCTCCTCGCATGGAGGTGCGGTCAACCTGGTCAGGTCGGGAACGAAGCAGCCACAGCCGTTTTCCACCAGTGCCGAGGGTCGGGCTCGTCACCTTCCTCCTGCTGT
>DATLOW010000554.1:0-7017 GCA_035536055.1 Paraburkholderia sp. | reverse complement strand
CACCGCTGCGCGGTGTGCGTAACCCTTGAACATGTCGAAGCTCGCGCAGGCCGGCGACAGCAGCACGGCGTCGCCCGGTTGCGCGAGCGTGCTGGCGGCGCGCGTCGCTTCTTCGAGCGTTGCGTGGTCATGCAGCGGAATGCCGGTGTCGGCGAGCGCGGCGCGCACCAGCGGCGCGTCGCGGCCGATCAGCATCACCGCGCGGCACCAGCGCGTGACGGGCGCCGCGAGCGGATCGAATTCCTGACCCTTGCCGTCGCCGCCGGCAATCAGCACGACGCGCTGGGCGAGGCCGTCGAGCGCCGCGACGGTTGCGCCGACGTTGGTGCCCTTGCTGTCGTCGACATAGTCGATGCCGTCGATCGATGCGATCAGTTCGACGCGATGCGGCTCGCCGTGGTACTCGCGCAGACCGTGCAGCAGCGGCGCAGCCGGCAAGCCGATCGCGCGTGCCAGCGCGAGCGCGGCCAGCGCATTGGTCGCGTTGTGCAGGCCGCGGATCCGCAGCGCGTCCGCGGGCATCAGACGCTTCAGGCCGATGTTCGGCGGCGTCGTGCTTTCGCTCTTGCGGCGGCGCGTAGGCACCGGTTCGTCGGCCGCGTCGCGGTCTTGCGCCTCGACCAGCCAGATCATGCCGTTGTCGCGCAGCAGGCCGTAGTCGCCGTCGCGGGTCGGCTCGCCGGTACCGAACGTAACCATCTGCGCGCCGCTTTCGGCCGTCGGTGCGAGCGCCATCACGCGTGTGTCGTCGCGGTTCAGCACGCGCACCGTGTTCGCGCCGAAGATGCGGCCTTTCGCGGCCGCGTAGGCATCGAGGCCGCCGTGCCAGTCCAGATGGTCTTGCGTGATGTTCAGGATCACCGCCGCATCCGGCGTGAATGTATGGGCGGTTTCCAGCTGGAAGCTCGACAGTTCGAGCACCCATACGTCGGGCAGCGCGGTGCTGTCGATCAGCTCGGTCAGCTTGTCGAGCGCGGCCGGACTGATATTCCCGGCTACCGCGACCTTCTTGCCGGCGCGCGCGCACAGCAGCCCGGTCAGGCTCGTGGTGGTGGTCTTGCCGTTGGTGCCGGTGATCGCGATCACCTTAGGTGCGTAGCCGCTTTCGCCGAGCGTCTTCAGCGCTTGCGCGAAGAATTCGAGTTCGCCCCACACGGGAATATCGCGCTCGCGTGCGGCCGCGATCAGCGGTACCAGATCCGCGGCGAGCGGCGACAAGCCCGGGCTGATCGCCACCAGTTCGACGCCTTCGAGCAGCACCGGCGAAAACGCGCCGCCGATGAAATCGGCGTCCACCCCGTGCTGTTGGAGCGCGGCCAGACCCGGCGGCACCTCGCGCGTGTCGGCGATACGCAGGCGGCAGCCGTGCCGCGCGCACCAGCGCGCCATCGCGAGGCCCGATTCGCCGAGCCCCAGCACGAGCACCATCGGCTTTTGCCGATCCCTAAACTTCTCGCCGAACATCGCTTGCTTTCCTTTCTGCGGCTCAACGCAACTTGAGCGTGGACAATCCGAACAGGCACAACATCAACGTGATGATCCAGAAGCGCACCACCACCTGGGTTTCCTTCCAGCCGGACAGCTCGAAGTGGTGGTGCAGCGGCGCCATCTTGAAGATGCGCCGGCCTTCGCCGAAGCGACGCTTCGTGTATTTGAACCACGTGACCTGCAGCATCACGGAAAGCGTTTCGGCGACGAAGATGCCGCCCATAATGAAAAGCACGATCTCCTGGCGCACGATCACCGCGACGGTGCCGAGTGCGCCGCCGAGCGCCAGCGCGCCGACGTCGCCCATGAACACCTGCGCCGGGTGCGTGTTGAACCAGAGAAAGGCAAGGCCTGCGCCGCCGATCGCGGAACAGAAAATCAGCAGTTCGCCGGCACCGGGAATATGCGGGAACAGCAGGTACTTCGAATAGACGGAGCTGCCCATCACGTACGCGAACACGCCGAGCGATGCGCCGACCAGCACCACCGGCATGATCACGAGACCGTCGAGACCGTCGGTGAGGTTCACCGCATTGCTCGCGCCGACGATCACGAAGTAGGTCAGCGCGATAAAGCCCCATACGCCGAGCGGGTAAGTGATCGACTTCAGGAACGGCAGCATCAGGTCGGCGCGCGCGGGCAGGCCCATCGACAGGCCGCTCCTGACCCACGCCATAAACAGGTCGAACACGCGCACGTTGCTCGCCTCGGACACGCTGAACGCCAGATACACGGCGGCGAACAGGCCGATCACCGACTGCCAGAAATACTTCTCGCGCGACGACATGCCGCGTGGGTCCTTATGGACCACCTTGCGGTAATCGTCGACCCAGCCGATCAGCCCGAAACCGAACGTGACCAGAATCACGATCCAGATAAAGCGGTTGGTCAGATCGGCCCACAGCAAAGTGGATACGGCGATGCCGATCAGAATCAGCACGCCGCCCATCGTCGGCGTGCCCGATTTGATCAGATGCGATTGCGGGCCGTCCTTGCGCACGGCCTGGCCGACCTTCATCGCGGTCAGCTTGCGGATCACCCACGGACCGCACACCAGCCCGATCAGCAGCGCGGTAATCGTCGCTGCGACCGCGCGAAAAGTCAGATAACTGATCACGCGCAAGAAGCTTGCGTCATTCTGCAGCCATTGCGCCAGCGCCAGTAGCATTGCCTGGTTTCCTTCTCTTTCAATGTGCGGCGGGCGCTTGGCCCGCTGCATCGGGTTGTGGACTTGTCAAGGCGTCCACCACGCGCTCCATCTGCATGAAGCGCGAGCCTTTCACCAGGAACGTGGCCGACGCGCCGTAGTTCGCCTGCTGCAATTGCGCGAGCAGGCTCGCGACGTCGTCGGTGTGATGCGCGCTGGGACCGTAGGCGCTGCACGCGTCGCGCGATGCGGCGCCGAGCGCGAACAGTGCGTCGATACCGCGCTCTTGCGCATACGCGCCGATCTCGCGATGGAACGCCGGGCCTTCGTCGCCGACTTCGCCCATGTCGCCCATCACCAGCACGCGCGGCGACGGCAAGCTCGCCAGTACGTCGATCGCGGCACGCATCGAATCGGGATTCGCGTTGTAGGTGTCGTCGATCACCGTCGCACCGGCCAGCGTGCCGAGCGTCGCGCGCTTTACCTGCAGCCGGCCTTTGACCGCGCCGAAGGCTTCGAGGCCACGCTTGATCGCGTCGAGCGCGACGCCCGACGCCAATGCAGCTGCGGTTGCGGCCAGCGCGTTGTGGGCGTTGTGCGCGCCGAGCACTTGCAGCGTCACGTCGATCGCGCCTTCCGGCGTTTCGATGCTGAGCACACTGCCGTCGAAGGTGCCGGTGACGGCCGCTTCGGTAATGCATTCGTCCGAGTTCAGCGCAAAGTCGACCACCCGGTTGCCGGTCGCGGCGACGCGCCAGATGCCGGCGTATTCGTCGTCGGCGGGGAATACCGCGATGCCGTCCGGCGTCAGGGCGTGGATCACCGCGGCGTGCTCGAGCGCGACCGCTTCGACGGTCGCCATGAATTCCTGATGCTCGCGCTGCGCGTTGTTGACCACCGCCACCGTCGGTTCGGCGATCTTTCCGAGCAACTCCGTTTCGCCCGGATGATTCATGCCGAGCTCGACGACCGCGAGCCGATGCGCGCTGTTCAGGCGGAACAGCGTCAGCGGCAAGCCGATGTCGTTGTTGAAATTGCCCGCCGTCGCGAGGCGCGACGCTTCGCCGACCGCGGCCGCGAAGATCGACGAGATCATTTCCTTGACCGTGGTCTTGCCGTTGCTGCCCGTTACCGCGACCAGCGGCATCGTGAAGCGGCGGCGCCAGCCGCGCGCCAGCGCCCCGAGCGCGACGCGCGTGTCAGGCACGCGCAACGCGGGCACGCGCCAGTCGCCGGGACTGCGCGTGACGAGCGCGGCACTGACGTTGCGCGCGGCGACGTCCGGCAGAAAATCGTGTGCGTCGAAGCGCTCGCCCTTCAGCGCGACGAACAGATCGCCGGGTCCACAGCTGCGGCTATCGGTCGACACGCGCTCGAACGTCACCGTGTCGTCGCCGAGTACCGTGGCGCCCGGAATCAGCGCGGCCGCTTCGCGCAGCGAGAACATCGTCATTCGCCACCTCCGCGAGCCTGCGTTGCACGCGCGGCCAGTGCGAGGCGGGCGTGGTCCTGATCCGAGAATGCGCGCTTCTTGCCCATGATCTCCTGGGTTGCTTCGTGTCCTTTGCCCGCCAGCACGATCACGTCTTCGCGCGCCGCACTGCGGATCGCCTGCAGGATCGCGCTGGCGCGATCCTCGATCGCGCGCGCTTTCGCGCCCTGCTGCATGCCCGCGACGATCTGCTCGATGATCGCCTGCGGGGCTTCGGTGCGCGGGTTGTCGCTGGTGACGACCACGCCGTCCGCAAGACGCTCGGCAATCGCGCCCATCAACGGACGCTTCAGCGCATCGCGGTCGCCGCCGCAGCCGAACATGCAGATCAGTTCGCCGCCGCGCGCCTGCGCGATCGGGCGCAGTGCGCTCAAGGTTTTTTCCAGCGCGTCCGGCGTGTGCGCATAGTCGATAACGACCAGCGGTTCGTCGTTTTGCAAACGGCCGCCGAGGCGCTGCATACGGCCGTTCACCGGTTCGAGTTTCGCCAGCTCCGCGAGTGCGGCGTTGAATGGGACGTCCGCGGCGAGCAACGCGCCGAGCACACCGAGCAGATTGCTTACGTTGAACGCGCCGAGTGTGGCGACTTCGACGTCCGCGTTGCCCCAGTCGGATTCGAGGTGGAACGCGGTGCCCATTGCCGTGGCGCGTACGTTGGTCGCGAGCAGCGTTTGATCGGCGAGCGGCGCGATCGAACGCGTCGCGGCCGCCGGGCCGGTGGCTTCGAGCGCGTAGGCGATCGTGCGGGCGTGGCCTTTGGTGCTGGCGAGCAGGCGCAGGCCGGCTTCGTCGTCGGCATTGATTACGGCCGTGCGCAGTTCCGGCCATGCGAACAGGCGCGCCTTCGCCGCTTCGTACGCAGCGAACGTGCGGTGATAGTCCAGATGATCTTGCGTCAGGTTCGTGAACACAGCGATGTCGAACCGCGTACCGTTGACGCGGCCCTGATGCAGCGCGTGCGACGACACTTCCATCGCTACCGCCTGCGCGCCGGCCGCGCGCAATTGCGCGAGGCTGCGCTGTAGTTGCGGCGCGTCGGGCGTCGTAAAACCGGTAAGCGTGAGCTGGCCCGGCATGCCGCTGCCGAGCGTGCCGATCACGGCGCACGGTGTGCCGTGTGCCGACAGCGCGGTCGCAATCCACTGCGTGCACGACGTCTTGCCGTTCGTGCCGGTCACGCCGATCGCGCGCATCTGGTCGCTCGGGTCGCCGTACCATGCGCTGGCAATCGTGCCAGCTAGCTCGTTCAGCGCCGGCACCGCGTGCGACTTCGCCGGGTCCGGCGTGCCGGTGTAGTTTTCCGGCTGATACAGCACACCCGCTGCGCCGCGCGTGAACGCGGTGTCGATATGCGGGCGGTTGTCCGCGCCGTCTACCGCGTACGCGAGAAACGCGTCGCCGGCGCCCAGCGTGCGCGTGTCCGCGTGCAATTGCGCGCCCGGCTGCAGATGCGCGCGCAGCCATGCGAGCGCATCCGCAAGCTGACGGTGCGCCGGGTGAGAACCACGCAGCGCGCTCATCGCACGACTCCCGGATGCGTCTTCGTGTTGCTCGAGATCGTCAGCTTCTTTGCGTTGGCGGCGGTCGACAGCTTCGACGCGAATTTCTTCGGGCCGGCTGCCGGGCTCGCGCCTTTCGCAGCCGCCGGGCCGCTTGCGGCCGATGCCACCGCCGCGCCGTTCACGTCGTCCGATACGACCATCTGCTTGACCGGCATATCGGGCGGCACATTCAGCGAGCGCAGCGTGTCGCCGACGATCGACGAGAACACCGGACCCGACACCTGGCCGCCGAAGTGACTGCCGGCGGTCGGCTCATCCACCGATACCGCGACGACGATGCGCGGATTCGGCATCGGCGCCATACCGACGAACGACGCGCGGTATTTCGACTTGTCGTAGCCGCGGCCGACGTGCTTGTACGCGGTACCGCTCTTGCCGCCGACGCGATAGCCCGGCACCGCCGCATCCGGCGACGTGCCTTGCGTCGACACCACGCTTTCGAGCATCGTGCGCACTTCGCGCGCGGTGGTCGGCGAAAACACCTGCGGCCCGGTGACCGGCTGCTCGTCCGGCGTGCGGAAAATCGAAATCGGCAGAATCTGGCCGTCGTGCGCAATCGCGGTGTACGCGCGCGCGAGCTGGAACAGCGACACCGACAGGCCGTAGCCGTACGACATCGTCGCCTGCTCGATGCGGCGCCAGCTCTTCCACGGCCGCAGGCGGCCTGCCGCCGCGCCCGGGAAACCGACCTTCGGCGCCTGGCCGAGACCGATGCTGGTATACATGTTCCACATCTCTTCGGGCTTGAGCGTCATCGCGATCTTGGTCGCGCCGATGTTGCTCGACTTCTGGATCACGCCGCCGACTGTCAGCACGCCGAACGCGCTGTCGTCGGTGATCTGTGCGCCGTCGAGGACAAAACGTCCCGGCCCCGTATCCACCAGTGTAGTCGGCGACACGCGGTGCAGATCGAGCGCGAGCGACACCGTGAACGGTTTCATGATCGAGCCCGGCTCGAACACGTCGGTCAGAATGCGGTTGCGCAACTGCTCGCCGGTCAGATGCGAGCGGTCGTTCGGGTTGTAGGTCGGGTAATTGACGAGCGCCAGCACTTCGCCGGTCCGCACGTCGACCACCATTGCGGCGCCGGCTTTTGCCTTGAACTTCTGCACCGCGGCTTTCAGGTTCGTGTAAGCAATGTATTGAATCTTGCTGTCGATCGACAGATCGACGTCCTGACCGTTGTGCGGCACCACCGTCTCGTCGACGTCCTCGACGATGTGGCCCATCCGGTCCTTGATCACGCGGCGGCTGCCCGACATGCCGGCCAGCATCTTCTGGTCGCCCAGCTCGACGCCTTCCTGGCCTTCGTCTTCGACGTTGGTAAA
>DATLOW010000553.1:0-6654 GCA_035536055.1 Paraburkholderia sp. | reverse complement strand
GCGAGTTTTTCGAGTTGCACGAGCTGCCGTTCGAGCAGCGCATCCAACTCTCCGCGTTCCATGTCGACCTGATTCGGGGCGTCCTTGACGAGCAACAATGTGGCGAATTCATGCGGACTCAGCATCGTTTCTCTCCGTTTCAAGCGTACTTGGGTTGCCTTCGCGCCGTTCCGTGGACAGGTCTGCTGGCGGGGCGGCGATCCTTATGGGATCAGGCATCAGGCTTGGCTTTCAGCCCCGCGCGCTCGATAAGCACGTCGGGGAACTGGAGTTTAGTCAAACGTCGCACGAACACCAAATCGGCCCCAGTAAATTTTCCATTTGACAAGCGCGCGGCCCGGAAGCGGTCCGGCGAGCCGGAGGGTTTCGCGATTTCACTGGAGGTTTCGCGTGCGGCGCAGCATTGCGCGCCGCATAACCGGTTGTAAAGCGCGCTAAAGGTCGGCTAAAGGCTCGCTAAAGCTCGCCAAAGAGCCGACCGCGCGCGGCGCGCTCGCCGCGCAGGCTGCTGCCTTTCGAGCAACGCATCACGCGTTCGGCGCGCGCGCGGCACGCGCAGTCCGCACGCCCGTGCGGCGCGCGTACCTGGAACGCGTATCGGCCACGCCTATTCGGCCACGTACACCAGTGTGCCGGCTGCCGCGATCGTCTCCGCCATGTCGGCGGGCGGATGAGCATCGGTGAACAGCGAATCGATCTGGTCCAGATGCCCCTGACGCACCAGCGCCGGCCGGCCGAACTTCGAATGGTCGGCGGCGAGGAACACCGTGCGCGACTGCTGGATGATCGCTTCGGCCACCCGCACCTCGCGCGTATCGAAGTCGCGCAGCGTACCGTCCTCTTCGATGCTCGACGTGCCGATGATCGCGAAGTCCACCTTGAACTGGCGAATGAAGTCGATCGCCAGCTCGCCGACAATGCCTTTGTCCCACGGCCGCACGATGCCGCCCGTGACCAGCACCTCGCAGTCCGGGTAGCCGCTCATCATGCTGGCGACGTTCAGATTGTTCGTAATGACCCGTAACCCGCGATGCCGGTTCAGCGCTCGCGCGACTTCTTCGGTGGTGGTGCCGAGGTTGATGAACAGCGATGCGTGGTCGGGTATGTGCGTGGCCACCAGTGCGGCGATGCGGCGTTTCTCGTCATGGAACATCCGTTGCCGCGCGCTGTACGACACGTTCTCCGAACTGGTCGGCAGGCTGGCGCCGCCGTGGTAGCGGCGCAGCAGGTTGATGTCGGCCAGCCAGTTCACATCGCGCCGGATGGTTTGCGGCGTCACGTCGAAGTGGGCGGCGAGGTCGTCCACCGTCACGAAGCCGTCGCGCTGCACCCACTCGAGCAGCTCCTGTTGGCGTGCATTCAGCGTGAGGCGAGGGTCTCGGGTCATGGTTAGTCGGTCGGTGCGCGCAGCGGCCTTGCGCGCAAGGGTTGGCTTGCGCGTATTGTAAGGCGTCTCTTCGTTGTGCCGTCCACCATCTGCGCCGACGGACGTTAGAGGGAAGACGACGCGATGGCCACGATGCGAGCCGCGTGTGCGCCGTATCGTTTATTCGCATTCGCACGATCGGCTATTCGTCGCAGGAACCTGGCATGCTTCGGCACAGTCTGTGCTGAGTGATCTGCACTTTTGCGAATCTGCAGCTAAGATGAAAGAAACCGACTTCACCTACATACTCGCTGGCACCCCCGATCGCCGTACCTATCTGGAGAAAGCAGCAGAAAGCGGCAGAAAGCCGCGAGACAGCCGGGGCCGGGCGCGAGCGCTTTGGGCATGCTTCGTTCAACGAGACGATACAGTTTAGGGAGCACCGCACATGCAGACGAAGGCTAGCCATGTAATGCCCTGGCGCATCGAAGATATCGACATGTCCCGCATCGACAAGCAGCGGGCGGTTGCCAACGAAGACCTGCTGCTGCTGCTCTGCGCGGCCTCCTTTATCGAAAGCGGTACAGACCTCTATACAAGCAACCTGAGCTCGTTCTTCAACGACGACCCGGAAGTGTCGGCATGGCTCAACGTCGAATGGGAACCCGAGGAACTGCAGCACGGCCGCGCGCTGAAGACATACATCGCGCATGTGTGGCCGGAGTTCGACTGGGACACGGCGTTTCGCAACTTCTTCGACGAGTATTCGTTGACCTGCAGCGTCGAAGAGTTCGAGAAGACCCGCGCGCTCGAGATGGTCGCGCGCTGCGTGGTCGAGACGGGTACCGCCACGCTGTATCGCGCGATCGGTTCATGCTCGGACGAGCCGGTGCTAAAGCAGATTACCGACAACATCCGCACTGACGAAGTCCGCCATTACAAGCACTTTTTCAAGTATTTCAAAAAGTACAACAGGATTGAAGGCAACGGCCGGCTGGCGGTGCTGGGCGCTTTGATGCGGCGTGTGATGGAGATCAAGAACGAAGACTCGGAGATCGCGCTGCGTCATGTGTTTGCGATCCGCTATCCGGAGCGCGTCGGCGATCCGGCGTATAACCGCGAGCTGTCCGCGCGCGTGAACAAGCTGGTGCGGCGCAACCTGTCGGCCGAGATGTGTGTGAAGATGCTGCTGAAGCCGCTCGACCTGCCCGCGAAGATTCAACCGGGCGTGCACTACCCGCTCGAAAAGATCGCGCAGCATGTGTTCTTCCGCTGACTGACTGTCGCGTGCGCATGCAATGACTGCCGCGGCTGGGTTCGTGCCGCTGCCGCAATGAATCGATCGCCGATGGCCCGCGCAAGCGGGCCATTCGTTTTCTGGGCGGGCGGTTAGCGTTACCGCGCGTTGCGCTTAGCGTTGCCGCACGTTGCGGTTTGCCTGGCATTGGCTTGCGCCTGCATGCGCGCAGCCATCTCTTGCACAGATCGACGGAGATCCCTGATGACCGATTCCGCGGGACACAACAGCTCGCTTGAACAAAACGTTTTCGACGAATGGCCCGACGGCTTGCGGGCGCTGTTCGACGGCACTTCGCTGGCCGCGAAAATCGGCTTTACCGCGTCGCTGGTGACGGTCGATCCGAAGGGGCACGTGCGCACCACGTTGCTCGGTATCGGCGAGCTGTATGCACCCGATTCGCGCACGCTGTGCGTGGCGCTCTGGCCGCAGGCGCGCTCGGCACGCGCGCTCGCCGACAGCCGACGCGCCGCGCTGACGTTCGTGTTCGACGATGCGTTCTATCAGGTGCAACTGGGGTTCGAGCCGCTGCGCGGCGCTGAAGGCGAGGGCGGTGGTCTGCTGTGCTTCAGCGGCACGATCGATACCGGTGAACTGCAGCGCGTGCGTTATGCGCGCCTGACGAGCGGCATAGCGTTTGAATTGGCCGACAACAAGGAAGCGGTGCTGGAGCGCTGGATGCAGCAGATCGAGCTGCTGAAGAAGGCGGTGGCGGCAGCCCGATAGCGTTGCTGCAGCGACGGCGGACGATCAGTCCGTCGTCGCATCGCATCACTTGCCGGGCAAGCCAGCGTTTAATCCCCGCGCCGCGTGTCGCGTGCCGGGCCGCCGGGTCGGCGCGGTGCATCGCTGCGCGGCTTGTTGCCGCCCAGCAGCGCGCCCGGATTGCCGCTTTGCGCCTTGCGCTGTGCGTGCGTAGCGCCATGATCGTGCGTGGTCGAGCGCGGCTTCTCGTGGACGCGCGCGGCCTCATGGCGCGGCGTGTCCTTACGGGCCTGCGCCGGCGCATTGGCCGGCCGCGCTCCTTGCGGCTTTGCTGCTGCCGCAGGCTGATGCGGCTTGCCGCCCTGGCGCTGCCCTTGCGCCTGAGCTTGCCCTTGGCCTTGCGCTCGTCCACTGCCGCCTGGCCGCCCCTTCGGCGGCTGGCCCGCGCGCGGCGCAGCCGCCGCGCCATCGCGCTTCGGCGCGCTCTGCGCTGGCCTCGGCTGACGCGCACCGCCGCCCTGGCCGCGCCGCTGGATCGGCTCCGGCCGCGCGTTCGGATCCGGCTCGAAGCCTTCGATGACCTGCTGCGGCAACGTGCGCTTGATCAGCTTTTCGATGTCCTTCAGCAGCTGCAGCTCGTCGACACATACCAGCGACACCGCTTCGCCCGTCGCCCCCGCACGCCCGGTGCGGCCGATGCGGTGCACGTAGTCTTCCGGCACGTTCGGCAGATCGAAGTTGACCACGTGCGGCAGCTGATCGATATCGATGCCGCGCGCCGCGATATCGGTGGCGACCAGCACCTGCAGCGTGCCGTCCTTGAACTCGGACAGCGCGCGCGTGCGGGCCGACTGGCTCTTGTTGCCGTGAATCGCCAGCGCGCTGATGCCGTCCTTGGTCAGCTGCTCGGCGAGCCGGTTCGCGCCGTGCTTGGTGCGCGTGAACACCAGCACCTGGAACCAGTTGTGCTGCTTGATCAGATGCGTGAGCATCTCACGCTTGCGATCGCGATCGACCGGGTGAATGATCTGCTCGACCGATTCCGCCGTCGTATTGCGACGTGCCACTTCGATCAGCGCGGGCGCATCGAGCAGGTTGTCGGCCAGCGCCTTGATCTCGTCGGAGAAGGTGGCCGAGAACAGCAGGTTCTGCCGCTTCGGCGGCAGCTTCGCGAGCACGCGCTTGATGTCGTGGATGAAGCCCATGTCGAGCATGCGGTCCGCTTCGTCGAGCACGAGAATCTCGAGATGCGACAGGTCGATGGTCTTCTGCTGCATGTGATCGAGCAGACGCCCCGGCGTCGCGACGACGATGTCGACGCCGCGCTTCAACGCATCGATCTGCGGGTTGATGCCGACGCCGCCGAACATCACGGTCGACTTCACCTTCACGTACTTGCTGTACTGGCGCACGTTTTCTTCGACCTGCGCGGCGAGCTCGCGGGTCGGCGTGAGGATCAGCGCGCGGATCACACGCTTTGCGCTCGCGCTGTGACCGGCATGTGCGGCCGGCATCGTCGACAGCCTTTGCAGGATCGGCAGCGTAAAGCCAGCAGTCTTGCCCGTGCCGGTCTGCGCACCGGCCAGCAGGTCGCCGCCGTTCAGCACGGCGGGGATCGCTTGCAACTGGATCGGGGTAGGGGACGTGTAGCCTAGTTCGTGTACAGCGCGGACCAACGGTTCGGACAAGCCGAGAGAATCAAAAGACATAAAAGCTCTTTGTATTGCGGATATGGCGAACGGTGGTCATCCCACTACCGACGTCGGGCGCATCGGGTCCGTCCATGTAACGGACCGGCCGATGCCGTTCGCGAAAAAATCGGCGGCACGCCGCTGCAGAACCACATCCTGCAAACCAACGGATGCGTGCCGGAAGCTTCAACGCGCTAAGCAGACACGTTGACTGGCATTAAGTTGCATTCGCCGCGCTGCGCTTACGCAACATAGCGCGCGACGCTGACGAATTGACACAGACTGCCTGCCAGTACGAACAGGTGCCAGATACCGTGTCCGTGCCGGATGCGCTCGTCGTTGATGAAGAAATAGATGCCAGCGCTATAGATGACGCCGCCGGCCACCAGCCACAGGGTACCAGCAGCCGGCAACGCTTCGACGAGCGGCTGGATGGCGACGAGCCCGAGCCATCCCATCAACACGTACAGCACCATCGATACGCTGCGGGTGCGCCGCCCGAGCGTGAGTTCCTGCACGATACCAAGCGCAGCTAACCCCCATATGACACCGAACAGCGACCAGCCCCACGGTCCGCGCAAGGTAACCAGCGTGAACGGGGTGTAGCTGCCGGCGATCAGCAGGTAGATCGCTGCATGGTCGCACTTTTGCAATACAGCTTTAAGACTCGGTGCCTTCACGCTGTGATAAAGCGTCGACACACCGTACAGCACGACCAGCATCGCACCATACACGCTAAAGCTGACGACCTTGTACGAATCGCCGTCCAGCGCGCCGAGCGTAACGAGCGTCGCAAGCCCCACCGCCGACAGCAACGCGCCGACCAGATGGGTGATGCAGTTAAGACGCTCGCCGATTGGCACGGCGTTTCTCCTCAACGGCAAAAAACAAAGGGCGCGGCCGCTTGCTGCATCGGCCGCGCCCTGGTGCATCCGGCGTGCTTAATCGAGCGGCGCCGAGCGCAGTTCGCTGACCTGTTGCGGCGACACCGGCGTGCCGTGGTTACCCCACGACATACGGATGTACGTCACGACCGCGGCGACTTCCTGATTCGACAGTGCTTGCGCGAACGGCGGCATGCCATACGGCTTCGGATTGCCACCCGTGCTCGGCGGATAACCGCCGTTCAGCACCATACGGATCGGGTTGACCGCCGACGGCATCTGGATCGACTGGTTGTTGGCCAGCGGCGGGAATGCCGGCGGCATGCCCAGGCCGTTCTCGGCATGGCACTTTGCGCAGTTGTCAGCGTAGATCTTCTGACCTTGCTTCAACAGTTCGCCGCCGAACTTTTCGGACGTCTCGAGCTGCATCTGCTCAGGCGCTTCGCTCTTTTGCGGGATCGTCTTCAGGTACGTCGACATCGCGTGGATGTCGTCGTCCGACATGTACTGCAGGCTGTTGTGCACGACTTCGGCCATCGGGCCGAACACCGCGCCGCGCTCGGACACGCCGGTCTTCAGCAGGCTCGAGATTTCCTTCAGGTCCCAGTCGCCGAGGCCGGCTTCCTTGTTCGACGTCAGCGACGGCGCGTACCAGTTCTGCAGCGGGATCAGGCCGCCGGCGAACGCCGCCGAGCTGACCGGACCGCCCAT
>DATLOW010000552.1:0-8683 GCA_035536055.1 Paraburkholderia sp. | reverse complement strand
CGCCACCGCCACCGCCACCGCCACGACCACCACCACCACCATTGCCACTACCACCACCTTTCCCACCTGCACCCGACCCGCCCGACGACGAACCTCCACTTGTCGCGCCACCCGCCGCTCCATTCGCGCCGCCACTACCCGCCGCCGCCGCTCCCGTCGCTGCTCCGCCCGAACCGCCGCGTCCGCCGTTTTGCGCATACGGGCCGCAGTTATCCTGTTTGCCGAAACACTCTCGCGGTGTGAACACCAGTGCCGCATCGTCGGCGACACTTGCGGCGCGCTGCTCCGGCATGCCCGCCTCGCCGATGCCGGGTGCCGCGGCCACTGCGCCGCTGCTGGCCGGCAAGGTTGCGTCCGCAACCAGCCACGACGGAATCACTTCCGCGCCGGACGCCGCGTGCGCAGGCATCACCGCGAAGATCACCGCGCCGACTGCGAGTGTTATCGCACCCTGTAACAGCAAGTCGTAGTGCGTAGCGAGTGGGTTGTTCTTCATCGCATGTCTCCCCGAAACGGCCGGCCCGCTCGCCGCCGTTTCCGCGCACCGGTCTTGTCAGCCGGCGGAGTGCGTGACGGCGCCGTCACGCAACTCGCTGACCTTGACTGCCCCGTAGCGTTTGCCTGCGCGCATGCAAAGTGCGCGAAGGCCTCCTGTGCATCGCCGGCCGCAAAACGGTCAGCGCCCCTGCCGGCGTCTTCGGCGACTCTGTCGATCGTTGCTGCGCCGGCATGCGCTCTTTAGCGACAAACATGCCATTGCCCGCAAAGCCGCGCCGCTGATGGAACGCGTTGCGTGCATGCGCTCGCTGAGCGCGTAAAACGCCGAAAAACGTTTCGGCGCTGAAACGGCAGGGTTAAATCAGCGAGCGGCAGCGGTGACGGAGTTCATGCGCGTCGCTGCAGCGCGCGCAATTCGTCGACGGGAATGTGGCAGCGGATGCGATGGCCGTTGCCGGCATCGAGATAGGGCGGATCCTGCTGTTCGCAGATCGCGCCGAGCTTGCGCGGACAGCGCGTATGAAACACGCAACCCGAAGGCGGCGACGCAGGGCTCGGCGGTTCGCCTTCGAGGCGAATGCGTTGCACCGCGGGCTGTGTCCCGTCGGTATCGAAAGTCGGCACCGACGACAGCAATGCTTCGGTATACGGATGATGTGGGCCATCGAACACAGCCGCCGCGGGGCCGATTTCGAGCAACCGCCCGACGTACAGCACCGCGATGCGATCCGACAGATAGCGCACCACGCGCAGATCGTGCGAGATGAACACGTAGCTGACACCATGCTCGCGTTGCAGATCGGCGAGCAGATTCAGAATCGCGGCCTGCACGGACACGTCGAGCGCCGAGGTCGGTTCGTCGCAGACCACCACGCGCGGGTCGCCGGCGAACGCGCGCGCGATCGCCACGCGTTGTTTGAGTCCGCCGGACAGCTGGCGCGTGCGTGCGCTCAGATAGCGATCCGGCAAACGCACCGCGGCGGCCAGCGCTGCCAGCCGCTGATCGCGTGCGAGACCGTGTAGCGCGGTCAGACGCGACAACGCACGGCCGATCAGCCGCTTCACCGAATGCGCGCGGTTCAGTGCGGAGTCCGGGTTCTGGAACACGATCTGCAGCGACTTCACCTGCTCGTCGTTGCGGCGCGTGACGCGCGACGGCAGCGGCACGCCGTCGAGTTCGAGCAGGCCGCCTTCATCGGGCGCGATCAGGCCGAGCAGCATCTTGGCGAGTGTCGTCTTGCCGCTGCCCGATTCGCCGACGAGGCCGAGCGTTTCGCCGGCCGCCAGCGTCAGCGATACGTCGTCGACTGCGCGCAGCGACGCGCCCGATGCATGGAAGGTCTTCGATACGTGGTCGGCGCGCAGCACGAGTGCGGGTTCGCGTTCTTGTGCGGCAGTGCGCGGCGACGGCGTGCCCGAAGCGGCAGTGCCCGATGCAATAGCGCCCGGTGCGGCAGCACCTGAAGCATCAGCACCTGAAGCCGCGCCGCCCGCAGCGGCAGCCCCTGCAGCACCCCCCGCAGCGCTCCCCACATTGCCGCGCGGCAACTCCACCGCCCGCTCGTGATAGTGACAGCGCGCCATCTGATCGCCATGCCGCGCGCTCATCCGGTACGGCGGCGGCGCCTCGCGCCGGCAGCGGTCGTCCGCCAGACGGCAGCGTTCCGCGTACACGCAGCCGCGCGCGATCGAGCCCGGCAGCGGCAAGCTGCCCGCAATCGTATCGAGCCGGTCGTGATCCTTGCTGCGGCCGATGCCCGGCAGGCAGCGCAGCAGGCCCACCGTATACGGATGACGCGGCCGCGCGAACACGTCGCGCGTTGCGCCTTCTTCGACCAGCTTGCCCGCATACAGCACACCAACGCGTTCGCACATCTTGCCGATCACCGCGAGGTTATGGCTGATGAACAGCACCGCCGTGCCGAGTTCCTTGCGCAGCTGCGCGACGAGGTCGAGCACTTCGGCTTCGACGGTCGCATCGAGGCCGGTGGTCGGTTCGTCGAGAATCAGCAACGCGGGGTTCGACGCGAGCGCCATCGCAATCACGACGCGCTGCTGCATGCCGCCCGACAACTGGTGCGGATAGCTCTCCATCACCCGTTCGGGCGCGGCGATGCGCACGCGCCGCAGCATCTCGAGCGCGCGCTGCAGCGCTTCGTCGTAGCTGGCGCCGGCCACTTCGAATGCTTCGGCGACCTGGCGCGCGATGGTCAGCGACGGGTTCAATGCGCGCGCCGGGTCCTGATAGACCATCGAGATCGAATTCGCACGCAACGCGCGCAGTGCACCGGCATCGAGATCGTTCACGTCGTCGCCGGCAATCGCGATGCGGCCGGCCTTCACGCGGCCGTTGCGCGCCAGATAGCGCAATATCGCCATCGCCACGGTCGACTTGCCACAGCCCGATTCGCCGACCAGGCCATACGCTTCGCCACGCCGCACCCGGAACGACACGTCCTGCAGCACGTCGCGATCGCGCCCGCGCACCCGGTACGCGACGGTCAGGCCGACGATGGTCAGCGCATCGGAGCGGTCGGGCTTCGACGCATCGAAAGTAGGGAACGCGGCGGCGGGCGAGGCGCTCATCGGTCGATCACTCCTTGCACGCTGTCCGCGATCAGGTTCACGCCGACTACCAGCGACGCGATCGCCGCTGCGTCGAACACCACGGTCCACCATGCGCCGCCCGCCATCAGCGTGTACGACTCGGACAGCGCAAGGCCCCAGTCCGCGGAAGGCGGCTGGATGCCGAAGCCGAGAAACGACAAGGTTGCCACCGAGAAGATCGCGTAGCCGAGCCGCACGGTCGCTTCGACGATGATCGGCGGCAGCACGTTAGGCAGGATTTCCGCGAACATGATGTACAGCGCGCGCTCGCCGCGCAGTTGCGCGGCGGCCACGTAGTCGAGATGGCGTTCGGCGAACACGGCGGCGCGCACGGTACGCGCGGTGATCGGCATGAAGGTGATGCCGATCACGAGAATCACCGTCAGGTTCGACGCGCCGACCGCGGCCAGCGCGAGCAGGGCGACGATCACCAGCGGCAGCGCGAGCACCGCATCGATCGCGCGGCCGATCACATGATCGACCCAGCCGCCGAAGTAGCCGACCACGAGGCCGAGCGCGGTGCCGGCCACGGTGCCGACCAGCGTCGCGAGCGGCGCGATGGTCAGAATGTCGCGCGCGCCGACGATCACGCGCGAGCACACGTCGCGGCCGAGCTGATCGGTGCCGAACCAGTGCGTGTGATCGGGCGGCAGCAGTGAATTCAGCGGATCGGATGCATACGCGTCCTGCGGCGCGATCCATGGGCCGGCGATCGCACAGATCACCCACCACAGCACGATCAGCGCGCCGATCACGAAGCTCGGCGAGCGCAACAGCATCAGCAGCCGCTCGAAGCGCGGCTCCTGCGCGCGCGGCGGCGTCGGCGCGGCGGGTTGCGCGGAGGTGGGCGCCGGCGTCGGAGAAGTATCGGGCGCGGCCGTGCTCATTCGGCGCTCCTTGTGCGCAAGCGCGGATTGAGCGTCACGTGCAGCGCATCCGCGATGAAATTCGCCACCGTATAGACGATGCCGACCATCAGCACGCCGCCTTCGAGCATCGGAAAGTCCTTGGCTTTCGCCGCGTTGAAGATCAGCGAGCCGATGCCTTCGTAGTGAAACAGCGTCTCGACCACCACCAGCCCGCCGATCATATAGCCGAGCTGGGTGGCCGCGACCGTGATGGTCGGCAGCAGCGCATTGCGCAGCACGTGCCGCACGATCACCACATGCGGCGGCAGGCCTTTCAGAATCGCGGTGCGCGTGTAGTCGGCATCGAGCGCTTCGACAGTGCCGGCCCGCGCCATCCGCGCGATATAGCCGAAGAAGATGAACACCAGCGGCAGCACCGGCAGGATCAAATGGCGCAGCTGTTCGAATACGCCGGCATCGGGCGGCGCGCTTGCTTCGATCGGCAGCCAGCGCAGCCAGATGCCGAAGATCAGGATCAGCACGATCGACGACACGAACTCCGGCACCACGGTGGCCGACAGCCCGGTAATGCTGATCGCGCGGTCGAGCCAGCGCCCTTCATGCATCGCGGCCCACACGCCGCCGGCGATGCCGAGCGGCACCACGACGATAAACGCCAGCAAGCCGAGCTTCGCCGAATTGGCGAGCGCAGTGCCGACGAACGGCGCCACTGGCTGGCGAAACGCATACGACTCGCCCATATCGCCTTGCAGCAGATGCGTGATCCACTGCATGTATTGCGTGATCAGCGGGCGGTCTGCGCCGAGCTGGTGATTGAGCGCGGCGACCGCGCGCGCATCGGCGAGCGGGCCGAGAATCGCGCGGCCGATGTCGCCGGGCAGCAGCTGGCCGCCCGCGAACACCAGCACCGACAGCAGCCACAGCGTGACCAGCGCGAGCGCCGCACGGGTGGCGAGAAAGCCGGCGACGCGTGCCGCATTGCCGTTTGAACCGCGCGTGACGCTGGGAGCAGTGGTCGACATCGGGATTCCTGTTCAAACGGCGGCCAGAGCCTTCATCTGCGCTTACTCGCGGCCGCTCAAGCCGACAGGACCGCGCGGTCGAAGTACAACTGCGCGAGCGCGGTGAAACGGATACCGTTCAGCTGCTTGCGCGCGGCCACCAGCTGATCGTAGAAGAATGGAATGATCACCGGCGTTTCGTCGAGCAGCAGGGTCTGGATCTGCGCGGAGTATTTCTTTTGCGAGGCAAGATCGAGCGCGGCGTCGAAGTCCGCAACGAGCTTGTCGTATTGCGGATTCTTGAAGTGCGCAGCATTCCACGTGCCCGTGCTGGTCAGCGGCGCTTTCAGGAACACGTTCGGCACACCGCGCGCGCCGTAGTCGGTGATGCCGAGCGGCGCATCGAGCCAGTCCGATTTGCCGGGCACGCCCGCGCCGTAGTACATCGACTGGCTCTCCACTTTCAGGTTGATGCGCACGCCGATCGCCTTCGCCGCGTTCTGCACGACCACCGCGAGATCGGGCAGCTCCATGTATTTCTCGGTGGTCAGCGTGATGTCGAAGCCGTTCGGCACGCCGGCCTGCGCGAGCAGTTGCTTCGCCTTCGCCACGTCAAGCTTGCGTTGCGGCACGCCCGCATCCGACGACGGAAACACCGGCGCGAACGGGCTGTCGTTGCCGACCTGCGCGCGGCCGCGAAACAGGCCGCGCACGATCACGTCGCGGTCGAGCGACAGCGCGAGCGCCTGGCGTACGCGCTTGTCCTTGAACTGCGGGCTGTCGGTGCGCATGTGAATCTGCCGGTGCGCACTCGACTTGACGCCGATCACCTTGAAGTCCGGGTTGTTCAGAATGCCCTGGCCGCCTTGCACGGTGAAGGTGCCCATCATGTCGGCCTGATGGCCTTGCAGCGCGAGAATCTGCGCCTGCTGGTCCGCGTAGAAGGTGAACTGCAATCGCTGCGGCAGCGCCTTTTCGCCCCAGTAGTCGGGGTTGCGCACGAACGACGCGCCCACCTTCGGCTGGTATTTGTCGAGCTTGAATGCGCCGGTGCCGATAAAGGTTTTCTCGTAGTTGCCTGCGTAGTCGGCGGGCAGAATGATCGCGTTGTAGTTGTCCGACGACACGTAGTACGGGAAATTGCCGGTCGGCGCGTCGAGATGGAACGCGACCGTGTGGTCGTCGACGACTTTCGTGTTGCCCTTCGACAGCACGCCCTTCAACACCGATAGCGCGGCCGAGCCGCTGGCCGGGTCGGCGAGGCGATCGAAGGTTGCGGCCACATCTTTCGCGGTGAACGGCTGGCCGTTATGGAACTTCACGTTGTCGCGCAGCTTGAAGGTCCACACGTCGCCTTTGTCGTTCGGCTGCCACGACAGCGCGAGCGCGGGTCTGAGCATCAGCTTTTCGCTGTCGTCGTCGACCAGGAATTCGCCGGTCTGGTTCAGCAGCGCGAGGCTGCCCGCGTCGGTCACCGTCAGCGGATCGACTGCGCCGGCCGGCATCAGATGCGCGATGCGGATGGTCTGGTTGCCGGCGCCTTGTGCTTGCGTTTGCGCGCGCGCCGCGCGCGGCACGAGCAGCCCGGCGCTGGTGCCTGCCAGCGACAGGCCGATTACGCTTGCATAGCGCAGCAGTTCGCGGCGCGATACGCGGCCGGCGAGGAATTCGTCGATGGCATGGTTGCCGTAGGCATCCGCAGTGCGGCGGGAGGCTTCGAGCGCGTGGCGCAGGTGCGCGGGAATCTTCATCGATGGATAGTCCGGTCCGTTCTGGTCTGATGGACGCCGTGCATGCGGGACGGCGCTGCGAGCGGTACTGCGGCGATGGATAAGGGGTTCAGTGTAAGCGATTGACCGTCGGATCGGCGCGATACAGGCGCGAACCACCATCGCCGGAGCGGGAAAGCCGCGCGGCCTGTCTCGTGCAGACAACGGTCGGTGTGCGGCTCGCTGCACACGGCCTGTGCGGCGGCGGCGAAAACGGCGTTGCCGCGGCGCGCTTAATGTACCGCCGGGGCGCGCCGCCAGCGATGAAACAGAATCGAGCCGACCCAGCATGCGGCGAACAACGCTACGATGCCATAACCGATCGTGCCGAAGCGCTCGTTGACCGCGGCCACCGCGTCCCAGGCGCCGCCTGCGAAGCCGAGCTTGTCGGCGATCAGCCCGAGTGCTTCGATGCCGCCGATCGCGATCGCCACCACCGCCGACACGAAGGTGATGCTCGCGTTGTAGTACAGCTTGCGCTTCGGATCGTCCATCGCCCAACCATACGCGTGCACCATCAGCACGTTGTCGGTCGAATCGACGAGCGTCATGCCGGCGGTGAAGAGCGCCGGAAACACGAGGATCGAATACAGCGGCAGACCTTTGTCCGCTTGCGCGGCGGCGATCGCGAGCAGGCCGATTTCGGTGGCGGTGTCGAAGCCGAGGCCGAACAGCACGCCGACCGGATACATGTGCCAGCTCTTCGTGACGAGCCGGAACAGCGGGCGCAGCGCGCGCGACAGCAGGCCGGCCGGGGCGGCCGCTTCGGCCTGCGCGGCGCTCACCATTGCGCCGTCGTGTTGCGAGCGGCGGTAGCGGCGCCATACGTCGCGCAGGATCACGAGATTCACGCCGGCCAGCACCAGCAGAAAGCTCGCCGATACCAGCGTGCCGATCGTGCCGCCGATTTCCCTGAACGCTTCGAAGCGGCCATGCAGCGACAGCGCCGTCAACGCGATGCCCAGCGTCGCTGCGATCACGATCGTCGAATGGCCGAGCGAGAACGCGAGTCCCACGCTCAGCGGCCGCTTGCCTTCCTGCATCAGCTTGCGCGTCACCGCATCGATCGCGGCGATGTGGTCGGCGTCGACCGCGTGCCGCAGGCCGAAGCCGTATGCGAGCAGCGCGGTGCCGAGCAGCAGCGGGTAGTGCCGGAAAGCGATCAGCGCCCATGCCCATGCGGCGAGATTGGCCGCGATCAGCGTGGCGTACAGCGGCACGAGTTTGCGGGTCGACAGGCGCGGGCGCGTAGCGGGGGTCGGCGTCATGAATAAAGCGGTGGCTCGCGAGCGGCGTCAGTGATCGTGCGGATGCTTGTGGATCGGGTCGACCCAATACACGGTTTCGGGCTGTTCGACCGCGTCGATGTTCAGGTTCACGACGACCGCTTCGTTGTCGCTGCGCACCAGCACGCATTCGAGCGGATCGTCGGTGCTCGCGTTGATCTCCTGATGCGGCACGTACGGCGGCACGAAGATGAAATCGCCCGGGCCGGCTTCGGCCGTGAACTCGAGGTGTTCGCCCCAGCGCATCCGCGCATGGCCGCGCACCACGTAGATCACGCTCTCGAGCGCGCCGTGATGATGCGCGCCGGTCTTTGCATTCGGATGAATCGTCACGGTGCCGGCCCAGATTTTCTGCGCACCGACCCGCGCCGCGTTGATCGCGGCCGCGCGATTCATGCCGGGTGTCTGCGCGGTGTTGCTGTCGAGCTGATCGCCGCGAATTACCTTGACGCCGTGCTCGCGCCAGTCGATAGGCTGTGAGGCCTGATGCTCGTGGTGGTGGTCGTGATCGTCGTGATCATGGCTCATGGTGCGTCTCCTGACATCTGCCGATGCGGGGCCGCGTGCGGCCACGCATCCTTACGATTGTGGCATGACCAAAAATCGGTCGGGTGGCGGCGGTGGCGCGGCGTCTGCTCGACGAAGCTGCGAAG
>DATLOW010000551.1:0-6474 GCA_035536055.1 Paraburkholderia sp. | reverse complement strand
ACCGCCGCCGCGATGCGCGCGATGCCGACGGCAGCGACCGTACCGAAGCCGCCGAAGCCCCCGCAGACGCGAACACAACCAAAACCGCAGATACCGCCGAAGCCGCGCAGACCACAAAAACCGCGAAGACCGCGAAATCGGCAAAAGCCGCCGACAACTAACCCACCGCCTCTCACCCGCAACCCCCGCCAACGATGGAGACACCGATGATCGAAACCCGCCTGCTGGTCGACGCAAACAACCATCTGGGAGAAGGTCCGCTGTGGGACGTCCAGGAACAGCGGCTGTACTGGATCGACAGCACCGCTGCGGAGATCTACCGCTGCCGCGCGGACGGCAGCGAAGTGGAGCGCTTTTTCGTGCCGACGCATATCGGCTCGATGGCGCTGCGCGAAACCGGCGGCGCGGTGGTGGCGCTCGCCAGCGGCCTGCACTTCTACGACTTCGACGCACAAACCGTGCGCCTGATCGGCGACCCCGAAAGCGACGACCCGGAAACCCGCTTCAACGACGGCAAGGTCGACCGGCGCGGCCGCTTCGTCGCGGGCACGATGGCCTACGACTTCGACCGCTACGACGCCGACCGTGGCCAGCGCTCGACGCGCAGCGGCGGCCTGTACCGGCTCGACCCGAACGGCACGATCAGCTGCCTCGAGCGCGGCATCAGCTGCTCGAACGGGCCGTGCTGGAGCCCGGACAATCGCACGCTGTATTTCACCGACACCTACGACCGGCTGATGTACGCGTACGACTACGACATCGAAACCGGCGCGGCCAGCAACCGCCGCGTGTTCGCGTCCGCGCGCGATATGGCGGGCACCTTCGACGGCGCGACCGTCGATGCGGAAGGCTTCGTGTGGAGCGCGCTGGTCTTCGGCGGACGCATCCTGCGCTTTGCGCCCGATGGCCGGATCGACCGCGTCGTGCCGTTTCCGGTGCGCAATCTGACCAGCGTGATGTTCGGCGGCCCGAACCTCGACACGTTGTACGTGACGACGATGGGCCGCCCGATGTGGGGCATTCCGCAAAAGGAACGCGAGCGCGGCGGCCTGTTCGCGGTCACGGGCCTTGGCGTCAAAGGCTTGCCCGAGCCGCGTTTCGCGGGCTAGCGGCGTATTGCCTGCGCACGCTTCTCCTTGCCGCCCGCGCCGCGCCCTACAGATCGCTTACGCAGCAACGCGAATTTGCGTCGCGCAAGCAAGTCGGTTTCGCGCTACGCTGGTTAGAATATCCGGCAATTCAGGCGCCGCGCGGCGCCGCCTGCGCAATGCGGCGGCGCGCCGGCACGACACAAGGAGACATGCGATGTGGTTCGTCGGAAAAAGCGAGCTTCTCTCGCTGATCGAACGCAATTGCCTCGAAGAGGTAATGCCGGCCTTCAGCGATCACCGCAGCCTGCGCAAGAACGCGCTGATCTATCGCCCGGAGGAACAGAGCGAATACGTGTATCTGCTGAAGGTAGGTCACGTACGCCTGTATCGCCTCACTGAAGAAGGCCAGGAAATCACCCTGTCGTTTATCAAGGCCGGCATGATTTTCGGCGACGGCGACGTGCTCAACGAAGCCAGCTATTCGCATTACGCGCAAACGCTCGCGGAAAGCCGCATCTGCTATATCCGCAAGGCCGATTTCAAGGACCTGCTCAGGCGCTACGACGCGATCAACCAGTTCGTGCTGCGCAGCCATCACCAGCGCTGGCAGGAGGCGCAAAAGCTGATCGAGAACCTGTCGCTGCACGACGTACGCAAACGCCTCGTCAATATCCTGACGATGTTCGCCACGCAGATCGGCGCACCGTTCGTGCACGACGGCGCGAGCGGCGCGGTGCTGATCGACCTGTCGATCGCGCAGGACAAGCTGGCGGAATTTATCGGCACGTCGCGCGAATCGGTGAACCGCCATTTCAGCGATCTGAAAGCTGAAGGCTTCGTCGATACGCACGAACGCAAGATCGTGCTGACGCCCGCGTTTGTCGCGCAATACCTGCCGGGCATGACCGCCAGCAAGGCACCGGCGCTCGCCGCCGCGGCGGGCGGCGCGCAACCGGTGGCGGCGAACGCGTTGCCGGCCAATCATGCTTATAAGGTGCCGCTGGTGCGCGCCTGATGCGTGCTTGATGCCTGCATGATGGGCACCTCTTGGTGCGCGCTTAAGCGCACGATGGTGCGAGCTTAACCGTGCGCCTGGTGTGCGCCTGGTGTGCGCGTGGTTTGCACCCCTCTCGCGCACTTAGTGCGTGCCCGCCAGTGCCGCCTTGACGGTCGCCACACCGCTTTGCGGGCTCGACAGTACCGGCACGCGCGTCGCGCCGAGCGACGGCACCAGACGCGCCATCGATACCTGCGCGAGCACCACCACGTCCACTTCGTCGGCCAGCGCGACGATGGTGCGCTTGAGCACTTCGTCGTGGCGCTCGGTGTTGCCGGCGAGCAGCGCTTCGAACGCCTCTTCGGCCACCCGCTCGACCACGCTCACTTCGCGGCCCGCTTCGGTGGCTTTCTTGCGGATCAGGCGCACGGTCGGCTCGAGCGTGGTCTTCACGGTCGCGACCACACCGATGCGCGAACCGATGCGGCTCGCTTCCAGCGCCATCGTTTCATCGACCTTGATGATCGGCGTGCGGATCATGCCGCGCAGCGTATCGACCGCCTCGCCAACCGACGAGCACGCGTTCAGGATATAGTCCGCGCCCATCGCCTGCGCGTTCGACATATACGTGAACATGCGGCTCGTCACCTCGGGCGTCAGATGCCCGGCGGTGCGCACGTCGTTCAGCAGACTGTCGTCGACGATATTGATCATGCGCACGTTAGGCAGCTGATCCTTGAATTGGTCCTTCAGCGGTTGGACCGTCACCGGGCCGGTGTGCACTACGACTATGGTTGTCATCTTTACTCAAGCTCCGTGTTTAGAACAGGTTGTTCGTGCAACTGGCGGGCGGTTGCGGATATGCGAGCGCCGCCGCGGTGGTGGGTCCTTACGCGGTGGCTGCCGCCATCACGCGCTCCTGGGTCGCCTCGGCGCGCTCGAAGGTGCCGTTCAGCCGCCCTTCGCGCACCACCAGAATCCGGTCGCTGATCGCCAGCACTTCCTGCAGGTCCGACGAAATCGCGATGATCGCGATGCCTTGCGCGGCAAGCCGCCCGAGCAGCGCATGCACTTCCGCCTTCGCGCCGATATCGATGCCGCGCGTCGGCTCGTCGACGATCAGCACGCGCGGCTGGCGCGCCACCCACTTCGCGAGCACCACCTTCTGCTGGTTGCCGCCGCTCAGGTTGATCACCTTCTGTTCGATGGACGGCGTCTTCACACCGAGCGTGCGCACGAACTGGCGGCAACTTTCGTCTTCGGCCGCGCGCCGCACGAACTGGAACGGCGCATAGCTTTCGAGGTGCGTCAGGCTGAAATTCTCGCGCACGCTCATGCCCGCCACCAGCCCCTGCCCTTTGCGATCTTCGGTGACGAAGCCGATGCCGTGCGCGATCGCATCGTGCGGATTGGAGATCGACACGCGCTTGCCTTCGATCAGCACGTCGCCGCTGCACGGCCGCATGCCGAAGATCATCTCCATGATCTCGGTGCGGCCCGAACCAACCAGCCCCGCGATGCCGAGAATCTCGCCGCGATGCACGGCAAAACTGATGTCGCGAATCTTCGCCGGTGCGCTGTCACGCGTGCGCAGCGCAAGATCGCGCACTTCGAGCACGACCTCGCGCGTCGCATGCGAAGCCGACACCGCATATAGCTCGTTCAGATCGCGATCGACCATCTTGCGCACCAGCCATTCACGCGTGACTTCCGCAATCGGCGCGGTGCCGACGGTGGTGCCATCGCGCAGCACGGTGACGCGGTCGGCCAGTTCGAACAGCTCTTCGAGCCGGTGCGAAATATAGACGATACCGATGTTCTGCGTGCGCAGCCGCTTGATCAGATCGAGCAGAATGCGCGTCTCGTGATGGCTCAGCGACGCGGTCGGCTCATCCATGATGATGATCTTCGAATCGCACGAGATCGCCTTGGCGATTTCGACCATCTGCTTCTGGCCGACGCTCAGCCGGCTCACCTGTTCGCGCGGATCGATGCGCATGCCGATCGTCTCGAGCAGCGCGCGGGCGGCATCGTTCATCCGCGCGCGGTCGATCAGGCCGAAGCGGTTCAAAGGCTCGCGCGCCAGAAAAATATTCTCGGCCACGCTCAGATTCTCGACGACCGACAACTCCTGATAAATGATGCCGATGCCAAGCGCGCGCGCATGATTACCGTCGCGCAGCGTCACCGCCTCGCCTTCGATGCGGATTTCGCCGCCGGCATCGTGCTCGAGCACGCCGGTGAGAATCTTCATCAGCGTGCTCTTGCCCGCGCCGTTCTCGCCCGCCAGCGCGAGCACTTCGCCGCGCGCGACGGCAAGCGTCACGCGGTTCAGTGCCCGCACGCCGGGGAACGTCTTCGAGATGTCGCGTACTTCGAGAAACGGCGTCATCGGCGGCCTTTCAGGTTCACTTGGTATAACTGCCCAGATTGTTCTTCGTCACCACCGTCACGCCGGTATCGATATCCTTCGCCTGCGACTCGGTGCCCTGGATCTGCGCAACCAGATGCTCGACCGCCAGCTTGCCCATCGTCACCGGCCGCTGCACCATGATGGCCTGAATCGAACCGTCGCGCACGCCCTTCACGGTATCGGGCAAATCGTCGAAGGCGATCACTTCGAGCTTGCCTTTCATCGCGCCGAATTCCTTGGTGTTCAACACTTTCGACACCGCCGGGCCGCCGACCTGGCTGACGCCGAAAATGCCCTTCAGCTGCGGATGCGCGCGCAACGTCGTCTCGACCACCGACACACCGCGCGCGAGGTCGTCGTCGGTGCCCTGGGTTTCGACGATCTTGATGCCCGGATATTTCGCGAGGCCCTTCTTGATGCCCGCGATCCGCTCGTTCAGGTTCACCGCGCCCAGTTGCCCGGTGACGATCGCCACCTCGCCCTGCCCGTTCAGTGCCTTGCCCATCGTATCGGCCATGGTTTCGCCGGCCGATTCGTTGCTGGTGCCGATATACATCGAGCGGCCGCTATTGGGCGAATCCGAATCGTAGGTCAGCACCTTGATACCGCTTTTCTCGGCGCGCTTCATCACGCTCTCGACCGACTTCGGCTCGTTGACCGAAATCGCAATACCGTCGACGTGCTTCGAAATCAGATCCTCGATGATCTGCACCTGCGTCGAACCCTGCGTGTTCTGCGGCACCACCCACTGGTAGTGGACCGACAGCTTGTCGGCGGCCGACTTCGCGCCGGTGTTGCAATCGTCGAAGAACGGCACCGCGACTTTCGGAATCACCGCGACCGAAATATCCTTCGCGTCTTTCGCCAGCGCCGGGCCGGCTGCCAGCGTGGCGGCCGCGGCCAGTGCCGAGATCGCGAAAAGCGCGGGCAAGCTGCGGGCGCGCGCCGCGCGAAGCAGGGTTCGTTGCATGATGTCGTCTCCAGAAACTGCCGGTTTATAGGAATGTGAAACAAGCTGCAAGAAGCGCACAACCCGCGCCGGGCATCGACGGCCGGCCTTATCGTCCCTTGCGGCGCAGCCGCCAGATGTCGATGCTCACCGCGATCAGGATCACGCAGCCGGTAATGGTCTGCTGCGCGTAGGTATCGATGTTCAGCAGCACGACACCGTTGGTGATGATGCCGGCGAGCGCCGCGCCGATGATCGCGCCTTCGACGCTGCCCACGCCGCCCGACAGGCTCGCACCGCCGATCGCGGCCGCCGCGATCACGTCGAGCTCGGCGCCGAAGCCCGCGGCGGGCTCAGCCGATACGAAGCGTGAAAACGCGATCACGCCGGCCAACGCCGCAATCGCACCGGACAGCGCATAGACGATGAACTTGACGCGCGCGGTGCGCACGCCGCTCAACAGCGCCGCGGTCTCGTTGCCGCCGGTCGCATACACGTGGCGGCCGAAACGCGTGCGCCGCATCACGATCGAAAAGCACACGGCCAGCAGCGCCATCACCACCACCGGGAACGGAATGAAGCCCAGATAGCCCTGGCCGATGAAGGTGAAACTGTCGGGCACATCGGGCGTGACCGGCACACCTTTCGTGATGATGTACATCAGGCCGCGGCCGATGCTCAGCGTGCCGAGTGTCGCGATAAACGGCGGCAACTGGATGCGTGTGACCAGAAAACCGTTGAACGCGCCGACCACCACGCCAGTCGCGAGCCCTGCCGCCACCGCCGCGACCGAACCGAAACCATGCTGAAACGACAGCGCGGTCACCAGCGACGACAGTCCCATCACCGAACCGACCGACAGATCGATGCCGCCGGTAATGATGACGAGCATCATGCCGACCGCCATGATCGCGGTCAGCGAAAACGAGCGGAACACGCCCATCAGGTTGTTGGTGGTCAGGAAGTACGGCGAGAACAGGCTGATCAGCACGCCGACCAGAATCAGCACCGCAAGGATGTTGAA
>DATLOW010000550.1:0-27432 GCA_035536055.1 Paraburkholderia sp. | reverse complement strand
GCGCCTTTCGCGTTCTTCGCGCGCGATGCGTTGTCGGCCCCCGGCGCGCCAGGTGCGGCCTGCTGCGCCCGTGGCGGCTGGATGAGCGCGCCCAGTTCACCCAGCGCCGACAGCGTCTCCACATACAGCAGAAAATGCTGCAGATACTCGGGCGATAGTTCGTTCATCAGCGACAGCGCGCGATGCACGAGACGGCTCGAATTCAGCGGACCCGCGTTGCCCGGCACCTGTGCGAGCGACTGGCGCAATTGCCGGCCGGCACTCAGCTTCGACCACATGGCGTGGAAGTACTGCAGCGTGTCTGCGAGTGTGTCGATGCGATCGGAGCGATCGGTGAGCGATGCGGCCAAGGTGGCGAGCGAGGTGTGGCGGTGCGCGCTTGCCGGTTCCGCGTGCGATTGCGATGACCGTGCTTGCGTTTCATCGCGTTGCCGTTCGACATGCTCGCCGACGTCGCGCGAATATCCGGCCATCAACGCCGCAAGCCGTTCGTCGAGCAGGCGACGCGCTTCGCCTTCCGGTGGCAGCGTCGCGACACGTCGCGCCAACGCGTCGATCATCGCAAAACGCAGCGGATCGATGCGATCCGCCCTCGCCTTGCGCCAGGCATCGAGCGTCGCACGCGGGTCCTCGCGTGCCGCATCGTCCGAAGCAGCGCGATCGATAAACAGCTCTTCGGGTTGTTCGCTCATCGCACGTCACTCACGCTTGCCGCCGTTGCTCGCTGACTGACGCGGCACCGGCGCGATCTCGACACGACGGTTCTTCGCGCGGCCTTCGGCGTCTGCGTTCGAGCTCACCGGCTGCTCGGAGCCGAACGCCGCCGCGAATACCGACGCGGCGGGCACGCCCTCGTCGATAAACGCACGCGTCACCGTCAGCGCGCGCTGCGCCGACAGCTCCCAGTTATCCGCGAAACGCCGGTTGCCGGCGCGCACCTGCTGGTCGTCCGAGAAACCGCTGACCATCAGGATTTCGTCGTTGACGCGCAGATAGGCGGCAAGCGGCCCCGCCAGCGACTTCAACAGTTCGCGCCCCTGCGGCTGCAGTTGATCCGAGTTGAGCGCGAACAGCACATTGCCGCTGATGCCGATGCGCCCGTTCACGAGTGTCACCCGCCCTGCCGCGAGCGGCGCGGCGAGCGCCTGTTCGAGCGCCTGACGCCGTTCGGCCTCGGCCTTGTGCTGCTGCACTTCTTTCTGCAGCCGGCTCGACAGTTCGAACTGCACGCCGATGATGCTCACCAGAATCAGCACGAACGCGCCGACCAGCACCGACATCAGATCGCCGAACGCGGCCCAGATCGGCGCGCCCGGCTCGACGCCGACATCGATGTCGTCGCTCATGACGCGCGCGCTCCGGCCAGCTGCTGCAGGTCTTCCATGATCTGCTTCTGCGACATCACGCTGAGGTCGATCACCTCGCGTGCCTGCGCGACGTAGTACGCGAGCTGCTCGTCGCTACGTGTGAGCGACTGGCCGAGCGCACGTTCGATGCGCTCGAGATGCGTGATCAGCTTGCCGTTCGACTCGCCGAACGATGCGACCGCCGCGCCGAATGCATCGCCCATGCTGGCCATTTCGATCGCGCTGGTTGCGACTTGCGCGGCAGCGAGATCCAGCTTGTTCGCTTCGGCTTCGACCTTGCCGGAAAACTGGTCGCCTACCCGTGCGAGCAGATCGGCGGAGGTCGACACCAGACCATCGATCGCGGCACGCTGTTCGGACGACGCGTGATTGACCGCATCCAGCAGCGTTTCGAGCGTTTGCAGCAAACGTGTGCGCTCTTCCAGCATCGCGGTATCGCGGACCATGCTTTCGGACAGGCTCTTGCGCAACTCCACGATGACATCGGCGGCGGCCTTCGGCGCTTGCGCGGCCGCGCCCAGCAGCCGGCCGATCTCGTCGAGCGTGCCGAGCGCTTCGGCCTGCGCGCGTTCGGCGATTTGACGTGCGGTGTCGGCGAGCGTGTCGCAGATCTGCTGCTGACGCGCGGCGTGCTGCGCGCCGGTTTCGGACCATTCGCGCGAGAGTGCCGATGCGGTCTGTTCGAGTGTCGCCGCCCATGCGGCGAGACGCTTTTCGTCGGCTGCGGCGAGGGTTGTCTGCAACGCGGTATGCGAAGCGTCGACGCGCTCCACAAGGGCCGCCGCACGCGCATCGATGCTCGCCGCTGCGGCGCTGGCCGCGGCGTCAAAGCTCGCGGTCGCCGCTGTCAACGCCGCCTCGTGACGCTCAGCCTGCGCGTTCTGCGTCTGCCCGTGCTGCGCGAGCGCTTCGGTCCACGTCAGCGATAGCTGATGCGCCGATGCCGTGAGCTGGGCGGCGACATCGTCGAGCAGTTTCGCGGCGCGCGTGTCGGCGCCTGCCGCGAAGCGGTCGAGCGTGGCGCTCATGCGTTCCGCGTGCGCGTCGTGCGATGCGCGTTGTGCATCGAGCGTCGCGGCAATGCGCGCGGTTAGCGCGTCGTTTGTTGCGTGCTGTGCGTCGAGTGTCGCGCTCATGCGCTCGGCGAGCGTGTCGTTCGATGCGCGCTGCGCGTCCAGCGTGGTGCTCATGCGTTCGGCGAGTGTGTCGTTGGATGCGCGCTGTGCGTCCAGCGTCGCGCTGATACGTTCGGCGAGTGCCTCGTTCGATGCACGTTGCCCGTCGAGCGCGCCGCTCCACGTCGCCGCTACCTGTTCGGCCGTCGACGAGAAGCCGCGCGACAGCCCTTCCATCTGCTGCTGCGTGTTCTGCGCCACGTGTTCGTACAACGCCGTTGTATCGCGCGCGAGGCTGGTCAGCGTCGTCTCGATGGCAGGCTGGATCGCCGCGCTCACCGCGCGCGCATGTTCGCCGACGCTTTGCCGCAACGATTGTTCGACCGAATTCGCAAGACGCGTGTATGCCAGTTCGGTCTTCGCGTGAAACGCCTGCTGGCTCGCCAGTTGCTGCTCGCTGGTGATTGCACTGTGCTGTTCGAGGGTGCCCATCAGCGAGCGCAAACCGTCGATCAGCGCGGGTACGGCTTCGGCCTGGCGCTGCATCAGACGGAAGGTTTCTTCGCGCTGATGCGCTGGAGAAAACACGCGCAGCACCGTCGCGATTTTGGTGTCGAGCCGCTGCGCGACCTTGATGCGGTCGCGCCGGCACAGCGCCGACAGCAGACCGAGCATCGCCGATGTCGCAACACCCGCGATCGACGTGCCGAACGCGAAGCCCAGACCACGCACCGGCGCCGCGAGCGACGCGCGCACCGCTTCGAGATCGGTCGCCCCGTCGAGCGCCGCGCCCGTGCCGCGCAGCGTGGCGGCCATGCCAAGCAGCGTGCCGAGCATGCCGAGCAGCACCAGCAGACCGACCAGATAGGGCGTCAGCGCGGGTCCGGGCAGCCCGGCGCGCTCGCCTTCGACGCGCAGCCGCACCGCGCCGCGCAGGCCCGGATGCAGCCGTTCGAGCCATGTGCCGAGTTGCGGCGGCGTCGCATCGAGCTGATCGACCGCGGCGACCAGCGTTTCAGTGGCCTGCTGATAGCGGTAGAGCTCGACGGCGCCCGTCACGTAGCACGCGCCGATCAATAACGCGACCACCAGCGCAAGCGGATTGGTGGTCGCATAGCCGACGGCGACCCACAGCACAGCGGCGATGCCGACCAGAAAGACGGCGAGATGAATTCGGTATCTGAACATGGTGTCCTGCAAATGTCCGTGTTAGCTGGCGCGCAAGGCGGCGAGCAGCCCTTCCACCGGCTCGAAACGCAGCTCGAGTTCCGCCAGCAGCACCGCGCGCATGTCTTCGCAGAACGCGTCGAGCCAGGCGCCGGCGGGCGGCGCGGTCTGTACCGGTTCTGCGGGTTCCGCAACTGCCGCAACCGCCGCAACTTCCGCGGCATCGACAGCGCCCGCCGCCGCGAGCGCCGTATCGCGCAGACGCGTGAAATGCGTTTCGAGCAAGGCCGGCACCATGCCGAGCAGGCTGCGCTCGCGGGCCTCGACCGCGCGCGCCATCGTCGCGTCGACCAGCGCGAGGCGCGCATGGCGCTCGCCGCGTGTGGCGAGCATCGCCCGCAGCCTGCTGCGCAGTTCGCCGATCGCGCTTTCCATCGCCTGCTGCTGCGCCTGATAGCGCTGACCGAATGGCGCGAAGTCGGGCGCGGCGTCCGCTGCGGTGCCGGCTTCGCTGCCGGCTTCGATGCGCGCGTTGCTGCCCGCGTTACCGCGCATGGGCGCCGCGCCGGCGCGTGCGCCGAGCGACACGCCGTTGCGCCGCCCTTTCGCGCCGCGCCGCGCCGCGTCGAGCGCATCGATCGAAGCAGTCAGCGTGGCGCGCGTGCGCGCGCATAGCGCCGCCTCGAGCGTCGCCACCGTCGCGTCGCCGCGCGCGCTCTGCGCGCCGGCAAGCGGCGCGGGCGCCGCGGCATCGAGCGCGCTCGACAGCGCGATCGCGTCCGTCCAGCCCAGCCACTGGCTCAGACGGTCCGGCAACGACACCTCCGAGGCCGGCACGCCAGTCTGCATCAGGCGCGCCAGCAGACGCACGAGCGCCGCGCCGCTGTACGGGTTGCGCTGCGGAAGCTGCATGATTTCCTTGCGCAAAAACCGGGTAGTTTACACCGGCGCCGGGCCCGCGCCGGACGATCGCGGAATGCGTAGAGCGACGCGCGAAGGCGCCGTGGTAGAGTCGGGCACCTTCCCTGGTGCGGGGCACCGCGTGAACGAGCCAATCCCTCCGATCGTGCCGGCGCAAACCGCGCTGCTGGTCATGCACTATCAGACCGACATCACCGGGCTGTTTCCAGCGGTTGCAGCGGCTTTGCTGGCCGATACGCGCAGGCTGTGCGACGCCGCGCGCAACAAGGGCGTCGGCGTCTGGTTCGCGAAAATCCATTTCAGCCCGGGCTACCCGGAAGTCAGCCCGCTCAACAAGAACGGCCAGGGGATCAGGCGCCTCGGCCGGTTCGTCGACGACGACATCTCGCCCGAACTCGGCAAGCGCGCCGACGAACCGCTGATCGTCGCGCATCGCGCCAGTGTGTTCTTCGGCACCGATCTGCAGGCGCAGCTGTCGGCGCGGGGTATCGATACGCTGCTGATGGTGGGAATTGCGTCAACCGGCGTCGTGCTGTCGTCGGTGGCCTATGCGAGCGATGCGGACTTTCGCCTGTTCACCGTCAAGGACTGCTGCTACGACCCGGACCCGGTCGTGCACGAGCATCTGTTTTCGACGGCGTTCGAGTCGCGCACCACGGTGCTGTCGCTGGCCGATGCATTGGCCTTGCTTGGCTAGCTGGCGGCAGGCAGGCGGCGTATCGGCCGGCCGACGCGATGCTGCGCCGCGAAGATGCGCTCACTTACCGGTTGACCCGCACGGTCGGCCAAGATTCTTTCACAATAGTCTCACGCGTTGGGACCGCGGCGAACGCTGCCACGCCACGCGCCCCATTGGGCGCACCCGCGCGTTGATCACTTTCCCTCTGGAGAATCTGCCATGAAGATCGTCGTAATCGGTGGTTCCGGCCTGATCGGCTCGCGGGTGGTCGCGCTGCTCAACGAGGCTGGCCATGAGGCGCTCGCTGCGTCGCCGCGCAACGGCATCAATGCCGTGACGGGCGAAGGGCTGGGCGAGGCCCTCGCGGGTGCAGACGCGGTAGTGGATGTGGCAAACGCGCCGTCGTGGGAGGCGCAGGCGGTGCTCGATTTCTTCCGCACGTCGGCACGCAATCTCGGCACGGCCGAAATGGCCGCAGGGGTGCGCCATCACGTCGTGCTATCCATCGTCGGTTGCGAGCGCTCGCCGGAGAATGCGTATTTCGTCGCCAAGGTTGCGCAGGAAGACGCTGTCAAAACAGCAGGCGTGCCATTCACGATCGTGCGGGCGACGCAGTTTATGGAGTTTATCGGCGGGATTGCCGATTTCAGCACACAGGGCGGCACGGTGCGCGTCGGCGACGGACTGTTTCAACCGATTGCCGCCGACGACGTCGCGGCGAGCCTGGCGCAGGTGGCGACGAGCGCGCCGCTGAATGGCACCGTCGACATTGCCGGGCCGGACCGAGCGCCGTTTGCGGAGATCGTCGCGCGCTATCTGCGGGCGGTCGGCGATGCGCGCCCGGTGGTGACCGATCGCGAAGCGCGCTACTACGGCGGGCGTGTCGAAGAAACGTCGCTGGTGCCGCTCGGCGACGCGCGGATCGGCCGCATCAGTCTCGACCAGTGGCTGGAGCAGGCTAACAAAGCGTGAGCACGTCGCACGCATCGCCACGCCACGCATCGGCGGAAGCCGTCAACGCGTTTCGCAAGCGCAACTACCGCATGATGTGCATGCCGTGGCGCCGGACATTGACAGTTCAGCGGCGCGCCCCAAGGAGCCGGGCGAGGTCCCGCTCCTTCACTTCGATGGCCTTCGTCAGGAAGCCTTTGATCTGCGACAGGTCTTCGAGGGCGCGCTCCGCGATCGCGAGCGCTTTACGCATCAGCAATGCGTCGGCGTTGTCGAGCTGGCCGATCTGGATCAGGTTGCGCATCCGGCTGACGTCGAGCATGGCTCGAGCGATGCGGGCCTCAGTCACCGTCAGGCTGTGACGTTGCTGCGCGATGGTAAGCATGCGGTCGACTCCAGGGCAGCGGGCTGCGCGAGGACAGGTTGCGCGCGGCGCGCGCGCATTGCTGCGGTTCGCGCGACGGCGTTACGGCGCATCCGCGACGCCGCGACGATCGATGTCCGTGCAACCACCCATGCCGTCCGCGCCGAGGCGATCGATGTAGCGTCGGGCAAAATCGCCTGCCGCTACGATCGCCTCGTGGATTCTTTCGAACTCCCCTGGAACGACGTGTTCCGGCAGAACCCGCATCTCGCTGCCGTCCTGTTCCTGTTTGCCGATCGTGATCTCGCATTGCCACACGGAGATGCTGCCGCTGCCTACTGCTACCACCTCGTACCAGTAGCCGCAATATGTCGTGCGCGTTTTCATCGATCGCCTTTCGGGAGAGTGTGCCTGCATCGCGCCGCGGCCAGGCGCCGACGCTCGGGCCGGTCGCTGCGCGACTGACGGATCAGTACAGCTTCTTCGGCGGCAACGATCGCCTGATCTGTTTGCGCAAGCGGGCTACCGCGGCAGCCTTCTTTCGCTTGCGAGCGGCGGTGGGCGATTCATAGGCGGTGCGTGCGCGCAGTTCCTTCAACAAGCCAAGGTTGGTGATGGAGCGGCGAAAACGACGCAATGCGACTTCAACTGGTTCGTTGGGTCTGGGAATAACAGTAGTCAATCTATCTTCCTGGTGCTTGATCCCAAGGGCCTGACAGCAATGCGAACTGCCGCTGTCCGGCCACGAGCGCGATGGATCCTTGAAAAGCCCCGGCGACGCGCTATTTTTGCTGGCCGAAGCCGATGCCGATGGCCGCGGATTGCCGTTACTAAAGCGTTGCCAGCAGTTCGAGCTGGCGCGCTGTCTCTCCGCCCGCGACCAGCGAGAACATGCAGCGCGCAATGCGCTCTTCGGTCGAGAATTGATGAAGCGCGGTGAATCTGTCCCACATGTCGCTATCGAGCGATCGGGCGGGACTGCGTCGACGAGCGAACGCCTTCAACAGTTGACTCGCGCCGCGGCGGATCAGTTCACGCCGCACGTCGAGCACGTAACAATCATGTCCAGCGCGCACGATCAGGTAGTGCGGTATGGGTGGATTCGCGATCGCGGGCTCATGCGCGAGTCGAACGCCGCAAGGCGCGACGTCCGGACGCTGCGACGCTGCTTCACCCGACGCGTCCGCCGCTGAAGGCTGACTCCAGACTAGCCGTAGCGTCTTTCGAGCCATTCCATTGCCCAGTGGGTCGCGAAGCTGACGGCGTCCTCACGTAGATCGAAGCCAGCAAGCCCGCCACTGACGTGGATGTCCTGCTGCGCGCCGTCGTCACGACGGCAACTGATTTTTGCGTGCGCGACGTATCCGCCACCGACCGTTTGCGGCGTTGGATCGATTCGGAAAACTGCGGAATTGAAACGCATTGGCTGTCCCGTCCGGTTGTCGCGCGATGATTCCGCGCAGTGGGTGTGCAGACGGTCGCCACTCGTATCGCCACGCGTCGAGCACTTCGTGGCATCGCCGCCATGCATATTCGCGGGCGCGGCTATCGCACCGACGTCCTGGCGCTCAGGCAACGAAGATGGGGACAGGGGCGGACGTGAACTTCGAAAGTCCAGCCCATGGTACGCGCTTCCGGGCGTTTGTACAGCAAAACCTGTGTTGATCTTCGCGCACGATGTCTAGCCGCGCGTGTCGATCCAGTTGCGCGCCCAACGTCGCGAGTAGGCAAGCGCGGTGGGTGCGTCGTCGAAGTAGTTGAGCGCGTAGAAGCTGTATTGCGTGCCCGCGAGGCCGCCGCCGGTGCGCTCGAGCAGCAGGTTCGCCGAATATGAAGTATCGGTCAGCCGAAGCGCCGAGGGTTTAACCGCGTAGCCGCGGTAGTGCTGGATGGATGTCTCTTTCATGATGTTGTTGATGATGATGATGCGGGGCTGCGTCGCGAAAACGGATACAAGCGGATACAAGCGAATGCAAGCAGGTACGAGCAGGTACAAGCAGGCGCAGGCAGGCCCGGCAAAGGAAGCGCACGCGCAAGCGTACGATGGGGAGGGAAATCAGCGGAGGGAAAGGAGCGGTGCGCCCCGCGTTGCGGCCCATTGCTGGGCGGGTGCAACGCAGGTTTGCTGCGGCATCCAGGTGGGCCCAGGATGCCCGCGCAGATTCACATCACAGCGGCTTGATGTTCGCCGCTTGCAGGCCCTTCGGACCACGCTTGGTTTCGTAGCTGACCTTCTGGTTTTCGACGAGCGTCTTGAAGCCGTCGGCGCGAATTTCGGAGAAGTGGGCGAACAGGTCGTCACCGCCGGCATCCGGCGTGATGAAGCCGAAGCCCTTTGCATCGTTGAACCACTTAACAGTACCGGTATCCATAAGATTCCTTGAATGAATTGAAGAACATTCCGCGCGACGCGCGAAAAGCGAAGTAAAGGAGGGAGTGGACAACGGAACCGCAGGAGGGAAACGGCGCGTGATGTACGGCAAACTTCTCAACTTCTGCCCGAAGCGTATCAGATCCGACCAATTCGATCAACCTCTTTCTGCCCGTTGTCATTATGCGGGGGCGAACACCACCGCTCCCCGATCCTCGAAGTGCATCGCGCTACGCACGAAGCGAAACACCTGGCCGGCAATCTCCATCCTGTTTCTGCCGGCACGGGTGCGCTTGACGATATCGCGCGCCACCCGCGCCGCGATCGTCCCGTGAAACACCAGCATGCTCTGGTCGCGCGACGCATTGCCGATATACATCGCGCAACAGGCGTCGCACTCCTGCATCATGATTACGCTCTCGCCGATGTTCACGGACAGTTGCAGATACTCAGCCAGACTCAGCAGCGACTCGTGCGCCGGCGCGGCCAATTTGCGGCGCTCGTCGTCGCTAGCCATAACGCTCCTCGAGCCATGCCTTCGCCCAGTTGTTCGCGTACTGGATCGCGTCGTCGCGCAGATCGAAGCCCGCAAGGTCGCCGCTCAGGTGCGTGAAGGCGATGCCGTCAGGCGGAACACCGCTGATCCTCGCATGAGCCATGTATTCGCCATCGGCGCGCCGCGGCGTAGCATCAATCAGGAATGCCGCAAGATCGAAATTCATACACTGCCCCTCACCGCTCGCGCGGATCAAGAACCTGCGGCACGCCACCGCCAGCCGTCCTGCGCGTTCGCTTGCGTCGCGCTCGCCCTACTGTTTGCGCTACACGCGTGCGGCTGCGCGCGGCTATTCGCGATCCCAGATCGTTTGTCCCGGCGCACAACCGTCGATCAGGCCTTCTGCGTACGCGATCGATGCACGCCTTGCCTCACCGCCGCTCTCGAACGGTCTGTCGGCCGGCAGCAGAAACACGCGGCTACGCATGCCGCTCGCGGTTTCCTCGAGCTCGTTGATACGGACCGCGGCATCGAAGCCGTCGTCGTAATTGTGTGCGTAACCCGCCTTGGTCGGGCGACGTGGATAAACAAGCGGACAGACCTGCAGCCCCCTGTATACGTAACTTGCGGTTGCCATGAGAAGTACCTCTACAGCCGCTAACCCGCGGCACGGCAGATAAGAAGGGCTAATGCGGCAAAAGTGGCCGCATGACGGGACTGAACGGGATGCTGCAGCTACGGGTCACATCGTGACCGCACCGACTTCAGATGGAAGAGACGCCTGATTGGATTCGACGCCGGCCACCTCATCGTACGCGCTTCGCTGTCTTTGTACAGTGAAACTTGCGCTTTTGTTTGGCGCAGCATGGGTTGTGAAACCCGCCGCTTTATGCGCAACCGAGCCACACGGGCCGGACTGCCGGGCTTAGCACACCGTTGCCACGCGCTTTGCCACACGTGTTGCCCTTTGCCGCAGCGACCCGGTTCGGGAGCGTAATTTGCTACATCGTTGATGGTCAGCTGCAGCCGCATCTTCTTGCACGGTGCCTGCCACGCGCCCCCCGCTCATCGGGCTGCGAACGGGGCAATCTACCGCAGGCGCCAGCCCATACGATTTCCCTCCGTGAGTAAGCCACGTATGCCCTACGTTTCAGACAGCTGGATCGCATGATGACCGCGCAGACTTCCGCATCGGGCGACGCTTTGCACTCCGGCTGGCACGGCGAGATGGCGCAGCGCATCGCCGGCTTCGACTGGAGCGGCACGGCACTGGGTCCGCGCGCCAACTGGTCGGCCAGCCTGATTGCGGCCACCCGCCTGCTGCTCGCCTCGCCTTCGCCGCTGGTGATGCTATGGGGCCGCGACGGCACGATGGTCTACAACGATGCGTATGCAGTCTTTGCCGGCGGCCGGCATCCGTTTCTGCTGGGCAAGCCGGTGGAAATCGGCTGGCCCGAGGTTGCCACATTCAACCGGCATGTGGTCGATACCTGTCTCGCAGGTGGCACGTTGACCTTCAAGGACAAGCAGCTGGTGCTGTACCGCCAGGGGCGCCCCGAAGACGTGTGGATGGATCTCAGCTACAGCCCGGTCGTCGAGGACGACGGCGAACCGGCGGGCGTCATCGCGATCGTGTTCGAAACGACCGCGAAGATACTTGCCGAGAAGCAGCGTCACGAAGCGGAAACAGCGCTGCTGCAGTTGACGCAGACGCTCGAACAACGGGTCGCCGCCGAAGTCGCAGCGCGCGTCGAGATGGAAGCACAGCTGCGCCAGGCGCAGAAGCTCGAGGCCATCGGCAGTCTGACCGGAGGTGTCGCTCACGACTTCAACAACGTGCTGCAGATTATCTCCGCGAACCTGCAGCTGATCGATCTGGCGACGCGCGGCAATGCGTCGCTCGAGAAGCGCGTCGCCGCGGTCAGCAAGGCGGTGTCGCGAGGCGCGAAGCTGGCGGCCCAGTTGCTCGCGTTCGCGCGCCGGCAGCCGCTCGCACCGGCGGTGCTGAATCCGTTCCGCCTGATCGAAGAGATGACCGAGATGCTGCGCCGCGCGTTACCCGAATCGATCGAACTGTCGATCACGGACGGACATGCCGGATGGCCTATCCTCGCCGACCGCAGTCAGCTGGAAGGTGCGCTGCTGAATCTGGTCATCAACTCGCGCGATGCGATCGATGGCGCAGGCCACATTCATATCGGCGTCGCCTGCGTCGACACGAGCGTCGACGCGCGTGCGGCAAAGGCCGGTGTATCGGCCGGCGACTATGTCCGCCTGTCGGTTTCCGACAATGGCAAAGGCATGCCGGACCCGGTTAAGCTGCGCGTGTTCGAACCGTTCTTCACGACGAAGGCCGAAGGCCAGGGAACCGGCCTCGGGCTCAGCATGGTTCACGGTTTCGTGTCGCAGAGTTCGGGTTACGTGCATATCGACAGCGCCGAACATCAGGGAACCACGGTCGATCTGTACTTCCCGCGCAGCCTGCAGATCGAACCGGAAGTGGACCGGCCAGCCGCCGCTCGCCAGCAACGCGGCGGAGAAACGATCCTGGTGGTCGAAGACGATCCGGAGGTGCGCCTCGCGGCCGTCGAGATGCTCGCGCAGCTCGGCTACAAAGTGCGCTCCGCGCAGGATGGCGACTCCGCGTTGCGGCTGATCCAGAGCGGCGAGCACTTCGATCTGCTGTTTACGGATGTGGTGATGCCGGGCACGGTGCGCAGCAGCGAACTCGCGCGCATCGCCGGCGGTCCGCCGTATAACGCCCGTGTTCTGTTCGCATCGGGCTACACGCGCGACATCATTTTCCACGACGGCAGGCTCGACGCAGGCGTCGCATTGATCAGCAAGCCGTACCGGCTCGACGATCTCGCGCACGCCATCCGGGATGCCCTCGATGCCAACCCGGGGCCCATACACCACACGTCGGACTAGCGAGGCGGCTCATCCAGGTCCTCCTCCACGAAGCGCAGGATGGCCTCTGCCAGCGCTTCACGCGGGTAGGCGTTCTCCGTCACGAAGAGCGCGCCGATCGTCGGATGCGTGCGCGCCACCGGCACGGCCAGCGCCCAGTGATCCGCATTGACGTAAGCCAGAAGCGTGCTGCCCGGCACAAGCTGATCGTAGAAAATGACCTGGCTGTCGTTGCGCGCGTCGACGCGCGACAGCTTGTTGTAGCTCGATGTCAGGATCGACGAGATGCGTTCCGGGCGCGGGAATGTGACGATCGAGTAGTAACGCAGCTCGCGCGGTAGCGAGTGCCGCGCAAGCCACGCGTGGCGGGTCGCGGGCCTCAGGCTCTGCACGGCGCCACCATCGCCCGACGTGCAGGTCGCGCCCGGAACATATCGCAGCAGGTCGGCCTGGTACTGTTCGGCGTCGTTGGCCAGCGGCGACCCGCCGATCGCGCCGGCGGCGCTCACCACCGCCGCCACCCGGCTGACGATTTCCGGATAGGCCACCAGCGCTTCGAGCACGTCGGGTGCTCCCTTCGAATAGCCGATCAGCACGATGCGCGGCGCGCCTGGCGGTGCAGGCGTGGCCATGATCGCGTCGCGAATCCGGCGTGCGTTGGTGGTTGAGCTCGACAGTGCATCGACGTCGATCAACGCAGCGTCGAAGCCGAACTGGCGCAGGTGGGTCACGACCGTGTCGGGCGGATCCAGCCACGGCTTGAAGCAGTCGTAGCCGATGCCCGGCACGACGGCCGCGATCAGGTGCCGCTTCGATTGACCCAGTTCAACGGGTTTGCCGGTACCAGCGGGCTCTGTGCCCACCTGCGTCAGCGCTTGTGCACAGGTCCGGTAATCGGGTACCGTCGAACCGCGCGCTTGCAGCACCGCGCAATAGATTTCCCGAAAGCGCCCGCGGCTATCCACGACCCCGGCCTGCGATGCAGGTACGAGCATCATCGGTGGCGTATCGGTCGAGTACGGGACCAGCGGTTTCGTAGCGCATCCCGCCAACAGAATACTCACCGTCATCGTCGCCAACACGAGCGACGCAAGCCGTTTCAGGTCACTGACGCGCATCGCCGCCTGCTCCAGGTTGACCGGTATCCTGCGGGTCCAGGTAAGGCACCCAATCGAGAAAATCGACCTCCGACAGACTGCGCGGCCGGGTCGAGAAGAACGCGACGGCGCGCAAGCCATCCGTGTAGTAGGACGCGCCGTCGAGCGTCGTCCGGGGATGCGCGGGCGATGCCGCGCCGACACCGCTCACGTACCCAAGCTTGTCGAGCCCTCCCGAGTACATCAGGTCCTGGGTCAGGACGTTGCGCGCCTCATCGACGTTCTGGTGCAGCGCGACGTGTGTTTCACCGCGCGGCGCAAAACGTCCGCCGACCGGGCGCCCGACCTGTGCGAGATAGACCAGTTGTCCGCGAAAGCGGATCGGGACCAGCCAGCCCCGTATCCACCTCGCAGGCGCGCCGGCCTGCGCCTGCTTGCGCATCACGAAGTCCGCTTCCCGCCCGAAGACCCGTTGCGTGCGGTCGAATTCGCGCGCGTCGCGCCGATAGTTGCGCCGCACCAGCGCCGCCCCGATGTCGGCGAGCTGGCCGACACCGACGGCATTCAGCGGATCGGCCTGAGCCATCCCGCTTGCGTCGGTGGCACAGCATGGCAGCTGCTCGAGCGCAGCGCGCAGCGCGGCGAGGTCCTGATAGTCGGTAATCGCGGATTCGGGAAATGGAAAAGGGATCTGCGCGAGTTCCGGATCTGACGTGTCGCCGGGCACGTGCAGAAACAGCGAGAAGGGAATCAGCGTCTGGTTGCCCAACAGATCCAGATTGACGAGCTTGATGCCCTGATCGGGGTTGGTGAACAGGATGCCCGAGCGCGTCGTGCCCGATGGAACCGGATTGCTGAATCGGCGGTCGCGAAAATAATCGTCCATGCGCGCATTGGCGGAGCCGCCAAACAGCGTATGCAAGGACCACGCTACTTCGTGAGGCGAAAAGTAGTCCGGGTCGGTACCCGAGCGCAACAGCCACAGCGGCTGCGACGTCCCGTTGCGCACTTCAACCCACAGCGGCTGGACACCCGTCCTGTTGACGTCGGCGCCAAACTGCCGCTCGCTATCGTCACTGCCGAGCACCGTTGCGCTGACATGGACGCCGCGACTGGTGGCGCTGACCTGACGCTGGCGTAGCGGCCCATCGTCGGCCTCAGGCGGCACGTGCCATCTGGCGCAGCCGGCCAGCGTAAGCGCAACGCATAGCGCAAGCCCCGCATGGCGCCGCGCACGATGCAGGGCCTGCGGGATGCTCATGGCTGGGCTCCGGGCGCCACCTGCATCACCTTGTTCGGCGTGAGCCATGGAAAAACTTCGATTCGCGAAAGCGGTCTTGGCGTGCGGTCGAATACCAGCACGACGCGATAGCCATCGGTGTAGTACGGATCGGTCGTCAGGTTCTCGCGCGGCGCGCTTTCCGGCGCAGCGCCCACGCCTGACACCAGACCCATCTTCATCAGATTCTGCGAATACGTCATGTCCTCGGTCAGCGCAGTGCGTGCCTCATCGACGTCCGGATCGATCTTGTGTGTAGTGAACGTCGACGAATGCCAGGTCAGTCGCGTGCCGATATCGCGGCTTACCTGTCCTACCCAGACGAGTTTGCCGTGGTAACGCATATTGCTGAGCCACAGGCGCATATGGTTGCGCTGATGGATGTCGCCCCGCGCCTTTTGCAGTGCGACGTCCTGGGCCTGCCCTGACAGGTAAAGGTCGCTGACCGGTGCGTTGACGTACGGTTCGCCGGACAGCGCCGCACCGATCATCCGCCTGATTGCGCCAGACCATTTCTGCTCAGTGAGGCTCCAGCCTCGCCGCACGAGGGCGGGCAGCGCATCGTCGCGGCTGCCGACGATCACCAGGTTCAGCGGGTCACCATTCTTCGAGCCATCCTCGTTGGTCGCGCAGCACGGCAGCGCGTCGAGTGCTGCGCGGAAAGCCGCGTCATCCGTGTAGTTGACGACGGGCTCAGGCGGATCGACCGTCCGTTTGAATACCTGGCTGTGCGTGTAGTCGCCCTCAAAGCCGGGTACGACGACGAAAATCGCAAAGGTCCGGGCGCGCTCCTTTGCGACGAGGTCGATCTGTACGAGCTTCGCGCCTTCATTGAGATTGGTCAGCACAAACCCCGCGACTTTCTGTCCGGGGCGCACAGGATTATGAAAAGCAAGGTCCCGGAAACGGCGGTCGAGCTCGGCCAGTGATTCGTGCGCCGCCGTGCCGGCAAACGCTTCGGCCGCCTCCGACGCAGGAAAGAAGTTTGGATCCAGACCGGGCGACAGCAGGAAGTAGTTGCGATCCTCGCGGTTATCCACCTCGATCCACACCGGCTGTATTTGCCTGTCGGCGAGCGCAACGCCATACACAGCCGCGCTTTCTGCCGGCGACAGCACGGCTGTCGAGACCTGGATGCCACCTTCGGCGCGGACCTCGGCGCGATTTCGGTAACCGGGTACCGAAACCGTCGACCGGTCCGCGGCGCAGCCTGCCAGCACGCACAAAATGAAGATGACGACCTGCATCTTCGTCACGATGCGGTTCATCCGGACACCTTTTCACGGGGAGCGTGGGGTGCATTCACATCCGTCGGACGTCGCTGCTGCTGAACTCGCGGCTGCGCCGTCCAGCGCGAGAGCCGGATTCACGCCACCCGGTGTTCCGCCATCACGTGAACCGTCAAGGTGCGCTCTTTCCAGAACATCGAATGGACACGTGGCTGCAGGTGGCGCAGCGCGTGCGTGGTCACTTCATTGAACCCCAGCACCACCGCGGGACGTCTGCCAGTTCCGGTGATGCGCTGTATCGAGTCGAATTGCGGAAATCCATATTCGCAGAGGAATTCCTTGATCTCCTCGTCACTTGTTTCGGTTTCGACATTGGCAACCCAGAGCATAGCCATCGCGTTCTCCTTCGCGTGGATAGTCCGCGCATGCGTTTTTATTCTAGGAGGCGTTTTTCCATTGGGCCGTCGCGCCGTTGTTCTTTTTGTCGAAGTGGAATTCGCTGCCCGGCCGGCATCGCGCCGGCAGCGAACCTCCATCACCTGATTGCCGTCATCGCTCAGCTGCTCGTTGCCAGCGGCACCAACGGGTTCGTGATAACCGGTTGCGAGAACCCGCACTGCTGGTTCGCCGCGATCACCGTATTGTCGGACGAGTTGACCATCAGGTTGCCGAGGCCGTCCGTATAACCCGAGATCGCATCCGTCTCGCCGGTAATGCCGGCGAACACCAGAAAGCCCAGACTGAACGGCCGCAGGAAGCTGACGGGCGGCAGGTTATAAGCCCACGTTTGCCAATACGTGTTGCCGATCTGGGTCTGCTTCGTGAAGAACTGCGTGTAGTACTGCTGTTTGGTGAACGGCCCGGCCCAACCGCCGGTCGTCACGCCGAAGCCGTCATCGGCGAACAGGTTGTACACCAGCGTGGTCGGCGGATACTCGGGATTACTGCTCGCGATCGCCTGCATCCACCATTCGTTGAGCTCCACGTAGTCGCTCACCTGCACCGCACCGTTGAACCAGACCGACACATCGTCGTCGCGATCGGCCACGTATTGCGAGCAGTCGCCGCCCGGGCCGGTGACCGATGCGACCGTACCGTCCCACCATTGCTTGCCGACCGGGGCGTTCTGGTAGGTGCGCGACTCGATCTGATACAACTGCGCCGAAATCTGCGACTTCAGATTATTCAGATAGCTCGTTTCCATCTGCTCGGCCAACTGCGCCCAGTACGCGTCGCCGTCTACCACATCGGCCGGCGTGAAAGCCAGCATGCCGAGCGCGACGCTGCGCCCCGACAGCGGATCGTTATATGGCGACGTCCACATCTGCTGGAGCGTGTCGCCGCTCGCCTGTTGCAGATTGTCGTGCAGTTGCGTGACGTAGTTGATGGTTGCATTGCTCGCGTCGACCAGCATGTTCTGGTACTGCTCGAGCGAGAACGTGCCGCCGCTGCTGCCGGTCGCATCGATGGCCACCTGCACCGCCGTCGACACGATGCCCGACAGGATGCCGCCTACGCCCGGAATGGCGCCGAGCGCGATCTGCACCGCGCCGAACAGGCAGTCGGTCAGGATCTTCATGGTCGGGTCGGCGATCGGTGCCTGCGTGAAGTCGACGAACACGCCGGTCGTCAGTGACGACGAAATGCTCTCGACGTTCTGCAGCGCGAGATACGTGCGATGCAGCACCTTGACCACCGTATCCACGTTGCCGGCGCTCGCATCCGGCACCGCGCCGAGATCGAACGCAGGAATACCGATCAGGCCGCGCCTGGTGTCCCAATCCCAGGTCGGCCAGCCGGCCGCGAAGCCGAGGTTGCCGGCCACCCGCATCGCGGCGTTGGCCCACACGGCCGGATCCTGCAGGTTGATCAGCGCGGCGGGCTGCTGCATCGCGTAATAGAGCTCGAGATTCGGCGCATCGTAGAACGTCAGCGCCGGATAGTCGGGCGTGAACACCAGCGCATTGAAGGTCGTGCCGTCGCTGACGTACATCGGGATCGCCAGCTGATTCGAGCCGTTCGCCGCGTCTTGCGCCCAGCGCATTACGCCCTGCCCACAGCTTGCCGGACTGCTCAAATCGTATCCTGACAAGTCGGCAAGCGGGATCTGCGTCACCTGCAATCCCGCGTGCGGCGGGAAGCAGATCACGCCCCACGTGCCGTCGCCTAGTTCCCACGTCGGAATCCCGCCGGCAAAACCCTGACCGATGGCCCACGCCATCACGGTCGATACCGCGTACTGCCCCATCGGCAGCGTGTTATCGGATGGCGCATACGGCGCCAGCTCGCTGGTCGCGACATCCTGCCATTGGACCAGCGGCGTTGCCGACGGCAATAGCGGAACCTGATTCGAATCGGGACGAATGGCTTTCGGTATGGCGTTCACAATAGGTCTCCTGCGCAAGGCGTTGCGAGAATGGGCGGTCACAGACCGTGAACAATGTAGAATTTCTGGTCTGAAGATTCCATTACCCGAACGAGTGATTTATGGGCGACGACGATCCGGTGCTGCTGCAGGAAATCGTGCGCCTGTACGAGGCGGAGGCTGACCTGCTCACGTTGCCCAACGTGCTGTTCGCAGGGGTGATGCGGCTGACGGACGCAGACGTGGTCGGCTGGACCGAGATTCATCACCGCAGCGGCGAGCTGCGCGCGTTGCTGTCGATGGAAGACGACCCGGAACGGCGCAAGGCTGCCTTCGCGGCCTATGCCCGTCACGCCGGCACTCACCCGTTCTGGCAGAAAGACCCTGCCTTTTTCGGCGAGCGCGCGGTGCGCGAATCCGATATCTACACGGACGAAGAATTCATCGCGCATCCGATGGCGCGTGAAGTATTTCTGCCGGCAGGCGCGCGCCGGATCATGGAAGTCTTGATCCAGCACGGCGAGTATTCATTGAATCTCGGCGCTCACCGGATCATCGGCCGCGCCGCGTACAGCGATAGCGAGCGCGACCGGCTGCAGATCTACCGGACACATGTGCAACGCGTCTATCGGCAGGCGCAGCAACGCACCATCGACAAACTCGGTCCGGCCGACCGCCTGCGCTACGCGTTTCCGGAACTGACGCGGCGACAGGTCGAGGCGGCCGTCTGGCTCGCGCAGGGCAAATCCAACGAAGCGATCGCCGATGCGATGTGCGTAAGCCTCGATACGGTCAAGGCGCACCTGAAAGCGATCTTCAGCAAGATCGGCACCGATAGCCGCCTCGCGTTGGCAAGGCTGGTGCACACCGCGCCACCCTTCTCGCAAATGCCGCCGCTATGGAAGCTGCCGCTCGAGACGTGGGGCACGCGCACCTAGGCATCGCCCACCGGCACAAGCGTCATCGTTCGATCACGCGCGGTTGCGGGTCGGCCTGAAGGCGGTTGCCCGCCACGTCGACTAGCGGAGCTCCGCCTTCGTTCCCTCCGAACTCGTGGTTTTGCCGCAGCACGGCGACGCTGACTTCAGCAGGGTCCGAAACGGAGACTTGTGTCGCCTCCGCCGGCGGTTTTGGCGTCAGCGCGGTATGCACGAGCGCCCCCGACGACGCGAGGAAAATCATGGCTAACAGGACAGCTTCCATGGAGATCTCCTTGCCAGCACTAGTCGCCCGCGCAGCAAGGCGGGCGGATATCTGCTTGCGACTATTACCCTCTAATGACCCCAACGAAATCGATCGACTTATCGTTACGCAGTGGCCGGAATTATGCCGGGCAGCAACGTTGACCAACATCCATTCGACAAAAGGATTTTCAAATCCTGATATAAGCGCGTTCAACCTTGAATGATTCCAACTTTAAATTGCATGCGCAGACCGATATGCCAATTAGCACAATTTGCACTGGCATTTCCATTGACAACAGACTCCCGTCACCGAACGCATCGGCGCCATTGAATAGCGTTGCAACTGAAGCAGCAGATTCAGATCTTTTCTGTCAACCGAGACAATTTCTATTGAGATGTTTTATACAGATAACGGTTAAAACACGTCTGAGCATTTCGCTGACAAATATTCTCCTACATCGTCTGGCGCCATTCAAGTCCCGCGCGTTAATTCGTCTTCGGCTATGTGCGGTCACACCGCCCGCAGCGCGCCGACGCTCACTTGCATAGCACAAACTTGTTTTCTATAACTCCGCATGAGATATGGATGGCAAACCATGTCCGACTACGATCAGGCAGGCTTGAAAAACAGCGAGCCGCCCACTAACGGCCGGTTGCGCGTCAGGAGACGTCGCCATGGGCAAGCACCAAAATGCAGCGGCTTCGCAGCAAGGCAATCTCGGCAACGACGAACTTCAGCTGATCGACGCATGGTGGCGCGCCTGCAACTATCTGTCGGTCGGCATGATTTATCTGCTCGATAATCCGCTGCTGCGGGAGCCGCTGAAAGCCGAACACGTCAAACACCGTCTGCTCGGACACTGGGGCGCGAGCCCGGCGCTATCGTTCGTATGGACGCATCTGAACCGGGTGATCAGGCGCGACGATCTCGATGTGATCTTCATGGCCGGCCCGGGCCACGGTGCGCCCGGCGTACTCGGGCCCGCCTGGCTGGAAGGCACCTATTCGGAGATCTATCCGGACAAGAGCGAAGACGCCGAGGGGCTGCAGAAGTTCTTCAAGCAGTTCTCGTTTCCGGGCCATATCGGTTCGCATGTGACGCCGGAGACGCCCGGGTCGATCCATGAAGGCGGCGAACTCGGCTATAGCCTGTCGCACGCGTATGGCGCCGCCCTCGACAATCCCGATCTGATCGTGGCCTGCGTGGTGGGCGACGGCGAAGCCGAGACCGGTCCGCTAGCCACAGCATGGCATTCGAACAAGTTCATCAATCCGGTGCGCGACGGCACGGTGTTACCGATCCTGAACCTGAACGGCTACAAGATCGCAAACCCGACCATCCTCGCCCGCATCAGTCACGACGAACTCGAGGCGCTGTTTACCGGTTATGGCTACCAGCCTCATTTCGTCGAAGGCTCCGATGCTGCCGACATGCATCGGAAGATGGCCGGCACGCTCGATACCATCCTTGCCGAGATTCGCGCGATTCACGACAACGCGCGCTCGAAAGGCAAGACCGAACGCCCGCGCTGGCCGATGATCGTGCTGCGCACGCCGAAGGGATGGACCGGTCCGAAAGAGATCGGCGGACACAAGGTCGAAGGTTCGTGGCGCTCGCATCAGGTGCCGTTTGCCGATGTACGCGGCAATCCAGCCAACCTCGAAGTGCTCGCGAAGTGGTTGAAAAGCTATCGCCCCGATGAACTGTTCGACGCCAGCGGCAGGCTAATCGCCGAACTGCGGGCGCTCGCCCCGCAAGGCACGCGCCGCATGAGCGCCAACCCGCATGCCAACGGCGGCGTGTTGCGCAGACAACCGACGCTGCCGGACTTCCGCGAATACGCGGTGGACGTGCGCCATGCCGGCAAGAGCCTGCACGAAAATACCCGGCCGCTTGGCGATTTCCTGCGCGACACCATGCGCGCGAACATGAATACGTTTCGCGTGTTCGGTCCCGACGAGACGGCTTCGAACCGGCTGCAAGCAATCTACCAGGCCAGCAAAAAGACATGGATGGCCGAATTGCTGCCCGAGGACGAAGATGGCGGCGAACTGGCACGCGACGGCCGCGTGATGGAGATGCTGTCGGAGCACACGTTGATGGGCTGGCTCGAAGGCTACCTGCTGTCGGGCCGCCACGGCTTCTTCCATACGTATGAAGCGTTTGCGCACGTGGTCGATTCGATGTTCAACCAGCACGCGAAGTGGCTGGACATCTGCAAGAACCACGTGCCGTGGCGCGCGTCGGTGTCGTCGCAGAACATTCTGTTGTCGTCCACCGTATGGCGGCAGGACCACAACGGTTTTTCGCATCAGGATCCAGGCTTTATCGATCTGGTGACCAACAAGAGCCCGTCGGTCACGCGCGTCTATCTGCCGCCGGACGCGAACACGCTGCTGGTCGTCGCCGACCAGTGCCTGCGCTCGACCGACTGCATCAACGTGATCGTGGCCGACAAGCAGAAGCATCTGCAGTTCACGACCATCGACGAAGCCGTCGTGCATTGCACAAAAGGCATCGGCGTATGGCGGCGCGCGAGCAACGACGAGAATGCGGAACCGGACGTGGTGATGGCCTCGTGCGGCGACGTCGCGACTCAGGAGGCGCTGGCCGCGACGGCGATTCTGCGTGAACGCATGCCGGACCTGAAGCTGCGCTTCATCAATGTGGTCGACCTGTTCAGGATGCAGCCGGTCAGCGAGCATCCACACGGCTCGACCGACCGCGAATTCGACAGCCTGTTTACGGTCGACAAGCCGGTGATCTTCAATTTCCACGGTTACCCGTGGCTGATCCACAAGCTCGCTTACCGCTTCCGCAATCATGACAATCTGCACGTACGGGGCTACAAGGAAAGGGGCAACATCAACACCCCGCTCGAACTGGCGATTCTGAATCAGGTAGACCGCTTCAACCTGGTAATCGACGTGCTCGATCGCGTGCCGCGCCTGCAAGGCAGAACCGCGCATCTGCGCGAGGACATGAAAAACGCGATCATCGGCAACCTCGACTATGCGCACACGCACGGCACGGATCGCGCGGAGATCGCCGACTGGGTCTGGCCTTTCTGAACCTCTTTCCCGGCACGCGCAAGGACAGCATGATGGCCGACGCTCCCACCGTCACTTCGCTGCACGATGCGGAACCCGCGCGCAGCGGCCTGAGCGCCGCCGCGCTTCAGCGCGATATAGTCGACAATCTGATCTGCCTGCAGGCCCGCTTTCCGGCGATCGCCACACCGCACGACTGGTATATGGCGCTCGCCTACAGCGTGCGGGACCGCCTGCTGTCGCGCTGGGCGGCCACCGTGCAGACCTATGCGGCGCGCGACGCGCGCATCGCCTGCTACCTGTCCGCCGAGTTTCTGATCGGCCCGCAACTCGGCAACAACCTGATCAACCTGGACATCGAGACCCCTGCGCGCGACGCGCTGCGAGCGCTCGGCCTCGACCTCGACACACTGCTCGCGCTCGAGGAAGAACCCGGTCTCGGCAATGGCGGGCTTGGGCGGCTGGCAGCCTGCTACATGGATTCGCTCGCGACGCTCGAGATACCGGCGATCGGCTACGGCATCCGCTACGAATTCGGCATCTTCGATCAGCAGATTCGCGACGGCTGGCAGGTCGAAGTGACGGACAAGTGGTTGCAAAAGGGCAACCCGTGGGAAATCGTGCGGCCCGACGTCGCGTTTTATGTAGGATTCGGCGGCGGCACGCAACACGAGACCGATGCGCAAGGATGTTTGCGGGTGCGCTGGACGCCCGCGAAGCAGGTCAAGGGCGTCGCGTGCGATACGCCGGTGCCGGGCTATCGCGTGCGCACGTGCAATACGCTGCGGCTCTGGAAAAGCGAGGCGGTCGAGTCGTTCGACCTGCAGGAATTCAACGCCGGCGACTATTACGAGGCCGTCAACGAAAAGGTGCTGTCGGAGACGCTGTCGAAGGTGCTGTACCCGAACGACGAGCCCGCGGCCGGCAAACGGCTGCGCCTTGCGCAGCAATACTTTTTCGTGTCGTGCTCGCTGCAGGACATGCTGCGCCTGCTCGACCTGAAAGGCGAGCCAGCCGGGCACTTCGCGCAGATGTTCGCCGCTCAGCTGAACGACACGCACCCTTCGATCGCGGTCGCCGAGCTGATGCGGCTGCTGGTGGACGAACGGCAAATGCCGTGGGACGACGCGTGGCACATCACGCAGCAAGCGTTCGCCTATACCAACCATACGCTGTTGCCCGAAGCGCTCGAGACCTGGGGGCTGCCGCTGTTTCGCAGCTTGCTGCCGCGCTTGCTCGAGATCATCTACGAGATCAACCGCCGCTTTCTCGACGAGGTCCGGCAACGCTTCCCGGGCGACGAAGCGCGCGCCGCGCGCATGTCGCTGATCGACGAACGCGGCGACCGGCTGGTGCGCATGGCGCATCTGGCGACGCTCGGCAGCCACGCGGTCAACGGCGTGGCAGCGTTGCACTCGGCGCTGCTGAAGCAGACCGTGCTGCGCGACTTCGCCGAACTGTGGCCCGAGCGCTTCGATAACGTGACCAACGGCGTTACGCCGCGCCGCTTCATGCTGTTGTGCAATCCGGGCCTTGCGCAGCTGCTGGACCAGACCGTCGGCGACGGCTGGGCAACCGACCTGACGCGGCTGCGCAAGCTGGCGGACTACGCCGGCGACGATGCGTTCCAGGCGCGCTGGCGCCGCGTGCGGCAGGCCAACAAGGCCGTGCTTGCCGAGCGCATTCGCAGCGCGACCGGCATCGGCGTGGACGCCGATGCGTTGTTCGATGTGCAGGTCAAACGGATTCACGAATACAAACGGCAACACCTGAATGCGCTGTTCATCATCACGCTGTACCTGCGGCTGCAACGCGATCCGCAGCGGGCCATGCCGTCGCGCTGCTTCGTGTTCGGCGGCAAAGCCGCGCCCGGATATGCGATGGCGAAGCTGATGATCCGGCTGATCAACGGCATCGCCGACGTGGTGAACCACGATCCCGCCATCGGCAACCGGCTGAAAGTCGTTTTCTTTCCGGACTTCAACGTGAAGAACGGACACTTCATCTATCCTGCCGCCGATCTGTCCGAGCAGATCTCGACAGCGGGCAAAGAGGCTTCGGGCACCGGCAACATGAAGTTCATGATGAACGGCGCAGTAACGATCGGTACGCTGGACGGTGCCAATGTCGAGATCCGCGAGGAAGCCGGCGACGAAAACTTCTTCCTGTTCGGCCTGACGGCCAGCGACGTGGAACGGGTGAGGCACGCAGGCTACCGCCCCGCCGATTATGTGAACGCCAACGACGAGCTGCGCGAAACGCTGGAACTGATCGCCAGCGGGCGCTTTTCGCGCGGCGAGCGCGACATGTTTCGTCCACTCATCGACAATCTGATGCAGTCGGACCCGTTTCTCGTGCTTGCCGACTATGCGGCTTACGTCGCGCGGCAGCAGGACGTCGACGCTGCATGGCAGGACACGCGCCGCTGGACCCGCATGTCGATCCTGAACACTGCGCGCTCGGGTAAATTCTCGTCCGACCGCGCCATCGACGAATACTGCGAGCGGATCTGGCGAATTCACCGGGTGAGGATCGCGCTTGACCGATGACGCTGGAACCGGTTCGACCGGCGCGTACCCGGTTCGCGCCGGCTCGCGGTTTCCGCCGGGTGCGACCGCGGTGCCGGGCGGCGTGAACTTTTGCATCTTCAGTCGCCACGCGACACAGGTCGAGCTGTTGCTGTACGCGACGCCGACCAGCGCCGAGCCGTTTCAGATCGTCATGCTCACGGCCGACGCCAATCGCAGTTTTTTCTACTGGCATGCGATGGTGGAAAACCTGCCGGCCGGCACGTGCTACACATGGCGTGTCGACGGTCCGCGGGACACGCAACGCGGCGGCTACGCGTTCGATCCGCGCAACGAACTGCTGGACCCGTGCGCCCAGGCGGTCAGCGACGCGCTATGGACAAGACGTGCGGCCAGCGACTCACCCGGCCCCGCACATGCGACGCACCGCGCGATCGTCACCGAAGCGCTGTGCGGCCCCAGCGTCAGGACGGCGCGCGGGCTCGACGATGCAATCATCTACGAACTGCACGTCGGCGGTTTCACCCGCCATCCGTCGAGCCGCGTCGCGCATCCCGGCACCTTCGCCGGCCTGATCGAGAAAATTCCGTATCTGCAGCAGCTCGGCGTGAGTCACGTCGAACTGCTGCCGGTGATGGCATTCGACGAGCAGGACGTGCCGCCATCGACCAGCGCGCGAGGACTGAAGAACTTCTGGGGCTATAGCACACACAGCTTCTATAGCCCGCATCCACACTACTGCGTCGACCCCGCGCACGCGCCGCAGGAATTTCGCGCGCTGACCGACGCGCTGCACGCCGCCGGCATTGCGGTGCTGCTTGACGTCGTATTCAACCACACCGCCGAAGCCGGCGAAGCGGGACCCGTCATCAACTTCAAGGGACTCGCCAACGACGTCTTCTATCATCTCGACGCCAACGACCGGCGCCGTTATCGCGATTACACCGGCTGCGGCAACACCGTGAACTGCAATCATCCGCTCGTGACAGCCTTTATCGTTCGCTGCCTCGAATACTGGGTGCAAGAACTGGGTGTCGACGGCTTCCGCTTCGACCTGGCCAGCGTCTTCGCACGGGGCCAGCAAGGCGAGGTCATGGCCGATCCGCCGCTGCCATGGGCGATCGAGTCGTCGCGGATCCTGTCGCGCGTGCCGCTGATCGCCGAAGCGTGGGATGCGGCCGGCCTCTATCACGTCGGCGTTTTTCCGGGCATGGCATGGGCCGAATGGAACGGACGCTATCGGGACGTGATCCGCCGCTTCGTTCGCGGCGATGCGGGTCTGGTCGGCATGGTCGCAACCTGCATGGCGGGCAGCGCCGACCTCTACGCGGACGACGGCCGGCTGCCGATCAACAGCGTCAATTTCGTCACGTGCCACGACGGCTTCACGCTGTGCGATCTGGTCAGCTACGACACGAAACACAACGAAGCCAACGGCGACGACAATCGCGACGGCAATCCAGACAACCAGTCGTGGAACTGCGGCGTCGAGGGCGACACTGACAACGCCCACGTGTCCGCCCTGCGGCGCCGTCAGGCGCGCAACCTGATGGCGATCCTGTTGCTGAGCCAGGGCGTGCCGATGATCCTCGCCGGCGACGAACTGCTGCGCAGCCAGCACGGCAACAACAATGCGTATTGCCACGACAACCCGCTTGGCTGGATCGACTGGACTGCGACGAACGCCGGCGCGGACATGTCGCGCTTCGTGCGCGAGCTGATCGCACTACGCAAGCGTCACGCGAGTCTGCGGCGGCGGCGATTCCTCACCGGCCAGCCGAACCCCGGCCAGACGCGCGCCGATGTCGCCTGGCACGGCGAACATCTGAACCAGCCGGGCTGGCACGACCCGCACGCGCAACTGCTCGCCGCCACACTCGGTGCGCACGAACCCGGCGAGGCCGCGCTGCATCTGGTCTTCAATATGTCGGCGTCCGCGCGCAGCGTCGAACTGCCGTTGTCGGAGGCCCGTTGCTGGCGGCGCATCGTCGACACGGCGCTCGACAGTCCGCATGACATCGTGCCGCCCGGGCAGGTGGCCGAATTCAACAATGGACGATGCGACGTGCAGGCCCGCAGCGTCGTGGTGCTGGAAGAATGCTGAAGGCGCGCGATCGGATGCGGCGCCAACCTGTCGTGCACGCTCCGGCCAGCGCTCACCGATGGCTGCTGGCGTCGCCGCCGCCGGAACCGCCTCGCTGCGGCTCCGTTGCACGATCATCCGCCGGTTGCCGCGGGTGGCGTTCTCTGGTCGACGTGTAAAGCTGCATTTGCGGCACCGGCACTTCGATTCCGGCCTCGTCCATCTTCTCCTTGAGTCGCGCATTGAACGCACGCGCGACACTCCACTGCTGCAGC
>DATLOW010000549.1:0-7271 GCA_035536055.1 Paraburkholderia sp. | reverse complement strand
GGCGCGAACAGGAACTGGCCGACGTGATCGAACATGAACGACACCGAGCCGTCGGTGCCCATGTTGCCGCCGAATTTCGAGAACGCGTGGCGCACTTCGGCCACCGTGCGCGTGCGATTGTCGGTCATCGTATCGACGATGATCGCCGCGCCGCCGATGCCGTAGCCTTCGTAACGAATTTCCTCGTAGTTCGCGCCATCGACGCCGCCGACACCGCGCTGGATCGCGCGGTTGATGTTGTCCTTCGGCATGTTGGCGTCGTACGCCTTGTCGACCGCGAGGCGCAGACGCGGATTCGAGTCGATGTCGCCGCCGCCCATGCGCGCCGCCACCTGGATTTCCTTGATCAGCCGAGTCCAGACCTTGCCCTTCTTGGCGTCGGCCGCCGCTTTCTTATGCTTGATGTTGGCCCATTTCGAATGACCCGCCATACCTTTCTCCGTCGCGCGCGCCAGCGGGCGCACGCAGTGCAATTGTCGTCGCGAGTGGTGCGGCCGGTGGCGCCGCTTGCCGCTGCAGGTTGCTCGCTGCGGCGGCGCTTGCGTTTTCAGCCGCGGCGGGGCGCGTTTCGCGAGGCGCGTCCCGAGGTGTTCGCCGAGATGTTCGTGCTGCGCCCTGCATGCGCTGTGCCGATGCGTCGGGCGCCGTCGCGTCGGGCGCCGTCGATGTGTCCGGCGCCGACGAGCCGTACGCGTTGCGCGGCGCGGCAGTGGCAACGCTGCGAGGCCTGACGCGGCGTGGCTGGCATACGGTGCCGCGACAGACCGCAACGCGGCGGCAAAGGCACTGGCAACGCGCGCGCATTGCCGGATGCCCGCCATGCACCGCGGTCCGGCGAGGGCGCGCTGCGCGCTTTGATTCAGGCAGGGTGAACCGCTCGATGAGCAGACAGTGATTTTAACATGCCGCCGCCCGGCGAGACCCTTGCCGCGCGTGGCCGGCTAGCGCGAAAGGCCCGCGCGGCGGGCGCCTGCGGCAAGCCGAACGGTTGCGCGGCGCGGCTTCTACGGCTCAATTCTTGGTGCCGAACAGCCGGTCGCCCGCGTCGCCGAGGCCCGGCACGATATACATATGCTCGTTCAGATGCGAATCGAGCGACGCAACATAGAGCTTCACATCCGGATGCGCATCGTGAAACACCTTGACGCCTTCCGGCGCCGCCACCAGCGCGAGAAACGAGATATCGGCGCCCGGCACGCCACGGCGCTTCAGCACGTCGACCGCGTGCACGGCCGAGTAGCCGGTCGCGACCATCGGGTCGCACAGGATAAAGGTGCGATCTTCCAGATCCGGCAGCTTCACCAGATATTCGACCGGCCGGTGATCGTCGGCGCGGTACACGCCGATATGGCCGACGCGGGCCGACGGAATCAGCTCCATCAGGCCATCCGACATGCCGACGCCGGCGCGCAGCACCGGCACGATTGCGAGCTTTTTGCCGGCGATCACCGGCGCATCGATGTCGACCAGCGGAGTGGCGACGCGGCGTGTCGTCATCGGCAGGTTGCGGGTGATCTCGTAGCCCATCAGCAGCGTGATTTCGCGCAGCAGCTCGCGGAACGTGCGGGTGGACGTATCGCGATCGCGCATATGCGTGAGCTTGTGCTGGATCAGCGGGTGGTCGAGGATGTACAGATTCGGAAAGCGGGCGTCTTGGGTCATGACGTGGCGCGAGGCGGCAAAAAACAGGAAAGCGGGGATCCGCGGCGAATAAAGACGGGCAGTTCGCGCAACCGGCCCGTGCCGCACGTGCACGGCATGCAAGGTCCGGGCGCACGGCGCGCCACGCACGCAAGTCTACCGAAAGAAGCGGCAGGTGAAACGCAGGATTTTCGCCAGGGCCAAGCTTGATCCACGCCCGGCAGCCGCGCGTCGATTCTTCTAGAATCGGGGGCAGTCCGCCGCGCGGCTGTGCGTCGCACGACCGCCGCCGCCACTCACCGCCACTTACACCAACAGGGGACGCACCCATGGATCTCGGAATCGCAGGAAAGACCGCGCTGGTCTGCGCGGCCAGCAAGGGGCTCGGCCGCGGCTGCGCAGAGGCGCTTGCCGCCGAAGGCGTGCACGTCGTAATCCTCGCGCGCACCGCCGCGACGCTCGAAGCCACTGCCGCGGAGATCCGCGCGAATTTCGCCGCGAAAAGCGGCGCAACCGTCAAGACGGTCGCCTGCGACATCACGACGCCCGAAGGCCGCGCCGCCGCGCTGGCCGCGTGTCCGCAGCCCGACATCCTCGTCAACAATGCCGGCGGCCCGCCGCCCGGCGACTTCCGCAGCTTCACGCACGACGACTGGCTGCGCGCGCTCGAAGCCAATATGCTGACGCCGATCGAGCTGATCCGCGCGACCATCGACGGCATGATCGCGCGCGGCTTCGGCCGCGTGATCAACATTACGAGTTCGTCAGTGAAGGCGCCGATCGATACGCTCGGCCTGTCGAACGGCGCGCGTTCGGGACTGACCGGTTTCGTCGCCGGCGTCGCGCGTAAGGTCGCGCCGCACGGCGTGACGATCAACGGCCTGCTGCCGGGCGCATTCGACACCGATCGCGTGAAGTCGACGCTCGAAAGCCAGGCGAAGTCGCAGAACATCACGATCGACGAGGCGCGCGCGAGCCGCATCAAAGGTATTCCGGCGCGCCGCTTCGGTCAGCCGGACGAATTTGGCCGCGCCTGCGCGTTCCTTGCCAGCGTGCACGCCGGCTACATCACCGGACAGAACCTGCTGATCGACGGCGGCGCCTATCCTGGGACTTACTGAGCGGGGATTTACTGAGCGGGTACGTACTGAGCGGGCAGTTGCCAAGCCGCGAAGTGCTGAGCCGGGAAGTATCGGGCGGCCACGTACCAGACGGCCCGCCGCGCAGTCATACGCATTGAACGGGCGCCGGATCGGGCCGGCGCCCAGCCCGTAAAACAACAGGCGGCACCCGCGCAGCAGCGCCGCCGCGACCGCACGACTACACCGCACAACGGAGAAACGCATCGATGGCCACTCGCATCGCACTGATTGCGCACGACCACAAGAAAGACGACATCGTCAAGCTGGCAGGCGAATACGTCGACACATTAAGGCGCTGCGAGATTATCGCGACCGGCACGACCGGCGCACGCGTGACGGCGGCGCACGGCCTGCACGTCGAGCGCATGCTGTCCGGTCCGCACGGCGGCGACCTGCAGATCGGCGCGCAGCTCGCGGAAGGGCGGGTCGACATGGTGATTTTCCTGCGCGATCCAATGACGCCGCAGCCGCACGAGCCGGACATCAACGCGCTGGTGCGTGCCTGCGACGTGCACAACGTACCGTGCGCGACGAACATTTCGACCGCGCGGATGATTCTCGAAATCCTGACGCTGCGTCTGATGCAGCCAGCCACGCAGTCCCTCACGCCGCAGGCGTGAACGAACCTGGGAGAAACAATGGTCAAGGCAATCCGATTCGACAAGACAGGCGGCCCGGAAGTGATGAAGTGGGTCGACGTCGACGTGGGCGAACCCGCCGCCGGCGAGGTCCGCATCAAACATCACGCGGTGGGTCTCAACTACATCGACGTGTACTTCCGCAACGGCCTGTATCCGCTGCCGCTGCCGGGCGGCCTCGGCATGGAGGGGGCGGGCGAGGTGGTCGCGGTCGGCGACGGCGTTAGCGGGTTCAAGCCGGGCGAGCGCGTTGCGTATGCGGCGCGCCCGCCGGGCGCGTATGCGCAGGAGCGCGTGATGCCCGCCGCGCAGCTCGTCAAGCTGCCGGATGCGATCGGCTATGAAGAGGCCGCCTCGGTGATGCTGCAGGGGCTGACCGCGCAGTATCTGCTGCGCCGCACGTACCGCGTGAAGGCCGGCGATACGATCCTGATCCAGGCGGCCGCGGGCGGCGTCGGCCTGCTGGTGTGCCAGTGGGCGAAGGCGCTCGGCGCGACGGTGATCGGCACGGTCGGCTCGGACGAAAAGGCCGAGATCGCAAGGCAGCACGGCTGCGATCACCCGATCGTCTATACGCGCGAGAACTTCACGAAGCGCGTACGCGAGATCACCAACGGCGCGGGCGTGCCGGTGGTGTACGACTCGATCGGCAAGGACACGTTTACCGCGTCGCTCGACTGCCTCGCGCCGCTCGGGCTGTTCGTCACGTTCGGCAATTCGTCGGGCCCGCTGCCGCCGATCGATTCGTCGGAACTGGCCGGACGCGGCTCGCTGTTCTTTACGCGGCCGACGCTATTCACGTACACGAGCAAACGCAGCGACCTTGAGGCGATGGCCGCGGAACTGTTCGACGTGCTGGTGTCGGGCAAGGTCAAGACCAGCGTGAACCAGCGTTACGCGCTGTCGGACGTCGCGAAAGCGCACGAAGATCTCGAGGCGCGCCGCACCACCGGTTCGACGATCCTGCTGCCGTAGATGCGCTTAGAAATCTAAACGCATTAAGGAATCTAAATGCGGCGGCGGCCGTTGCGCCCCGCGTAACGCAGCCAGCCGACCCCGCACGCGGCGCTGCGCCGCATCCGCCAAAGCCGCGCCCACGCTGGCGCGCGCCGCTCTCAGCCCGCTTCTGCACAGCCGTTCCGCCCACGCGCGGCACGGCTTTTTTGTTTACACGTTTTTTATATCGCTGAATCGATCTTTGACCAGGCCTTTATCTGAATCGGCATAACGTACGCATCCATCGCTACCAATGGGGAACATGAAATGGATGTGCTGTATGTCGGGGGGCTCGTGGTGTTCACGGTGCTCACCTTCGGGCTGGTGGCCGGCTGCTCGAAGCTGATGCAATTCCGGCGGGGACAGGGAGCGCGCTCATGAACTGGATCCTCTGGTTGTCGGGCGCCGTGACGGCGCTGTTGTTCATCTATCTGATCTATGCGCTGCTGCGCGCGGAGGACATTGAATGAATACCAACAATGTCCTGCAGACGACGATTTTCATCGTCGTGCTGCTTGCGCTGGCGATTCCGGTCGCGCGTTACATGACGCGCGTGCTGGATGGCAGCTCGCGTGTCGTGCGGATGTTTTCACCGCTGGAGAAACTGCTGTATCGCATTGCGGGCGTCGACTCGTCCGCGGAGATGGACTGGAAGCAGTACACGATCGTGACGCTCGCGTTCAACGTGATCGGCCTCGGGTTCCTGTATCTGCTGCTGCGCGTGCAAGGCATCCTGCCGGGCAATCCGCAGCAACTGGGCGCGATGACGCCGGACGCCGCGTTCAACACGGCGATCAGCTTCGTGACGAACACCAACTGGCAGGACTACTCGGGTGAGCAGACGGTCAGCTATCTGACGCAGATGCTCGGCTTCACCGTGCAGAACTTCCTGTCGGCGGCCACCGGCATCGTCGTCGTGATCGCGCTGATCCGCGGCTTCGCGCGGCACACGGTGAAGACCATCGGCAACTTCTGGGTCGACATCACGCGTACCACGCTGTACATCCTGATGCCGATGTCGGTGATCATCGCCGCGGTGCTGATGAGCCAGGGCGTGATCCAGAACTTCAAGGCCTATCAGGACGTGCCGACGCTGCAGACCACCACCTATGCCGCGCCGAAGCTCGACGCGCAAGGCAACCCGGTCAAGGACGCGAAGGGCAATCCGGTCACCGTCGATACGCCGGTCACCAGGCAGACCATCGCGATGGGCCCGGTCGCGTCGCAGGAAGCGATCAAGATGCTCGGCACCAACGGCGGCGGTTTCTTCAATGCCAACTCCGCGCATCCGTATGAAGACCCGACGCCGTTCGCGAACTTCGTCGAGATGGTCTCGATGCTGCTGATTCCGGCGGCGCTGTGTCTGGTATTCGGCCAGATGGTCACGGACAAGCGTCAGGGCGTTGCGCTGCTGGCCTTTATGACGATCGCGTTCGCGATCTGCGTGGGCGTCGAGATCAGCGCCGAGCAGGCGGGCAACCCGGCGATCGCCGCGCTGCACGTCGATCAGAACGCCAGCGCGCTGCAGGCGGGCGGCAACATGGAAGGCAAGGAAACGCGCTTCGGTATTGCGCAGTCCGGCATCTTCGCGGTGTCGACCACGGCGGCTTCGTGCGGTGCAGTGAACAACGCGCACGACTCGCTGACGCCGATGGGCGGCCTGATCCCGATGCTGTTGATCCAGCTCGGCGAAGTGGTGTTCGGCGGGGTCGGCTCGGGTCTGTACGGTGCGCTTGCGTTCGCGTTGCTGGCGGTGTTCGTCGCGGGTCTGATGATCGGCCGCACGCCTGAATACGTCGGCAAGAAGATCGAAGCGTACGAGATGAAGATGGTGTCGATCGTGATTCTGCTGACACCGCTGCTGGTGCTGCTCGGCGCCTCGGTCGGCGTGCTCACGGATGCGGGCAAGGCTGGCGTGTTCAACCCGGGTCCGCACGGCTTCTCCGAAATCCTGTACGCGTTCAGCTCGGCCGCGAATAACAACGGCAGCGCGTTCGCCGGCCTGACGGTCAGCACGCCGTTCTACAACGTGATGCTCGGCATTGCCATGTGGTTCGGCCGCTTCGGCTCGCTGATCGCAATTCTCGCGATCGCAGGTTCGCTCGCCGAGAAGAAACGCCTCGGTGTGACGGGCGGCACGCTGCCGACGCATGGCGCGCTGTTCGTCGTGCTGCTGCTCGGCACGGTGCTGCTGGTCGGCGCACTGACCTACGTGCCGGCGCTTGCGCTCGGCCCCGGCGTCGAGCAGTTGATGATGGTTCTCGGCCATTGATCGTGGACTTCATCACAGAATATTCGAGGAAGAAATGACTGAACATTCGGCAACCCGGTCCATGTTCGACCCGGCGTTAGTGCGCCCGGCGATCGTGGACTCCTTCAAGAAACTGACGCCGCGCACGCAGTTCCGCAACCCGGTGATGTTCTGCGTGTACGTCGGCAGCATCCTCACCACCATCCTGTGGATCGCGGCGCTCGTCGGCCAGGCGGAAGCCCCGGCGGGCTTCATTCTCGCCGTGTCGCTATGGTTGTGGTTCACGGTGCTCTTTGCCAACTTCGCGGAAGCGCTCGCCGAAGGCCGTTCGAAGGCCCAGGCCGCGTCGCTGCGCAGCGCGAAGAAAGACGTGATGGCCAAGAAGCTCAACGAGCCGCATCCGAAGTCGCCGATCCGCATCATGACGGCGTCCGACCTGCGCAAAGGCGACGTGGTGCTGGTCGAAACCGGCGACACGATTCCGGCCGACGGCGAAGTGATCGAAGGCGTCGCCTCGGTCGACGAATCGGCGATCACCGGCGAATCCGCACCGGTGATCCGCGAGTCGGGCGGCGACTTCTCGTCGGTCACGGGCGGCACGCG
>DATLOW010000548.1:0-2891 GCA_035536055.1 Paraburkholderia sp. | reverse complement strand
CACCTGCGTTTCGCCGGTTTGCACCACCATCTGGTTCTTCGCGACCTGCGGCGGCACATCCACCGGCGGCACTTCGATCAGAAACGCCGGATTGGCCACGGTCGCCACCGGCTGGGCCGACGTATCGCCGGCGCTCAGCGTATAGAAGCGGCTCGACGGCGACGAGCACGCCGCCAGCGTCAGTGCCACGATGCCGAGCGCGGTGCCGAGGCCCGCGACGCGTGCCGCGGCCGGCGCCGCCGACGCGCCCGCCCTTGTGCCCGTGCCTGCCGCTGTGCCGCGAGTCGCCGCGCCGCGCGGCGCACGCAACGAACGGGTAAGCCACGCAAACGTCATTTGTTATCTCCTGATTTTCCGCGCACGAGCGATTCGGGGTGACGCTCCAGATAGTCCGCCAGCGCGTTCAGCGACTGCAGCGTGCGGGTCAGTTCGGTGAGCGCCTGGTGGACATCGGATTGCAACGGCGAATCCTGCTGCAGCGTCGCCTGCGCCGAACCGAAGGTCTGCTTGGCCGCGGTCAGCGTATCGCGGGCCTGCGGCAGCACCTCGGTATCGAGCTTCGTGAACAGCTTGTCGGCGTTCTGCAGCGCGCCGTTCAGGTTGGTGCCGATCTGGTCGAATGGGATCTTGTCGAGCTTCTTCGCGATGTCGGCGATCTGCAGCTGCAGTTCGTCGAGCGTGTTCGGAATGGTCGGCAGTTCGAGCGGATCGCGTGTGGCGTCGACGTTGGCCTTCGGCGCGTTCGGGAACATGTCGAGCGCGACATATAGCTGGCCGGTGATCAGGTTGCCGGTGCGCAGCTGGCCGCGCAGGCCATGCTTGACCAGCGCTTCGAGCAGGTCGTGGCCTTCCTGCGTGTCCTGCCCCGGCAACGTCTCGCGGGTGCGCCGGCGCAGCCGGTCCGGATACAGGTTGACGGTCACCGGCATCGTGAAGTTGCGCGCCTTCGGATCGTATTCGACGCCGATGTTGGTCACCTGGCCGAGCACGATGCCGCGGAAGTCCACCTGCGCGCCGACCGACAGCCCGCGCAGCGACTGGTTGAAGTTCATCACCACGCGCACCGGCTCGCCGTCCGGCTCGCGCATCGCGTCGGTTTCGTCGGAGCCGAGGCGGAACGTCATGTTGTTCGGCGCCTGCACGCCGACCGCCTGGCCGGGCGGCGACTGGAACGCGAGGCCGCCGACGATCACCGTCGCCAGCGACTGCGTATTCAGCTTGAGGCCGCTCGAATCGAGCCGCAGGTCGACACCGCTCGCATGCCACCAGCGTGAATTGGTGCCGACGTACTGGTCGAACGGCGCGCTGACGAACACCTGCAGCGTGACGCCGGTGCCGTCCTTGTCGAGCGAGAAGCCGGTCACCTGGCCCACCTGCACGCGCCGGTAGAACACCGGCGAGCCGATGTCGAGCGAGCCCAGCGATTCGCCGCGAAGCGTGAACTGGCGTCCCTTCTGGTCGACGGTCACCGCCGGCGGCGCTTCGAGGCCGACGAATTCATTTTGCGATTCGGTCGAACGCCCGCCGTCGACGCCGATATACGAGCCCGACAACAGCGTGCTCAAGCCCGTCACGCCGCTCGCGCCGATCCGCGGTCGCACTACCCAGAAACGGCTGTCCTTCACCGCGAAGTCTTCGGCTTCCTTGGACAGCTGCACGTACACCAGCACCCGCGAGTGGTTCTTCGCGAGCTTGATGGTCTTTACGTAGCCGATGTCGACGTCCTTGTACTTGACCTTGGTCTTGCCCGGCTCGAGCCCTTCGGCCGAGCTGAAGCTGATCGTGATGGTCGGGCCTTTTTCGTAGATCGACTGGATCACGAGCGCGACGCCGATCAGTGCGGCGATCAGCGGAATCACCCACACCAGCGACGGCAGCCAGCGGCGGCGCGCGTCGATGTCGGGCTCGGGCAGCGGCGGCGGCCCGGGCGGATCGTGGCGCGGCGCGTCGGGCGTCGGGTCTTGTGGACTATTCATGTGCGGGGTCCTGGGGAGAGGGGGTGTTGCTGTCCACGCGGGCTACGGGTTCACGAGGCGGTGCAGGGGCGGGCGTCGGCGTCGGCGCGGCGCCGTCGAGCGGATCCCAGATCAGGCGCGGATCGAACTGCATCGCGGCGAGCATCGTCAGGATCACCACCGAGCCGAAGGCGATCGCGCCCGGCCCGGCGGTGATCTCCGCCAGCGACTTGAAACGCACCAGCGCGACCGTCATCGTGACGACGAAAATATCGAGCATCGACCAGCGGCCGATCCGCTCGACCAGCCGGTACAGCGAAGTGCGCTCGTGCGGCCGCCAGCGCGAGCGGCGCTGTGCGGTGACGGTGAGCAGCACCAGCACCGACAGCTTCAGCATCGGCACCAGAATACTGGCGACGAATACGATGACGGCGAGCGGCCAGTCGCCCGTGGTCCAGAAGAACACGACGCCGCTCATGATCGTGTCGTCTTCGTTGCCGACCAGCGATGACGTATGCAGCACCGGCAGCAGGTTCGCCGGAATGTACAGCACGGCGGCCGCGATCAGCAGCGCCCAGGTGCGCATCAGGCTATCTGGATTGCGCCGGTGCAGCACCGCGCCGCAGCGGCTGCAGCGCTGTGGATCGATCGAGCGCACGTGCTGCTGCACCAGCGCGCAGGCGTGGCATGCGACGAGGCCGGCGCGCTTGGCCGTCAGGTATTTCATCGCGCGGTCATCCGCGGCGCGGCGCCGTCGGTGGCGCGGGGGGGCGTGACACGCGCTGCGTGCGGCGCGTGCGATGCCGCGTCAGCGTGTCGGCGATATCCCACAGCGTGCGCGGGTCGAACGTGACGACCACCGCGAACATCAGGGTCAGCGCGCCGAAAGCGAACAGCGCGGCTTCCGGCACCACGCGCGCGACGCCGGTCATTTTG
>DATLOW010000547.1:0-9658 GCA_035536055.1 Paraburkholderia sp. | reverse complement strand
CCCGTGCGCGATCGAAGGCGATCCGGTGGCGGCGCTCGACCTGCTGTTCGGGCTTGCCGAGCAGCACGGCTGCGGGCTGGACATTCATCTGCACGAGCGCTCGACGATGGGTGCCTATTCGCTGGACCTGATCCTGCAGCGCACTGCCGCGCTGGGCATGCAGGGCAAGGTGGCGATCAGCCACGGGTTTTGTCTCGGCGAACTCGCGCCACGCGAACGCGACACGCTGCTCGAGCGCATGGCACAGCTGGAGGTCGCGATCGTGACGACCGCGCCGGCCTCGGTCGCGGTGCCGCCGGTGGCCGCTTGCCGGGCGGCGGGCGTGACGGTGGTCGGCGGCAACGACGGGATTCGCGATACGTGGACGCCTTACGGTTCGCCTGACATGCTCGAACGCGCGATGCTGATCGGCATGCGCAACGACTTCCGGCGCGACGACGAACTCGAAATCGCGCTCGATTGCGTCACGCACAGTGCGGCGCGCGGTTGCGGTTTCGCGGACTATGGCCTGCTGCCGGGCCGGCGCGCGGATCTGGTGCTGGTCGATGCGCAGACGCCGGCCGAAGCAGTGGTCGCGCGGCCGGTGCGCAGGTTGGTGGTGTCGGCGGGTAAGGTCGTGGCGCGCAATGGGGTGCTGGTGTGAAGCCAGCAAGCTGAGAGTCTCGATTCGGAAGCCTGGAGGCGGCGTCGTCGATGTTGGACCAAAGGCCACTATAAAGGCGTGAACCCGCTCGGTAAGCTGTGTTTCGCCGTTTAAACAGGCATTGAACGGGCTTTGAACGGGCGTTGACCCCGCGAGCCCGTGACTTGCCCTCATGGAGGCATCGAAATGGCGGCATTCGTTGCGCACCCGGCAGTTCTATTCGTCGTGCTGGTGGGGCTGTTCGTCGCCTCGGTGGCCTTCGGCGCGTTCGTTCTGCGCCGCGTCGCGATGCTCGGCGACGACGAAAGGGACGACTTCAACATCGTCACGACCGCGACGTTGACCTTGCTGGCATTGCTGATCGGCTTCAGTCTTTCGATGGCCGTCAATCGCTATGATCAGCGCAAGAATCTCGAAGAAGCCGAGGCCAATGCGATCGGCACCGAATACGCACGCGCAGACCTGGCAAGCACGCCGTTGGCCAACCAGATCAAGGCGGCGCTCGTGCGCTACGTGCAGTTGCGGCTCGACGAGTACGACACGCGCGATCGCCAGGAACTCGCGCGCCTCGACCGCGATACCGCCGCGCTGCAGGCGCAGTTATGGCAGCTCGCGGTGCAGGTGGCGCGGGAGCAGCCCACGCCGATCGGCGCGCTGGTCACGGCCGGCATGAACGACGTGCTCAATTCGCAGGACTATTCGCAGGCCGCGCGCATCAATCACATTCCGCTCGGCGCGTGGTTCCTGATGATCCTGATCGCGATGTTTGGTTGCACGGTGCAGGGCTACGGCGCGAAGGGCAGGCTGAGCCGCGGATTGCTGATCACGATTCTGCCGGTGACGGTTGCCCTGTCGCTCGCGTTGATTTCAGATATCGACAGCCCGCGTGGCGGCATCATCCGCATTCAGCCGCAGAACCTCACAAGGCTGCATCAGTCGCTGCCGCATTAGCGGCCTGCCTCTGCGCGCGGGTTCAGTGGCAACTGTCGACCAGCAGATCGGCGCGTGCCGCTGGAAAGGTGCAGGACACCCGCTCCTTTCCTTTGCCGACGCTTTTTCTGCGCACTTCGATCTGCGCGATCCATCCCGTCGACGCGATGTGCGTGCCGCCGCATGGAATCACTTGCCCTTCGCAGCGCCAATAGCGCGCGTCCTGATGCGCTTCGTGTGCGTACGTTTCCACTGCGCTGTTGCGGCCGATATACGCATTGGCGAGCTGCGAGATTTCCTCGATCTCGTCGGGCGTGAAGCGCTCCGCAATCCAGAAGTCGAAGCGCGCCGATTCGATGGCGATATGGCAGCCGATCGTTTCGGCAATCGCAGCGGGGCGCACTGCGCCGATGCCCAGATAGAGCAGGTGCGATGCGGTATGGCTCAGCGACAGCTGAGCCCTGCGCAGACGATCGATGCGCACCGTGACGTCCATGCCGGGCTGCAGATGCTGCAGGTCGGGCAGATCTTCGGCGCACACCACGTGCTCGATCACACCGTCGACCGAGATATCCGGGAAACCCGCTAGCGGCGCGCGATTGCCGTACATCTTGCGCACATGCACGAAGCGGAGGCGCCGGCCATCGGGCAGAATGAATTCGCCGTGGTCCGGGTCCTGGCCACCGCCTTCCGGATACGCGACAGTTTGGTCGAGTTCGACGAAATCGGCGCCGACTTTCACTACCTTCGCCGTATGCTGGAATGCCAGCGGGTCTTCATAGAAGAGCTTGCGGGTTTTTCTGTCTAACGAAAACATAGCCGTACCACGAGTGTGAGGACCGGATGCTGCGCCAACGGTATGATGACCGGATTGCCGCGCGGCGAGCTATCAGAAAACTGACGTAGCGAGCGGCTTGCATCGCTCGCGGCGGTCACATGTTGCGCAAGGTCAGGGAACGCGTTCTATGAAGAATCTCGTTGCTGGCGACTGGCACGTCGAACTGTTGCCGGCCGCAGCGTATGAAGCTGCTTATGCGCCGCAGCGCGCGGTGCTCGGCGTCGCGTTCGATGCGCAAAGCGGTGTGCACGCATTCGGCAGCGATCGCGTCAGGCCGTTTCGCGCCAAGCCGAATGGGCTCGGCTTCGTGCCGGCCGGTTGCGACGTTTATTCGGCATCGCCGGTGGGCGGCGAATATCTGCGCATCGTCGCGGCGCAGCCTGACCGTCTTGCGCACTTGCCTGCACGGCAATTCAGCGACGTGATCGATGCGGCTGCGATTGCGGCGGCGCATGCGATTCGCCGGCATCTGCTCGCCGATGGCGCCGCTGCTGCCGCATTGATCGAGGCGCAGGCCGAACTGCTGGTCGAACGCGTGCAGGCCGTTCTGCATGCGAACGCAAGCTCTCCCAGAGAGGCTGCGTGGATCACCGCCAATCGCCTGAAGCGGGTCGATGAATATATCGACTGCCATATGGAGCGGAAAATCCGCGTAGCTGAGATCGCCGGCGAACTCGGTCTTTCCGAAGGCTTTTTTATCCGGGCGTTCAAGGCGGCGATCGGCGTGAACCCGCATAGCTATCTGATCGACAGGCGCATCGCCAAAGCGCGGCATAGGCTGGCGACTTCGCAGCAATCGTTGGCCGATATCGCGGTAGCGGTCGGCTTCTCATCGCATGCGCATATGAGCGCGTGCTTTCGCGAGCGGCTCGGCGTTACACCAGGCGAGCTGAGGCGTATGTTGCAGCCGCGACGCGCGGCTTGAGCGCGGTGGGTTAGCGGCTGTTCGATTCGACCGCGGCGAGGGCGTATGAGAAAAACTCATGCGCTTTGCGCCGCACGCCGCACGTTACGAAATCGCAAAGCGCTCGCGATACGTCTGCGGCGCGACCCGCAGCAGACGGATGAAACTGCATCGCATCGTTTCCTCGCTGCCGAATCCGCAACGGGTGGCGATCCGCTTGATCGACCATGAGGTCTCGCCGAGCAGCCGCTGCGCCGCTTCGACCCGCAACTGCTCGACCGCGCGCGCGGGCGTGCGGCCCGTTTCCAGCTTGTAATGCCGCATAAAGCTGCGCTCGCTCATATTCACGCGCTTTGCCAGCAGCGGCACCGACAGGTCGGACGTCAGATGCGCGGCCATCCATGCATGCAATTCGCCGAAGCGGTCATCGGCTTTCTGCATCGACAGCATCGTGCTGAATTGCGACTGGCCGCCGGGCCGCTTCAGAAACACCACGAGTTCGCGCGCGACGTCGAGCGCCATCGCGCGGCCGTGGTCTTCTTCGACGAGGGCAAGCGCGAGATCGATGCCGGCGGTGACGCCTGCCGAGGTCCAGATCGCGCCGTCGCGGATGAAGATCGGATCGGCCTCGACGCGCAGTTGCGGATAGCGCTTCGCGAGTTCGTCGCAGCGGGCCCAGTGCGTCGCAACGCGCCGCCCGTCCAGCAGGCCGGCTTCGGCCAACACGAACGCGCCGGAGCACACCGACGCAACGCGCACCGACCGCGGCGCCTGGCGCTGTGCCCAACGGATCAGGCGCGGGTCTTCTGCGGCCGCGCATACGCCGCTGCCGCCGGGCACGATGAACGTATCGACCGGCCCTTTCACCGAGCGGATCGACTCGGCTTGCAACGCGAGGCCCGACGACGACGCGACGAGCCCGGCCTCAGCCGCCACGACGCGTGGTGCATAGGGCTTCGGCTGGCCGCGCTTCGCTGCGAGTTCATTGGCGGAAGCGAACACCTGCAGCGGGCCGCAGACGTCGAGCAGCTGTACGTCGGGAAACGCGAGCAGCAGGATGCAACGGGGATGAGCGGACATGTTGGGCGCTGGCGGGAAACAAGGGGTGAATCGACATTCTGCCAGAGTCTGCTGGCATCGACGCGACCGTCGATGCGTCGTCGCATGGTTCGAAACCGGTGCCGGCGACACTACTTATCGGCGGCGCGCCGGTATTGAAGCGCACGCTCGAATCGTCACAACAAACGGCAAGCGCTTCCTCGGCCATTGCGGCGAATCACGGCGAGCTAACCGCAGCGCGCTCTTTCCCAGCGTTCACAAGTGTTGTACTTGGGTCGACATTTACGCTGCATGCGGGTCTTTACATAATGGCTTCAACCACCGCGAACCATCGTTTGCGGTTTGAAGCAGAGCGATTCAGACACTCAGGATTGCGTATCTGTGAATTGCATCACGCTCTGCCCTAACGAAGGCAATTGCGAATCAGGAGCTTGTATGTCAAACGATATCCTTCCCGAGGTCCCGTCTCGCCGCCGTTTTATCGGCGCGGCGGCCGCCGCTGTGGTCGCGGGTTCATTGAGCCGCTTCGCGCTGGCGGATACGCAGCAGTCGTCGATTACCCAGGTCGCACCGGCGAAAGGCGGTGATCAGACGGCGCTTCGTCCGCTGCATGTGCATGTGCCGGAGGCGCAGCTGGTCGATCTTCGCCGGCGCATCAAGGCAACCCGGTGGCCGGAGCGCGAACTGGTGAACGACGCGTCGCAGGGCGTGCAGCTCGCGACGATGCAAAAGCTGGCTGCCTACTGGTCGACGGATTACAACTGGCGCAAGGTCGAAGCGAGACTGAATGCGCTGCCGCAGTTCGTCACCGAGATCGACGGTGTCGACATCCATTTCATCCACGTGCGCTCGAAACATCAAAACGCACTGCCGCTTATCGTTACGCACGGTTGGCCTGGATCGATTATCGAGCAGCTGAAAATCATCGATCCGCTGACCAATCCGACCGCGCATGGCGGCAGCGCGGCGGATGCGTTCGACGTGGTGATTCCGTCGCTGCCCGGCTATGGATTTTCAGGCAAGCCGAGCGCGACCGGCTGGGACCCGCAGCGCATTGCGCGCGCGTGGGTCACGCTGATGCAGCGGCTCGGCTACACGCGCTACGTCGCGCAGGGCGGCGACTGGGGCAATGCGGTGACTGAGCAGATGGCGTTGCTGACGCCGCCGGGGCTGCTGGGCATCCACACCAACATGCCCGCCACGGTGCCGGACGATATTGCCAATGCGCTCAAGTATGGCCAGCCGGCGCCGGCCGGACTGTCCGCGGACGAGCAGCATGCGTTCGAACAGCTCGACTATTTTTACAAGCACGGTCTGGGCTACGCGCTGGAGATGGCGAATCGCCCGCAAACGTTATACGGCATCGAAGACTCACCGATCGGCCTCGCTGCATGGATGATCGATCACGATGCCGCCAGCGAAGCGCTGATTACGCGGGTATTCGACGGGCAGCAGGAAGGACTGTCGCGCGACGATATTCTCGACAACGTCACGCTGTACTGGCTGACCAACACCGGCGTGTCGTCGGCGCGGCTGTACTGGGAAAACAAGCTGAACTTCTTCGCGCCGAAGCACCTGACGATTCCGGTGGCCGTCAGCGTCTTTCCGGATGAGATCTACGCAGCGCCGCGCAGCTGGACCGAGAAGGCGTATCCGAAGCTGATTCATTACAACCGACTTCCCAAAGGCGGGCATTTTGCGGCATGGGAACAACCGCAATCGTTTTCCGAAGAGGTGCGGGTCAGCTTCAGGCCGTTGCGCGAGGCGTAACGGCATCATGCGGCGCTCGATAAGTGCGCGATGGTGGCGCGCTTATCGAGCGAAGTTTATCGCGTTGCAATTGGCGTCGCGCGGTGACCATCCGCAGTGGCATCTTTAACGCGCCGCGATTAATCCGGATGGCAAACGTTTGCCGCGTAAATCGCCGCCGGACAAGGCGAAGCGCGGTGTTGCAGGCACTCGATTTTTATATGTTCGGCTTGGATTCGGCGCGCAAACAGCGTTACCATGCGTGGGTTTGCCGAACACGCTTTCTGTCACGCACAGTACACGGAAAAATATTAGCGTGCTGGGTTTTATCCACGATTGGCCAGTGCCACCATGCATCCAGCGTTTTCGCGGTTTCGCCGTTCCGGTGCACAACGGGATCCCAATTCTGCCGGGGAATTGTGCCAGGAAGCGCCCACCGTCAAATCCGACGACCCCAACTCGCTAGTCATGGAGATTTTTTCCTCGCGTAGCGACATGAAAAGCCTCGCGGTGACCGAGAACAATCGGCCAATCGGGTTGATCAATCGCGATATCTTTCTGTCGCAAATGAGCAAGCCATTCCATCGCGAGCTGTACGGCAAGAAAAGCTGCATCGCGTTCATGGACAAGGAGCCGCTGATCGTCGACGCCGACATGAGCATCGAGGCGTTGACCTTCAAGGCCGTCGAGGTCGGCGAGAAGGCGCTGATCGACGGCTTTATCGTCACGCGCGACGGCGGTTTTGCCGGCCTGGGCAGCGGGCTGCAACTGCTGGGTGCGGTGGCGGAAGCGCAAGCGGAACGAAATCGCCAGATCATGCAAAGCATCGAATATGCGAGCGTGATCCAGCGAGCGATGCTGCGCACGTCGCGCGAGACGCTCGAAGGGCGCTTGCAGGATGCCGCGCTGGTGTGGGAGCCGCGCGATGTGGTGGGCGGCGACTTCTATCATTTCGCCGCTTATCCGGAGGGCTGGTTCGGCGCGGTGGCCGACTGCACCGGTCACGGCGTGCCCGGCGCGTTCATGACCTTGCTGGCTTCGGCGTCGCTTTCGCAGGCGCTCGAGCAGATCGGACCGCGCGAGCCGGCCGCGCTGCTCGCGGCCGTCAACCGCAACGTGAAGGCGCTGCTCGGCCAGGTGAACAGCGCGGCCGAAGCCGAGCAATCCAACGATGGCCTCGACGCCGCGTTCTTCTGGTTCGATGCCGCGCAAAGCCAGCTGTATTTCGCCGGCGCGCGTATCGCATTGCATATCCTGACGCCGGATGCCGGCCAGTTCGAAACGATTACCGGCGACCGGATGGGCGTCGGCTACGTCGACAGCCTTGCCGACTACGCATGGAAGCTGCGCAGCGTGCCGGTTCCGGCCGGCAGCCTGATGTTCGTTTGCACCGACGGCCTGACCGACCAGATCGGCGGGGCGCGGAAAATTTCGTTTAGCCGGCGCCGCGCACTGGGCCTGATTCTCGAGCACCGTAGCGAGGCGCCTTCAGCAATCTGTGAAAACCTGCAGCAGGCGCTGGCCAACTGGCAAGGCGCGCAACCACGCCGCGATGACGTTACCCTTTTCTGTGCCCGCGTTTAGCCCACTAACAATAATGATGTCTTTACTACTCGAACAGGACAACGCCTTTTTTGACCTCGCGCAAAGGCGCAACGTGCTCTTTTATCATAAGGGCTATTTTTCTCACAACATCGTCGCGGCCATGGGCGAGGTGGTGAGGTTGCAACTGGAAGTAGCGGGTGTCAGCGGCCCGACGCGCCGCAAGCTGTTCTCGGCGTTCGTCGAACTGTCGCAGAATATCGTTCACTATTCATCCGACGCGCTGCAGTCCGACGGTCAGGGCGGCGGCGCCATTCGCGAAGGCGCGGTATGCATCAGCACGGAAGGCGAGCGGCATCTGATGTTGTGCGTGAATCCGATCGCTACCGCCGACGTCGAGCATCTGCGCAACAAGCTGGAGCCGTTGCGCAGCATGTCGGTTGAAGAAATCAAACAGGCTTACAAGGTGTCGCTGCGTGCCGAGACGCCAGAGGAAAGCAAGGGCGCGGGGCTGGGATTCCTGACGATGGCGCGCGATGCCAGTGCGCCGCTCGAATTCGCTTTCTATCCGCGTGCCGACGATCCGGAAACGACGCTGTTTTGCCTCAAGGCCATCATCTGAGTAAGGCGCACAAGCCATGGATAATTTACACATTGCCGCAACGGCAACCTCTCCGGAAGTGGACTTCCGCTTCGATCAGCACACGCTGTTGCTGCGAGGCGAGTCTTACCCGGAAAACGCGGCGGCTTTTTATGCGCCGGTCATCGAACAGCTGCGCAAGTATCTGGCCGAATCGGTCGGCGCGGTGATCACGATCGACGTGGTGCTGACGTATTTCAACAGCTCGAGCACCAAGATGCTGTTCAGCATCTTCGACGCGCTCGACGAAGCCGCCCAATCCGGCACGCGCGTGCTGATGAACTGGTTCCGCGACGAGGAAGACGAAACCATCGCTGAATTCGGTGAAGAGCTGAAGGCCGATTTTCATGCAATCGAATTTACCGATCGTCCGGTCTCCCACCAAGGATAAAAAGGTGCCGAGGATCTCTCCTGCCGACTCATCCGTGAGCGACGCGCCCGATCTGTTTCAGAACGAGAATGGCGCGCTGGAGAAGGCGCGCGCGATCCACGCGAATGTCGATGCGGATGCAACGGAGTACCGCCAGTCGCTGGGGGAGCTGATTCAACACTTCGAGCGCCTGATGCGCGAGACGCGCCGGCTGATCGGCCGTAGCGACCGCTCGGAACGCGAGATGCAGGCGCTCGCGCAGCAACTGGCGCATCGCGCCACGCATGATGCGCTGACCGGCGTCTTCAACCGCAGCGCGGTGATCGAGCGGGCCTCGAAGGTTTTGCGCACCAGTCACGCGGTGATGATCGTGCTGGACATCGACGAGTTCAAGCGGGTCAATGACGATTTCGGCCATCCGACTGGAGATGCGGTGATCCTGGGCGTGGTGGAATGTCTGCGCCGCATCGTCGGCGACAAGGGGCTGATCGGGCGCGTCGGCGGCGAAGAATTCACGGTGATTCTGCCCGGCTGCGATACGGCCAGTGCCCATTCGCTGGCTGACGGTATGCGCAATGCAATCGGCAGCTACGTGTTCGCCGCGCCGGTGGACCGGCGCATTACGGCCAGCTTCGGGGTCAGCGCGAATCCGCGCGGCACCGATTTCGGCACCGCGTATGGCCTCGCGGATGCCGCGTTGTACCGCGCCAAGCGCAGCGGGCGCAATCGTGTCGAATTCGCCGATCAATGAGTGCGACGACGCGCACGTGATGCGGGTTCCGAATGGCACGATCGGCGCGATCGTGCATGTTTGAGTTCGGCGATTCCCACGCAACGCGCGAGAACGTTCGCTGAGCCGGACGTCGATACCTGCCGTAACGCTGCGCGATGAAGGAAGCGCTTCGCCCTCCCTTCATCGTCAACCGGCTGGCGGCGCCGCTCAATCGTAAAGCACCGCCGCGATCTTCGGATCGTTCATATTG
>DATLOW010000546.1:0-24765 GCA_035536055.1 Paraburkholderia sp. | reverse complement strand
CACTCCTCGAGACGCCGCACACGCTCCCATGCCGGCGACACCGACAGGTTCACCTCCTCGGCCAGACGCGACTTCGTGATGCGGCCATCCTGCGCAAGAATGCGCAGGATGGCGAGGTCGTAGCGGTCGAGTTTCATCGCTATGGTTGCTTATGCAACGGCCGCCGCGGCGGCCGGCTCCGACGTGTGCGCATGAACGGGAATACCCGCTTCGACCACGTCGGCAACGACCGCCACCGTGTCGCCGATCCGCACGAGCCCCGGAAAATGCCGTGCCGCCAGCAGACCGCCGCGCCGCGCACGATATTCGACCGGCGCCGTACCGGTACGGGTCGCGTCGTACACACGCGCGATCACGTCGCCCGCTTCGACGGTATCGCCGAGGTCCTTGCACATTTCGAGCAGACCGTCGTGCTCGCTGGTCGTGTAGCAACTGCCGTCGGGCATATCGAGCAGCGTCGTGGTGCGCTGCGTCGCCTGCGCGGCGAGCGCCGCCGCGGCGTAGCGGCCATTCGCTGCGAGCACACCGCTGCACGCAAGAAAGCCCTGCACGCCGCGCACCGCCACCGCCACGCTTTCGACCGACGCGGTGCCGCCGCCGCCCAGTTCGGTCGACACGAACACCTTGCCCGCTTCTTCGACTGCGCTGTCAAACAAACCGACGCTGTCGAGTTCGAGCATCCGCATCGAGTACGGCGCACCGAATGCGCGCATCGCCGCTTCGCAGCGCGCCTGCTGCGCCGCGTCGGCCAGCACGTGCATCGCCGCGAACGGCAGAAAATCGAGCGTGCGTCCGCCCGCATGCAGATCCAGCACGTAATCGGCGAGCGGCAGCAGATAGCGCTGGAAGTAATCGGCGATCTTCTCCGTCACAGTACCGTCCGGCCTGCCGGGAAAGCTGCGGTTCAGATTGCCGCGGTCGATCGGCGACGTGCGCGTGCCGGCGCGAAACGCCGGGTAGTTCATATACGGCACGACGATTACGCGGCCAGTGACGTCGTCGGCCTTCAGCGTCGATGCGAGTTTGGCCAGCGCAATCGGACCTTCGTATTCGTCGCCGTGATTGCCGCCGGTCAGCAGCACGGTCGGCCCCGCGCCGCGCGCGATCACGGTGATCGGAATCATCACCGCGCCCCACGCGGACGCATCGTGCGAATACGGCAGCTTCAGAAAGCCATGCTGCTCGCCGGGCGCATTGAAATCGACGGTGGCCTGAATCGGCGATGCTCTCATCGCACTACTCCTTCACGAACAGCTTGCGCGGTGTGTTGCAGAACGTTTCGACGCCCGACGCCGTAATCAGGATGCTCTCGGTGATCTCGAGCCCCCAGTCGTCGAGCCATAGTCCCGGCATAAAGTGAAACGTCATGCCGGGTTCGAGGACGGTCTTGTCCCCGGGGCGCAGGCTCATCGTGCGCTCGCCCCAATCCGGCGGATAGCTCGCGCCGATCGGATAACCGCAGCGGCTGTTCTTCTCGATGCCCGATTTGCGCAGCACCGCGAAAAACGCACTGGCGATGTCCTCGCAGGTGTTGCCAGGCTTCGCGGCCGCGAGGCCGGCTTCGATCCCTTCGACGATGGCATGTTCCGCCTCGACGAAATGTTGCGGCGGCTTGCCCAGGTACACAGTGCGCGACTGCGGGCAGTGATAGCGCCTGAAGCACCCGGCGATTTCGAAGAACGTGCCTGCGTTGGCCGCAAACGGCGTGTCGTCCCAGGTCAGATGCGGCGCGGCCGCAGCGGCGCCGGTGGGCAACAGCGGCACGATGGCCGGGTAGTCGCCGCCGTGGCCGTCGATACCGCCGATGCCGGTCGCGTAGATGTCGGCCACCAGATCGCTCTTGCGCATGCCCGGTTCGATGCGCTCGACAATCCGCGCATGCATCTTCTCGACGATGCGCGCGGCGATCCGCATATATTCGATCTCGCGCGGCGACTTCACCGCGCGCTGCCAGTTGACGAGCGCGGTCGCATCGCGCCACGTCGCCTGCGGCAGATTGCGTTGCAGCGAAGCGTACGCGGCCGCGCTGAAGTAATAGTTGTCCATCTCGACGCCGATGCGCGCGTTTTGCCAGCCGCGCGCCGCGATCACCTCGCGTGCCAGGTAGTCCATCGGATGACGCTCGGTGGACTGCACGTAGTGATCCGGATAGCCGACGATGTTGTCGCGCTGCATAAACACCGTGCGCAACGCGCCGTTGGCGTCCTGGCCGCGGCCGAACCACACCGGCTCGCCCTCGTGCGCGAGCAGTACACACTGGTGCACGTAGAACGACCAGCCGTCGTAGCCGGTCAGCCACGCCATATTGGTCGGGTCGGTCACGATCAGCAGATCGAGTTGCGCGTTCTGCATCGCGCGGCGCGTTTTTGCCAGCCGTGCGTCGTATTCGGCCCGCTCGAACGGCAGCCGTACCGCAGGCGCGGCGCGCTGCGCTTCCTGTTGCTTCGAATCTGACATCGTCTCCTCTCAGCGCGCGTCGCCGCGCGTGTTCTCGTTGCGGAAAATCGTGCCCGCGCCGGCCGCCTGCGCCCGCGCGAGCGCCAGGGCGGCAATCGCGGTGTCCTGCGCGCCAGTGCCGGTCAGGTCGCACAGCGTGACGTCGGCGTCGCTGGTGCGGCCCGGCGCGTGGCCGGCGATCACCTGGCCCAGTTCGGCGAACGTTGCGCGCGCATCCACTGCGTTGGCTTCGAGCGCGTGATGCAGTTCGCCGAGCACGCGCGTTTGCGACACCCGGTCGGCGATATAGCGCGCCGCGGCCAATGCAGCCGGCGCGATTTCGTTCTTGTGCTCGGCATCGGAGCCCATTGCGGTGATATGCAAGCCCGGATGCAGATCGGCGGCTTCGATCAGCGGCGTCGTGCTCGGCGTGGTCGTGATCGCGAGGTCCGCGGCGGCGAGCGCATGATGCACGTCGGGCGCGACTTCGAACGGCACGCGCAGCCGCGTGGACATCTCGGCCGCCAAGCGTTGCGCGCTGTCGCGCTGGCGCGCCCAGACAGTTACGTGTTCGATGTTGCGCACCAACGCTAACGCCTGCAATTGCAAACGCGCCTGCTCGCCCGCGCCGAGCACGGCCACGCGCGGCGTGCGCGCCTTTGCCAGCCAGCGCGCGGCCACGGCGCCGGCTGCCGCGGTGCGCACCGCGGTCAGATAGCCGTTGTCCAGCAACACCGCTTCAGTCAGGCCGGTGCGCGCGGACAGCACCAGCATCAGGCCGTTCAGGCTCGGCAAGCCAAGCGACGGATTGTCGAAGAACCCCGGGCTCACCTTGATCGCGAAGCTGTCGAAGCGTGGCAGATAAGCGGTCTTCACGTCGACTTCGCCATGACGCTCGGGCAGATCGAGCCGCAGAATCGGCGGCATCGCCACCGCTTCGGTTGCAAGCGCAACGAAGGCGGCTTCGACCTGATCGATCGCCGCCAGATCGAGCGGCACGAGTTCGCGCAATTGCGCTTCGCCGAGCAGGGTGATTGCGGTCATAGGTGAGCTCTTCCAGGATCATGCCGTGGCGGTCACACGGCGATGCAGTTCGATGTCGATATTGGCGCCGGTCACGACCAGCACCAGCGGGCCGCGCTGTAGCGCATCGGCAGGCAGCGCGCGATCCAGCAGCGCGGCGATGCCGACTGCCGCCGCACCCTCGACGACGAGCCGCTCGTGCCGGTATGCATGCGCAATGCCGCGCGCGATCGACGCCTCGTCGAGCAGCAGCAGATCGTCGAGCAATGCGCGGGTCAGCGCGAACGTATAGCGGTTGTCGACGCCGATGCCGCCGCCGAGCGAATCGGCCAGCGTTTCCAGTTCGTCGACCAGCACCGGTTTGCCGGCCGCGAGACTCGCGTGCATCGCGGCGCCGCGTTCCATCGATACGCCGGTCAGGCGCACACGGTGGCTCACCTGTTTGGCGGCGAAGGCGACGCCTGCAAACAGACCGCCGCCCGACAACGGCACGACGATATTGGCCACGTCCGGCAGCGCCTCGAGTATCTCGAGACCCAGCGTCGCCTGTCCGGCGATCACGTCCGGGTGATCGAACGGCGGCACGTAGGCAAAGCCTTCTTCGCGCGCCAGGCGCAATGCCTCGCGCTCCGCATCGTCCTGGCTGCGGCCGACGATGCTTGCGTGCGCACCGAGTGCGCGCACCGCTTCGACCTTGTTCGCCGGCACCAGCGACGACATGCACACCGTCGTCGCAATCCCGAGCGCGCGCGCCGCATACGCGACCGCGCGGCCGTGGTTGCCAGTCGATGCCGTCACTACCTTGTTGCAGCCTTGTTCGGCGAGCCGCGCGAGCGCATTGGTCGCGCCGCGCAGCTTGAAACTGCCGGTCGGCTGCACGGTTTCGAGTTTCAGATAGACGGGGGTGTCCGCCAGCGCCGACAACGAGGGCGACTCGACCAGCGGGGTGCGGGATACGCGCCCTTCGAGACGGCGGCGCGCACGGTAGACGTCGGCGAGTGACAGATCGGACATAGGCCTTGGTGCAGCAAAGCGTTGCTGGAACCAGCGCGCCGCGCCGGCTTGCGGGCCGCGTTGCGCTGCTGCGCTTCATTCAGTCAGGCCAGTCTAATGTTCTAAAATCCGATTCCTATTGTCCTGGTACATTTAGCCGTGGCGCGCCGTTGTGACGCGCTGTCGCGACGCGCCGCCGCCGTGCCGCCCGCCCTTCAGCCGAAATCGTGAACCTGCGGATACTGCTCGAAAACGTCTCGCATCGTTTCGAGTGCGCCGCGATAGGCGTCTTCGCTGACTTCCGCGCCCACGCACAGCCGCACCGCATTCGGGCGTTCCGCGCCGCGCACCAGGAACGGATCGGGCGACGTGACCGCGATATCGCGGTTGCGCAGTTCGCGCACCAGACGTTCGGCCTGCCAGTGCTCAGGCATCCGCAGCCATGCCGATAGCGCATGCGGATGCGCACCCAGCACGTAGTTGCCGAGCACCTGCTGCAATTGCGCCTGCCGTTTCGCGAGCCGCTCGCGCTGAATCTGCACGAGCCGCGCGGCGGTGCCGTCGTTGATCCAGCGCGTGGCGACCTCCGCCATCGGCGAGGTCGCCATCCAGCTGCTCACGCGCAGCACGCTCTCGACCCGCAGTGCAAGGCGCCGCGGTGTCGTCAGATAGCCGATGCGCAAACCGGCCAGCACCGACTTGGTCATGCTGGTGCAGTAGAACGCCAGTTCGGGAATCAGGCTCGAAATCGGCGGAATCGGTTTGCCCGGCAGCGGGCCGTACACATCGTCTTCGATCACATATACGCCGTAACGCTGCGCAATCCGTGCAATCGCGCGGCGCCGCGACTCGGGCATCAGCGCGACAGTCGGGTTATTCAGCGTCGGCGTGCAGACCAGCGCGCTAATCCGCTCGCTGTCGCACATCTCTTCGAAGTGCTCGGGGTGGATGCCGTATTCGTCGATCTCGAGGCCTTTCAGCGTAAAACCCAGCACGTTGGCCGAGCCGATCACACCATGATCGGTCAGGCTTTCGCACAGCACCGTATCGCCCGGCCCGACCAGCGATGCCAGCGCAAGAAAGATGCCGTGTGCGGCGCCGTTGGTGACCAGCAGCATGTCGGCCGCAGCCGGCATGCCGAGCGTCGCGAGCCATGCAATGCCGGCCTGCCGGTGATGCTCGAAACCGGCGATCGGGCGGAACGCACGGATCCACGGCTGGTCTTCGATGGCTGCCAGCGTGCCGCATACCTTGCGCCACATCGCATCGTGTTCCGGGGTATGGATAATGCGCGCGATCGAAAAATCGACCACCGAGCGTTCGGCGGAATCGAGCATATAGGTCGACATCGCCTCGGTTACGCGTTCAGCAACGAAGCTGCCGCGCCCGACCTCGCAGCGGATCAGGCCCTGGCGCTCGAGCTCCTTGTAGGCGTTGGTCACCGTCTGCACGCTGATCGCCAGTTCGGCGGCGACGTCGCGCTGCGGCGGCAGTCGCGCGCCGGCGCGCAGCGTTTCGCCTTCGATGTCCCCCGCAATCGCCTTCACCAGTCTCTTGTATTTCGATTCCACGCCGTGCACTGCCAGCACAGCCTCCCGCCATTGTTCGATCACCTGCGCCTCCTTTGACCCTTCCCATAGTGCGACGAAATCGCGGCGGAAAATAATTGTCCTAGAGCAATCCGATCCAAAAATATGGCTTTGTATGCTGCGCTCGAACGTGGCAGAGCCGCTCACGACGACCTGTCTGCCGGCACGCACTGCCCCGCCTGACGGCGTGCCGCAGCGCGCCATTCATCACGCCACTCAATGGGATCGATATGAACTCGAAGCGCACGTCAGCCATGCTCGGCGCCTTCTGCCTCGCGGTAGCCGGCCTCGCGATGTACACCGCCGACGCGGCCGCGGAAACCACGCTGCAGCGCATCCAGCGCACTGGCGAAGTGCGCATCGGCTACGCCAACGAGGCGCCTTTCGCGTACACGCAGCCCGACGGCACGGTCACCGGCGAATCGCCGGAAATCTCGCGCAAGATCTTTGCCCGGCTCGGCGTGAAAAAGGTCGATGCGGTGCTGACCGAATGGGGCTCGCTGATTCCGGGCCTGCGCGCAGGCCGCTTCGACGTGATCGCGGCCGGCATGTATGTGACGCCGGAACGCTGCAAGCAGGTCGCGTTCGCCGATCCGCAGTACCAGATTCAGGACACGCTGCTGGTGTTGAAGGGCAACCCGAAAAATCTGCATAGCTATGCGGACGTCGCAAAGCAGTCGGATCTGAAGCTGGCTGTGATGGCGGGTGCAGTCGAGGCCGGTAATTCGCGCGACGCCGGCGTCAAGGATGCGCAGTTGCTGCAGGTGCCCGATACGACGGCACAACTGCAGGCGGTGCGCACGCGCCGCGCAGACGCAGCCGCAGGCACCGCGCTGACGATGAAAGGCCTCGCATCGAAAGACGCCGCGCAAGTGGAACTCGTGTCGAATTTCGTCGACGACCCGAAACATACCGGCTACGGCGCACTCGCGTTCCGCCCGGAAGACACCGATCTGCGCGACGCGGTCAACAAGGAACTGCACGCGTGGCTCGGCACACCCGACCATTTGAAGACGGTCGCGCCGTTCGGCTTCGACAAATCGAACCTGACGAGCAAGACCACCGCGCAGATTTGCGGCAAGTAACCCGGCGGGCTGGCGCGATGGCGCCGGCCCGCACGACCACGCGGCCGGATCCGCTCAACCGAGGGCATGCTCATGCGCGAACTGCTTCCCCTGCTGCTGCAAGGCACGCTCGTCACGATTGAAATCGCCGTATGCGCGACGCTGGTCGCGATCGCGATGGCCTTTGCTGCAACTGCCGCACGGCTGTCAACGTGGACGCCGCTGCGCTGGCTCGGCAACGTGTACGTCGAGGTGTTTCGCGGCACCTCGTTGCTGGTGCAACTGTTCTGGTTTTTCTTCGTGCTGCCGCTGCCGCCGTTTCGTATCGAACTGACGCCGTTCACCGTTGCGATCGTCGGGCTCGGGCTACATTACGGCGCATACGGTTCGGAAATCGTGCGCGGCGCGCTGCGCTCGGTGCCCGGCGGACAATACGAAGCCGCGCTCGCGCTGAACATGGCGCCACTCACGCGCCTGTACCGCATCATCCTGCCGCAGGCGATGATCAACGCGTTGCCGCCGGCCACCAACCTGATGATCGAATTGCTGAAAGGCACCTCGCTGGTGTCGCTGATTACGCTGTCCGACCTCGCATTCCGCGCGCGCCAGCTCGACGAGGCAACCTTCAAGACCGCCGAGATCTTCTCGCTGACGCTCGTGATCTACTTCGTGCTCGCGCAACTGCTGGCCGCAGTGATGCGGCATTTCGAGCGGCGCGTGAGCCACGGCATGCTCGCCCATACGCGTACTGTCACGCACAAGGCCGCACCATGAACAATCTGTTCGACGTTCACTACGCGCTGCAGATCCTGCCGGCGCTGCTGCGTGCGTCCGCCTACACGATCGCCATTACGTTGATCGGCTTCGCGATCGCGCTGGTGCTCGGCCTCGGATTCGCCATCCTGCGGCGCAGCCCGATCAAACCGGTGGCGCGCACAGTGGGGTTCGTCGTCGAATTCATTCGCAGCACCCCGCTGCTGATCCAGGTGTACGTGCTGTTCTACGTGCTGCCGACCTATGGCGTCACGATGTCCGCGCTGACCGCCGGCACAGTCGGTATCGCCGTGCACTACGCGTGCTATACGTCCGAGGTGTATCGCGCCGGGCTCAACGGCGTGCCGCGCGGACAGTGGGAGGCGGCCTGCGCGTTGTCGCTGTCGCCGTGGCGCACCTATGCGGGCGTGGTGCTGCCGCAGGCGATCCGCCCCGTGGTGCCCGCACTCGGCAATTATCTGGTCGCGATGTTCAAGGACACGCCGGTGCTGTCGGCGATTACCGTCGTCGAACTGATGCAGCAGGCCAAGAACATCGGCTCGGAAACTTTCCGCTTTCTCGAACCGATCACGCTTGCGGGGCTGTTTTTCCTCGTGATCAGCATCGCTTCGGCGCAACTCGTACGGCGCGTCGAACTGCGGCTGAGACTGCCATGAAGCCACACGCCCCACATACCGATCGTTTTTCCGTCATGCAACCGGAACCTCTTGCGATGGAGCAGCCAATGAAGCGCGAACCGATGACCGTATTGAGCGATGCAACCGCACTCGGCGCGGCTGCACCTCAACCGATGGTGCGCTTTGCCGGCGTCACCAAACGCTACGGCGCGCTGACCGTGCTCGATGCTCTCGATCTCGACGTCGCGCCGAACGAGAAAGTGGCAATCATCGGACCGAGCGGCTCAGGGAAATCGACGCTGCTGCGCGTGTTGATGACCCTCGACCCGCTGAGCGGCGGCGCGATCGAAGTAGACGGCGAACCGCTCACGCATATGCGGAAGAACGGCGCGCTGGTGCCCGCCTCGGCGGCGCATCTGCGCCGCGTGCGTAGCAAGATCGGCATGGTGTTCCAGAGCTTCAACCTGTTTCCGCATATGACGGCGCTCGCCAATACGATCGAAGCGCCGATGCATGTGCTCGGGCTGTCGCGCAGCGAAGCCACCGAACGCGCGCGCGAGCTGTTGTCGCTGGTCGGGCTCGACGACAAATGCGATCACTATCCATCGCAGTTGTCGGGCGGTCAGCAGCAGCGCGTGGCAATCGCGCGGGCGCTGGCGATGCGGCCGAAGGTGATGCTGTTCGACGAAGTGACGTCCGCGCTCGACCCGGAGCTATGCGGCGAAGTGCTGAACGTGATCCGGCGGCTCGGCGCCGAACATAATCTGACGATGCTGATGGTCACGCATCAGATGGGCTTTGCGCGCGAATTCGCGGACCGTGTGTGTTTCTTTTCGCAAGGCAAGATCATCGAGCAGGGACCGCCGCAGCGCTTCTTTACCGCGCCGGAGCATGAGCGTACGCGGCAGTTTTTGCGGGCGGTGCATGAGGCGGTTTGACGGCGGCGGCTGATCGTTGCACGCGCAAGCAGGGCGCTGCGCCCGCGCGTCACGGCACCGGCTTATGCGCTGCCCCGCTTGCCGCGCGCCAATTCATCCCCGCTGCCATGCGGCAGCTTCGCCGTCACCGGAATCGACGCAAACGAGAATAGCCCGACCACCAGGAATGCCGGCCAGAAATCCGCGAACACGATCGCCTTATGCCCTTGTGCAACGTGCGAAATCTGCAGCACGATGCCGGCGATCGTCACGCCAAGGCCGAGCGACAGCTGCTGGATCACACTCGAAACACCGGTCGCGCGGCCGACGTCGCGGCTTGGAATATCCGCGTAGGCCAACGAATTCAGCGACGTGAATTGCAGCGAAGGAAAGATCCCGCCCACCAGCACGACGCACCAGATCAGCCAATGCGGCGTGCCCGGAAAGAACAGCCCATACACGGCAATCGCGAGACCAGCGAAGGCCGCGTTGACCATCAGCACCGTGCGAAAGCCAAAGCGCGCCAGCACCGGCGAAGCGATCGTCTTCATGAAGATCGCGCCGAACGCCGATGCGCAGGTAATCGAGCCCGACTGGAACGCCGTCATGCCGAGCCCTTCCTGCAGCGCAAGCGGCAGCAGGAACGGCACCGCGCCGAGGCCGATCCGAAACAGCGAGCCGCCCACCACGCTTGCGTGAAAACTCGGAATGCGCAGCAGCCGCAAATCGAGCACCGGAAATTCGACGCGGCTCGCGTAGAACCAGTAAAGCAGCAGCAACCCGGCGCCGATCACGCACATCGCAAGCGATGCGAAGTCCGATACCAGTTCGCCGCCCACCAGCGAAAGCCCCAGCATAAACAGCGCCGCGCCGCTTGCGGACAGCAGGAAGCCGAACCAGTCGAGCCGCCCCGGATTCGCTTCGCGCAGATTCTCGATATGGCGGTTCGTCAGCCAGATGCCGAGGATGCCGATCGGCACGTTGATAAAGAAAATCAGGCGCCAGTGCAGATAAGTGGTGATGAAGCCGCCGAGCGGCGGCCCGACCACCGGCCCGAGCAACGCGGGGATCGTCAGATAGTTGACCGCGCGGATGAACTCCGACTTCGGCATCACGCGAAAAATGATGATGCGCCCCACTGGCACCATCAGTGCGCCGCCGACGCCTTGCACGAAGCGCGCGGCCACCAGCAACGGCAGCGACGTCGCCGCCGCGCACATCAGCGAACCCGCCACGAAGATGCCAATCGCCGTGCGAAACACGGTGCGCGAGCCGAAGCGGTCGGCCACCCAGCCACAGATCGGAATGAAGACGCCGAGTCCGATCACGTAGCTCGTGACGGCCAGTTTCAGCGTGATGGGATCGGTGCCGAAGTCGCGCGCGATGACGGGCAGCGACGTGACGATAACGGTGGCATCGACGTTTTCCATGAACATCGCGCACGCGACGATCAATGGAACGATAAAAGCGCCTAACGCAAGGGCGGCAAGGGGCATGACAACGAAACCGCGGCATGGTGCCGCCGGCGCAAAGCCGCAATTATCGCATTGCCGCGATGACAGGTGTCATTTTGCGAAGGCGCAACGTATCACTCAACGCGCCGCGCCGACCAGCGGCTGCAGCACCGGCAGAATCTCGGCGCTTGCGCGCGCAACGTCATTCGGGAAGTCGATTTCGATCCACGGCGCGCCGGTCACGTCGGCCGTTTCGAAACGGTGGCTTTGCTCGAGCAGCAGGTCGCGCACCGCTTCTTCGTGCGGCAGGTTCGCGCGGTTGCTGTCGACGTAGCCCGCCACGATTTCGGCAAAGCGGCGCGCCGCATCTTCCTTCAGGCGGAAAAAGCCGACCGATTCGCCGATCGTGTCGTACTGCAGGTTAGCCGCGACCTGCTTGCGCAGTTCGACCGGCACGCCGTCTTTCAGACACAGCTTGACCGGCTCGTCGCCGGTTTCGAAATCGCGGTCGATCAGCAGACGGTTCGCCGATTCGCCGGCCACCAGCGGCGCGAGAATCCGTTCGTCGTACAGCACGTCGGCGTCCATCAGCAGCACGTCGCCGCCGCGCGTCAGCGCATCGGCCACCGTATGCACGGTCAGCACGCTGCCCAGATCGAAACGCGGGTTCAGCACGATCTCGACCTTATGCGGCCAGTTGATCCGTTGCAGCTCCGCTTCGACGGTTTCCGGCTGGAAGCCGAGCGCCAGCACGACTTCGGTGACGCCGGCCGCATCGAGCATCTGCAGATGACGCTCGAGCAGCGTCACGCCGTCGAAGCGCAGCAGGCATTTCGGGAATTGTCCGCCTTCCGGCTGCTGAAGGCGCAGGCCGAGACCCGCGGCAAGGATGATGGCGCGCATTCGCGGTCCTTTCAGTGACTGGGATAAATCGGATCAATCGGTGGCGGGCAGGCGCGTCGTCGCGCGCCGGCGTTGCCAGCTTCTTTCGCTGAAGTGCATGTACAGCAGGCCCGGCACGCCGAGCAGCAATTCGCGGGCGCGCTTCACCAGCGACAGCGCGAGAGCCGCCTCGGGCGGCAGCCCGACCAGCGGCGCGAGCAGCAGATAGCCGCCCTCTTGCACGCCAAGCGAGCCGGGAATCGCGAACGCCGCGCCGCGAATCGCCTGGCCGATGCTTTCGAGCAGCAGTGCATCGACCCAGTCGACCGGATGACCGAGAAAGTGCAGCGCGAGCCACACTTCGGCGGTGCCGACGATCCAGCCGGCGAGGCTCAGCCCGAAGCTGGCGGCCACGCGCGAGCGATTTTCATACAGCGCGTGCACCGCTGCATCGACGGCATCGGCGCGCGTAGTCAGCGACGACCAGTCGCGCTTGCCGAACAGCTTCGACACCACGCGCAGCGAACGGCCGAACAGACCGCGCCGCTGCGCGATATAGAAGCCGACGATCATCGCCGCGAGCACCGCGGTCGCGATGATCGCAGCGGTCTGCAGGTTATGGAATGCACCGTGCGCCGCCGACGCGCCGAACAGCAGCAAGCCGAGCATCGCAAACACGATCTGCGCGACCGCCTGCATGGTCGTGCTGACGGTAATGGCCGCGGCCGAGTCGCGCATCGTCATGCCGCGCTGCGCGAGCTGGCGCACCATCATCACGGGTCCGCCGATCTGGCCGGCCGGCAACAGGCTGTTCACCGATTCGCCGATCCAGCGCGCGTAAACCGCGTCGCGCTCGCCGAGCGGATCGCGGCGCCGGTCGAACAGCACGGAAATCGCGCCGGCGTCCAGCCCGAGCGGCACGAGGTGCAGCAACGCCACCAGCGCGACGCCCCAGCCGGCTGCCATCAGCGTCGACACGACCGGGCCGAAGCCCTGCCATGCGAGCAGCGCGACGAACAGCGCGCCGCCGATGGTCAGCAGAATCAGCGCAGCCCGGCTCACGCGCGGCCTCCGCCGCCCTTGGTGAGCTGCTTGAACACCTGACGGAAACCGAAGTACGCGATCGCGTCCTTGAAGTTCGAAATCACGCGGCGCCACGGCCGCATGTTCGGGTCCGTCACGTATTCGAAAGTCAGCGACACGCGGAATTCGTTTTCGCCGGCCGGCGAGATGCGATGGCGCAGCATGTCGCCGTCGAAGAACACAAGGCCGCCCGGCGGAATCTGCACCGAGCCCGGCACGTCGGCGACGTCCGGATTACGCGTGTGCAGTTCGTAATCGAGACGGCACGACGAATCGTCGATCACGCCGAGCAGCAGCGTGTAGCGGCGGCCGTCATAGTAGGACGTGTCGTAATGCCAGCCGATATGGTCGCCGGGGCGCGTGTAGTAGTACAGCGCGTACGCGTGCGGATCGTCGGGGGGCGACACCTGCAACTGGTCGCCGGTCAGTTGCTCCAACCAGCCGATCAGCTGCTTCGAGCGGTACAGCTCGGCGATAAACGGCGCCAGCCGGTCGATCGTATGACGGCTGACGCTGCCGCCCTGCTTGTGGCCCGGCAGATAGTTGCGGTTGATCTCGCTGGTCAGCGCGCGCGCGGCCGACACCAGCTGCGCGGTCACTTCGGGCTCGAGAAAATCCGACAGATATATAAACGAGCCCTGATCCGCAAACTGCTTGCGCAGCTGCGGATTGTCGAAGCCGCGCGTACGACGCGCAACGGCTTCGTCGGGATTCGGGGCAGCGGCCGTCGGGACGGCGGCGAAATCGACAGGGTTCGGAGTGGGCGCGTAACGTGGTTCGGCTTGCGTGCTCATCGACTAACCCATGCTTGACTGGTTTCCGGTGCGGGGCGGCAGCGGCGCAGCACGCGCCGGTAATCGATTACCACCCACGCGGCAAACAGCGGCGCACCGATCGAGGCTGCCACGAGAAATGGCGTGACGCCGCCGAACAGCGTGACGAGCGGCAGCAGGTACAGCACATCTTCGGTTTCGAAGCCGCCTACCGATGCCTGTCTGGTGCCCGCCTTGCCTTCCATCTCTTCGATGCGCATGCGCAGGAAGAAAATCAGCGCAACCGCCACGCCTGCGGCGCAGCCCAGCAGGAACGGCGACACACTGACGCCGAGCAGCGCCTGCACGCTCGCGGCTTTCACGCCGTAGCCGAGGCCGCCGAACAGCAGCACCGTCACCAGCGCGTCGCTAGCGAGGTCGTAAAAATGACCGATGCGGCTCGACTTGCCGCTGACGCGCGCCAGTTCGCCGTCGGTGTGATCGACGAAGTTCGACAGCACGATCAGCAGCGCGCCGATATTGGTCCACAGATACCCGCCGCGCGCCAGATAAAGCCCACCCGCCAGGCCGATCAACAGCCGGACCGTAGTCAGATGGTTCGGGGTCACGCGGGTGTGCACGAGCGGCATGATCAGCCGCCGCGCGAGCCGTGCATCCCACATTCTGGGGAGCGGGACGGCTTCTGGCTCTTTTAGAGGGGGTTCTTGCGAAGTCATAACCCGGAAATATATACGGGATTGCAAGTGTCTGCCTGGAATCGACCCAAAACTGTTGGATTTACGGCGGTGCAGCGCACGATGTGAACAGCACGAATTGACATTTCCCGCTAAAGTGCCGGTTTTGTTGCCGATCTGTAGCCATTCGGTCCCCTGCGTCATGGCTGAATTTACTGATCGGACAGCAGCCACGCGCTGCGTATTAATACAGTGACAATACAGTGACTTTATGCACGACCCGAAGGTGGCAGGTCACGGGGCTTACAACCAGATATGAATCGCATTCTTTTCGGCTGCGGTGCGGCGCTGATTGCCGCGGTGCTGCCGCTCGCGGCCGACGCGGCCGCACTCGATGCACCGCTCGCCTGCAACGAGTCCGCGCACCGCTTTATCGCCGACCTCGCCGAACAGCAGTTGATCGATCCGCAGCCGATGCGTGTCGAAAACAATTCGATCAACGCGTTCCAGCCTACGAAGGGCATTCAGCTTACCGCATTCGGCTTCAACGTATTCGCTGTGGTCGGCTTCGAACAGGACGACCCGCTGTTCAAGCTCGGCAAGGGCGAACCGATCGCCCGCTCCGCATATGGCGCGGTGGTGTTCGGCGGCACCGAGAAGGTGCAGGCGGCGGTTACGGCAGCCGGCAGCGATGCGATCGTGCATCACGTCGGCCCTTTCGTCACGGCGATCTTTTGCAAGCGTAGTTAGCTCTTCTGTACCGCCTCGGCCGCACCATCTCAGCGGCCGGCATCCCGTCGGCTACCGGCATGCTGCTGCATGCGCTGCATCGTCTTGCATCGAGCGTTCGCTAGAATGGCCGCGGTTCCCCTTCCCTTCTGGAGTCAGCATGAGCGATTACGATCCGCAAAATCCGTTCGCGCGCATCCTGCGCGGCGAACTGCCGTCGATCCAGGTGTACGAAGACGAATTCACCGTCGCGCTGATGGACATCATGCCGCAAGCCGACGGGCACGTGCTGATTCTGACCAAAGAACCGGCCGCGGAGCTGTTCGAGTTGTCCGCCGATGGCGCCGCCGCGTGCATGCGCACCACGCACGCGATTGCATGCGCAGTAAAAGCCGCGCTCGCGCCGGCGGGCGTGCTGATCGCGCAATTCAACGGCCGTGCCGCGGGACAGACCGTACCCCACGTGCATTTCCATGTGATTCCGCGCGAAGCGGGCGAGGCATTGAAACCGCACGCGAGCGAAGCGGCCGACACTGGCAAGCTGCAGGAAATCGCCGCGCGCATCAAGGCCGCGCTTGTTAAAGATAGCGATAAGCGCGCGCAATAACGACGCTCACGAGGCACACGCACCGGTGATTGCGCCCAATTGCGCGGCTCATCAAACGTTGAGAATCAGCACGAAGTCGTATCGAATTCGCACGAATGGCGGATATCGCGGGAACTATCGGACGTATAATAAGTCGCGCTGTGTCCACGACTGAATCCGCAATCCGCCCCTTTCAAAATCACCCGAAATTATTTCAAATCGCAACCAGAATCAGTGCCAACAGATTCGCAAATCGAAGCAATACGACGCGAGGCAAAAAAAACGCGGCTCGAAAGCCGCGTGAGAAAGTACAGATAAAAAAGACCACCCTTGGTCAAGGGGCAAGGTCATTGTAGGACCTCGCTACGCGGCTGACGAGCGCATCAGCGGTAAAACTCAGTTGCCAAAAACCGCTGGAATAAATTCGTAAACCCGTTGATGCATCGCTAAATGGAGAAGAATGATTTCGGCCGCTCGAATGCGCGCGTCGCGGATGAACAACAGATGAATGGTTGACAAGCCCTCCGCGCAAATGCACTTCAACGGAATTCTCCTTTGTTTAACAGAACTTATGTGGATTAAGCGCGCTATTCCGAATTCAGGAACGCACTGTTGCGCAATGCGGGGCTAACACATCGGACAAGCAGAATAAACTTCGCTGCGGATCGTTTGTGAGTCGGGCATCACCTCACCGTACGCACCTGACGCGATTCTCACTGTCTCGGAGTTTATAAAGCATGAAAAAAACCCTCATCGTTGCGAGCATCATGGGCGCGGCAGCGGCCCCCGCAGTTCACGCACAAAGCAGCGTGACGCTGTATGGCACGCTGGACGCCGGCATCGTTTACTCGAACAATCAGCAAGGCCACAGCAACTGGCAGGAGTCGAGCGGTAACCTGTCGAACACCTACTTCGGCCTGAAGGGCAATGAAGATCTCGGTGGCGGCCTGCATGCGATTTTCACGTTGGAAAGCGGCTTCAATCTGAATAGCGGCCAGTTCCAGCAGAGCAACACGCTATTCAACCGCCAGGCCTACGTCGGCCTGCAAAGCAATCAGTACGGCACGGTGACGTTGGGCCGCCAGTACGATTCGACGGTCGACTACCTGGCGCCTCTGTCGGAAGCAGGCGGCGGCTACGGCAACAATCTCGCCGGCCACCCGTTCGACAACGACAACCTCGACAACTCGTTCTCGGTGCAGAACTCGGTCAAGTACACGAGCGCGAACTACTACGGCATCCAGTTCGGCGGCCTGTATGGCTTCTCGAACACCGCCGGCCAGTTCTCGAACAACCGCGCATGGAGCGTCGGCGCGTCGTATAACAACGGCCCGTTGAACTTCGCCGCATCGTACCTGCAACTGAACAACGCCGGCTCGAACACGGTCGGCGCCGTGTCGGTGACCAACGGCAACGCGAACATCGCGTCGCAACAGCAGCGCACGTATGGCGCCGGCGTGAACTACACGTACGGCCCGGCCACCGCAGGCTTCGTGTACACGCACACGCAGCTCGACAACGTGCAAGGCCTCGCATCGGGCGGCTTCACGCTGCCGGGCGTGGCGGGTATGAACCTGCACCTGGACAACTACGAAATCAACGGCAAGTACGCGCTGACGCCGGCGCTGAGCCTCGCCGCTGCGTATACGTTCACGGACGGCAAGGTGACGGGCACGGCCAACAACGGCGATCCGAAGTGGCACACGGTCTCGCTGACCAGCGACTACTCGCTGTCCAAGCGCACCGACGTGTACGTCGAAGGCGTGTACCAGCATGCGTCGGGCGAACTCGGCAATTTCGGCGCGAACGTCGCGGCGATCAACACGCTGGCGCCATCGTCGACGGGCAACCAGGTTGCAGCAACCGTGGGTCTGCGTCACCGCTTCTAAGCACGCTGTTCAGCCGGCGCAATTTTGCCGGTTGTGCTGCATCGGAAACGCGCGCGTCAAACGACGCGCGCGTTTTTTTGTTGCACGCGCAATTTGTGCCGATGCTTTGCAACGGGTTACCGAATGTAAGCCGTCTTTTCGTGCATGATTTACGCGTGTGACAATCGTTATGCATTTTTTGTGCTTAACGTGCGTTACGCCGGGCGGTAACAACAGCCGGCTTGCACACGCTCATCGATCGATGCAGCAACGCGTGCAAGGCACATCCTGACGAGACCAACCTATGAAACGACTTCTGCTACTCGCGCCGCTGGCCTTTGTCGCCGCTTGCGGCAGTTCGCGCGATCCCGAAGCGGGCGCTGCCGGTGAACCGATGGTCTACGCGTCGTCGGCGCGTGGAACTGCCGATATCGCACGGTGCCTCGACAGCCGGCTGTCGCGTGTGCATGTGGTAAAAGCCAATGGCGCAACACAGTTGACGATCGGCTCGTCGTCGCATGCGTCGTACTTCATTACGCTGACGCCGTCCGGCCGCGGCTCGGTGATCAAGGTGGTGCGCGGCGCATCGGAAGATCCGCCGGAAGAAGAACTGCGCTTCGCAATCGCGCGCTGTACCACCTGAGTCCGATCCGGCCTGCAACACCGAACAACAAGACGCGCGCTGACGCGTGCATTCACGATGGCATCGAATCAAGCACATCACGCGACCGGCTGGGCGGCCGGCGTGATCGCCGCGGCATGGATCGCGCATCAGCACGCGGGCGGCCGCTGGCACCTGTGGATCGCGGCGGCGCTGCTTGCCGGTGTCGCGGGCGGCACCGCGCCGGACTGGCTGGAAGTGGCCTGGTGGTCGCGCCAGCGACGGCTGTGGATTACGCATCGCACGGCCACGCATTGGGGTGTCGGCTGGCTGCTTCTGCTGGCCGCGGCGTATCACTGGCTCGGGCGCGTGCCGCTCGCGGCGCCGGCGTTCGGCTTCGCATGCGGCGGCCTGATGCATCTGCTCGCGGACTGGCCGAATCCGCTCGGCGTGCCATGGATTGCCGGGCGTCATTCGCTGAACTGGTGGAATAGCGGCCGCTGCGATCTGCTGGTAGTGGGCGCATCGTGGCTGGCGGCGTGGTGCGTGGTGGCGCACTTCTGGCTGCCTGGGCTGCCCGAACTGCCTGGTGTCCACCTGCCGGCGCTGTCGTGGCGGCACCGCTTGCGATCGAACTGACCTGCCGCCTGGTTGCATGCGCAACGCTTCCTGCAAAGCGCTGCCCGATTCGCGCCGCGACGCGCAACTTCCAGTTGGCTCAAGCACTTGCCGCAGTCTTGCGCAGGATGTCCACAGCCTTGTGCACGATAACTGTTGATAACCTGCGCGGCGCCAGGCGTTGCATCGCGGCCCGTCGCATTCCTGCATGCACGCCGATCAACTCATGACGCATCAAGCACTTGCAATGCCGATGCGCAGGATATCCACAGGCTTCTCAACAAAATCTGTTGATAACACCCGTTGCCGCGATGCTTGTTCAAACAACGTTCTTCTCGACGAACGGCCGGTTCTGCAGCACCCGCTCGAAACCGAGCATCGACAGATCGAGGGTCGTGTAGCGGCCATGCAGGATCAGTTCGCTGACGCCGCGCCCGGTTGCCGGCCCCTGCTGCAAGCCGTGTCCGCTGAAGCCATTGGCGAAGATGCAGTTATCGACATCCGGGTGCCGCCCGATAATCGCGTTCTGATCGAACACGTTGTATTCGTAGTAGCCCGACCACGCATTCAGCACGCGCAGCGCTTCGAACTGCGGCACGCGGTGTGCAAGCGCGGGCCAGATCACGTCGTCGAACAGTGCGTGGTCGACTTCGTCGAGCGGCAGGTCGTCGGGATCGCGGTCCGCGGCGGGAGAGGTGCCGCAGATATAGTGCTGGCCTTCAGGCCGAAAATACACGCCGCACGGATCGATCAGCAGCGGGCAGTGCGTGAGCCGCGCCGGCGAACTGACGTTGAAGATACTGCGGCGCCGCGCATACACCGGCAGGTCGATGCCAAGCATCGTTGCGACACGGCGCGACCAGGCGCCTGCCGCATTGACGAGCACATCGCACGCATAGTTATCGCCGCGTGCGGTGAGCGCTTGCGTAACGTGCCGGCCATCACGCACGAGCGCGCTGACGTCGTCGGCGACGTAAAGCGCGCCAAGCGCCTGGGCTTTCTTGCGCAGCGCCTGCACGAGCCCGTAGCCGTCGAACCACCCCTCGCCGCTTTCGCCGAATGCGCCTGCAGCGAGGTCGGCGCTGTTCAACCACGGGAATCGGACCGCGAGCGCAGCCGGCTCGAGCAGACTGATATCGGCGCCAAGGCTCGTTTGCAACGCGTGATTCTGCCGCAGCGTCGCGGCGCCGGCCTCGGTCGCGAGAAACAGATAGCCGCCCTCGTGCAGATCGATTGACGGCTGCACGCCGTCAACCGCGAGCCGCGCGCCGATCGAGCGCAGAAACTCGATGCCGAACAGCGACATCTGCACCGACAGCGGCGTGGAAAACTGCTGGCGAATCGAGGCCGCCGACAACGCCGATGACGAGCGCGCATAAGTCGGATCGCGCTCGATCACCGTCACGTCAACGTGCGGGTCCGCTAGCCGCAGGAAATACGCCACCGCACTGCCGATCACGCCGCCGCCGACGATAACGACTTTCGAGCTCACCTGTGCCGCTCCCACGAGAAAAGCGCGCGCCGCGCGTTAGTCGAGATTGAAGTCGATGCCTTGCGCGAGCGGCAGCGCCGACGAATAGTTGACGGTATTGGTGGCGCGCCGCATATACGCCTTCCACGCGTCCGAACCCGATTCGCGACCGCCGCCGGTTTCCTTTTCGCCGCCGAACGCGCCGCCGATCTCCGCGCCGCTCGGTCCGATGTTCACGTTAGCGATACCGCAATCGCTGCCCGCCGATGACAGAAAGCGCTCGGCCTCGCGCAGATCGGTGGTGAACACGCATGACGACAGCCCATGTGCAGCAGCGTTATTAGCCGCCACTGCAGCGGCGAAATCGCTATAGCGCAATACGTACAGAATCGGCGCGAAGGTTTCCGTCAGCACCACTTCCGTCTGCGCAGGCATTTCGACCAGCGCGGGCCGCACGTAATAGCCGCCCTCGTAGCCCTTCACCGTAACGCGTTCGCCGCCGGTCACCTTGCCGCCCTGGCTTTGCGCATCGCGCAGCGCCGCCTGCATCCGTTCGAACGATTGCTGATCGATCAGCGGGCCCATCAGCGTGCCTTTTTCGAGCGGGTTGCCGATCGGCACCTTCGCATACAGCTGCTTCAGGCGCGCGACGGTTTCCTCGTACACGCTGTCGTGCACGAACAGACGCCGCAGCGACGTGCAGCGCTGCCCGGCGGTGCCGACCGCCGAAAACAGAATGGCGCGCAACGCGAGTTCGCGATCCGCGCTCGGCGTGACGATGCCGGCATTGTTGCCGCCCAGTTCCAGCAGCGAGTGGCCGAAGCGTTTCGCCACCTCGGTGCCGACCGTGCGGCCCATTGCGGTGCTGCCGGTCGCGCTGACGAGCGACGCGCGCGGATCCGCGACCAGTTGCGCGCCGACCTCGCGTCCACCGGTGACGAGCGCGGTCAGGCCCGCGGGCGCATCGCCGAATTCCTTCAGCGCATCGTTCAGGATGTGATTGACCGCGACTGCGGTCAGCGGCGTTTTCTCGGACGGCTTCCAGATCACCGCGTTACCGCACACCAGCGCAAGCGCCGCATTCCATGACCACACGGCGACCGGAAAGTTGAACGCGGAAATCACCACGCACGTGCCGAGCGGATGCCACGCTTCGGCCATCCGGTGGCCGGGGCGCTCGGAGGCGATGGTCAGGCCGTACAGCTGCCGCGACAGGCCGACCGCGAAATCGCAGATGTCGATCATTTCCTGCACTTCGCCGAGGCCCTCTTGCAGGATCTTGCCGGTTTCCAGCGACACGAGGCTGCCAAGCGCCTGCTTATGCTCGCGCAGACGGTTGCCGAGCAGCCGCACGAGTTCGCCGCGGCGCGGCGCCGGCACTTCGCGCCACACGTTGAAGGCCTGTTGTGCCGCGCTGAGCGCCGCATCGACATCCGCCGCCGCGGGGCTCGCCACGCGGCCGATCAGTGCGCCGTCGATCGGCGAATGCACGGCGAGATCGCCCGCTTGTGCCGCTTGCGCAATGCCCAGGTCGGCGAGAATAGTCGAGGCGTTCATCCTGGCTCCTTGAATTTCCAATAAGAAACAAAGTCGGTTCGCAGACTATACACGCCGGGTTTTATGGCCGCAAGGAAGATGGCAGCGGCGTGCGGCGACAGGCTTTATTCGTGGGGATTCGCGCGTATCGAGGGTTTTCCCGCAGCGTGCCGCCGGCCATCTGGGCAGCGGCGCGCAACCGCCCGAAGTCGCGGCCAGTTTTGTTTCTGATCGGAAATTCAGGTTCCGGAAGGTGCGGCCGCGCCCGGGAAGCGCAGCTCGAAGCGCACCACGCGCGGCGCCGGACAGCTGACCGTTGCGGTGCCGCCATGCAGATTCATGATTGCCTTGACGATCGCCAGCCCCAGCCCGCTCGATTCGGTCAGGCGGCTGCGCGCCGCGTCGGCGCGATAGAAGCGGTCGAACAGCCGCGCGAGCAGATCGGGCGCAATCTCACCGTCGTTTTCGACGATCACGGTCGAGCCGTGCTCGTCCTGCAGCCCTTTCAGACGCACCACCGAATCGCTCGCGCCGTAGCGCACCGCATTGACCACGAGGTTGTTGATCGCGCGCCGGCACAGCATCGGATTGGCCCACAGCGCACCGTGCGCATCGACGTTAAAGCGCATGCCGCGCTCGTCGGCGATGCCTTCGAAGTACTCGGCGATCTTGTGCAGTTCGTCGGCAAGCGCAACCGGCTCGCGATCGATCGACAGCGCCGCATGGTCCGCATGCGCGAGAAACAGCATGTTCTCGGCAAGCTTGCTCAAGCGGTTCAGCTCTTCGAGATTCGATTCGAGCGTCTGCTGATATTCGTCGACGTCGCGGGTTTGCGCGAGCGTGACCTGGGTCTGTCCGATCAGCACGTTGACCGGCGTGCGGATTTCGTGCGCGAGGTCTGCCGAGAACTGCGACAGCCGCTGATAACCTTCGGCCAGCCGGTCGAGCATCGCGTTGAACGCGTCGGTAAGTTGTCTCAGCTCGGGCGGCGCAGCATGGCTATCGAGCCGCACCGACAGGCTGGTCGGGCTGATCTGCGCCGCGTGCATCGCGATGTCGCGCACCGGCTGCAAGCCGCGCCGCAATACGCCGTATGCAAGCAGCGTCGCGGCCAGCGCACCGGCCAGCATCGCGATCAGAATGCGCCGCCGGTCTTCGGCAAGGATGCGCTCTTCGCCCGACAGCGGATGCCCGGCGATCACTTCGACCAGCGTGCCGTCTTCGCGCGCGACCGCGCTCGCATACGCCCAGTGCACGCGCAAACCGTTTGGCAGCACCGTCTCGACGATATCGGCCGTACCCGGCTTACGCGGCACCCGGCCATCGCCGAGCGCGGGCACCGGCACGTTATCGGGATTGACGTCGATAAACGGCGCCTCGCCGGGCCGGCGGAAGATCAGCACGTCCTGCTCCGCGCCCAGCATCGACTCGAACAGCAGCGGCCGCTCTTTCAGCTCGTTGACCGTGTACATCTGCCGCACGAGGCGGCTGAAGTGCTCGGCACGGCTCATCAGCGCGATGTCCGCGCGGTGCTCGAGCGACACGCGCGCCGAGTGATACAGGTACGCGCCGAGCGCGTCGATCACGAGGCAAGCGATCAGCGCGAAGCACACCGTGATGCGCGTGATCAGCGAGCGGGACGACCAGAATTTCATAAGCGCTCGTCGAGCGTATAGCCGATGCTGCGCACCGTATGGATCAGCTTGCGGTCGAACGGATGGTCGATCTTCGCGCGCAGCCGTTTGATCGCGACGTCGACCACGTTGGTATCGCTGTCGAAATTCATGTCCCATACCTCGGAGGCGATCTGCGTGCGCGACAGCGCCTCGCCCTGGCGCCGCACCAGTAGATGCAGCAGCATGAATTCCTTGTTGGTCAGCGCGATCTCGACGCCGGCGCGGGTCGCCTTGCGGCGCAGAACGTCGAGCTTCAGATCGGCCACTTCGAATACGTCGCGCTCGCGCGTGACGCCGCGGCGCAATAGCGTGCGGATGCGCAACACCAGTTCGGTAAACGAGAACGGCTTGACCAGATAGTCGTCCGCACCGAGTTCGAGGCCGCGGATCCGGTCGCTGACGTGATCGCGCGCGGTCAGGAAGATGACCCGCACGTCGCGTTGCGCGCGCAGCGTGCGCATCACTTCCCAGCCGTCGATGCCGGGCAGCATTACGTCCAGCACGATCAGGTCGTACGCGTGCTCGAGCGCCATATGCAGGCCGTCGCTGCCGGTGCGTGCGAGGTCGACCGCATAACCGCTCTCGCGCAGGCCCTTTTTCAGGTAGTCGCCGGTCTTCGGGTCGTCTTCGATGACGAGGATGCTCATCGGGTACTCACATTTACATGCTGCGGTCGTCGTTGCGTCGTCGCATTCTATGCCGCAGTGCGTGATCGTTCATGACGATTTTGTCATCCTTCGGTCACGCCCGGGAGCCGGCCTACCGGTTACGCTCCTGCCACCCCACCACAGGAGAGGCACTGATGAAGTTCGTTTCAGGCAGTCTGATGCGCAGCATCGCCACGCCGATGCTGGTCGCCGGCGCGCTGCTGGCCGGCCAGGCCGCGTTCGCGCAGAATGCGCAGCCGACCGGCGTACGCGGCACGATCACCGCGTTTTCCGGCGACACGCTGAAAGTGCATACGCGCGACGGCAAGGACCTCGACGTGAAACTCGAGCAGAACACGCCGATTCGCGGCGTCACGCTCGCCAAGATCACCGAAATCAAGGCCGACAGCTATATCGGCACCGCGGCGATTCCGCAGGCTGACGGTTCGCTGAAAGCGCTCGAAGTGCACGTATTCCCCGCCAGCATGCGCGGCAGCGGCGAAGGCCACCGCCCGTGGGACCTCGGCGCCAACAGCTCGATGACCAACGGCACGGTCGGCAACGTGGTGGTCAGCAACGGCCGCACGATTACCGTCAAGTATCAGGGCGGCGAGAAGAAAGTGTTCGTGCCGGAAGACGTGCCTATCGTCGATCTGGAACCGGGCGACCGCTCGCTGCTGGTGCCGGGCGCGAAAGTCGTGCTGTTCGCGCACAAGGAAGCTGACGGTTCGCTGACGGCGAACTTCATTTCCGC
>DATLOW010000545.1:0-3305 GCA_035536055.1 Paraburkholderia sp. | reverse complement strand
AGCGGCCACATCCAGAGCCTGATCAATCCGCCCGGCAATCCGAAGGCAAAGTTCTTCAGCAACTCGCAACTGCCGGCGAATGCCGATGCGTGGCTCGCGGCGGCGAAGGCCGAAAGCGATTCGTGGTGGGGCGACTGGCGGGACTGGCTGGCGGCCCGTTCCGGCGACCGCAAAGAAGCGCCTGGCACGCTCGGCAATGCGGGTCATGCGCAGCTTGCCCGTGCGCCCGGCACCTACGTGTTCGAATCCTGACGATGAATGAGTGAAGGCGGCCGGCTCACGCCGGATATGTGCAACCTCGGATAAGACGACATTGCGAACCCATTCGAAGTTTGTCGGCAGCATGCAGATCGAGACGCTGGATCTGGACGGCCAGATACTGCGCGTCGCGACCCGGCGCGGCAGTGACGCGTCGCCACCGCTCGTGATATTCAACGGTATCGGCGCCAACCTCGAGCTGGTCGCGCCTTTCGTCGATGCGCTCGACGACGTCCGTGTCGTCGTCTACGATATGCCGGGCGTCGGCGGATCGCCGGCGCCGCTGTGGCCGTATCGGTTCGCGACGCTGTCGGTGCTGACCGACCGGCTGCTGTCGCGGCTCGGGCATGACGGACCCGTGGACGTGCTCGGCGTTTCGTGGGGAGGCGCGCTCGCGCAGCAATTCGCGTTGATGCACCCCGTGCGTTGCCGCAGGCTCGTGCTTGCGTCCACTTCATCCGGCGCGGTGATGTTGCCGGGCCGGCTTTCGGTGCTGTCCAAACTGGTCGGCCCGCGCCGCTACACTGATCGGGCGTATCTGCGCAAGGTTGGCGCTGAAATCTACGGCGGCAAGTACCGCAGCGACCCCGCGTTGCTCGACGAGCACAGCCGCTACATCCAGGCACCGCGCGGGCGCGGCTACCTTTACCAGTTGTTCGCGATGGCCGGCTGGACGAGCCTGCCGTGGTTGCCGGCGTTACGGCAGCCGACGCTGGTGCTGCACGGTAACGACGACCCGATCGTGCCGCTGTCGAACGCGAAGATACTGGCCGCGCTGATTCGCGATGCGAGGTTGCATGTGATCGATGACGGGCACCTGTTGCTGATCACGCGCGCGCAGGAAGTCGGTCCTGTCGTGCGCGAGTTTCTTCGCAGGGGATCGAGTTGAGCTTCCTCGGCGACGAAGCGCGTTTGTGGCGCGCTGGAATCGGTGCACCGGTCCGCCGCGGAGCGCGACGATGAAGCGCATCAGGTTGATCGCGGCCGGACTGCTGGCCGTGTTGATCGCGCTGCTGTTCGCATGCGTTGCGTTCGAGCCAGCCTATCCGTGGCTCATCTGGGTACGTGCGTTCGCCGAGGCGGGTGCCGTCGGCGCGATAGCCGACTGGTACGCAACCGTCGCGCTATTTCGCCATCCGCTCGGGCTGCGGATTCCGCATACGGCGATTATTCCGCGAAACCAGCAGCGCATCGCTACGCGTCTGGGCGAATTCGTCGAGTCGAATTTCCTGAGACCGGAACTGATCGTCGCGAGGCTGGGTGAACACAATGCGGCCAAGGCGGTGGCGGACTGGCTAAGCGATCGCGCAAATAGCGAGGTGGTCGGCGGCAAGCTGCTGGAGTCGCTGCCGGCATGGCTAGACGATCTCGACGAGACGGCGCTCGGCCGGCTGATCGACAGCCTGGTGATGCCGCAACTGCGCAGCGTCGACGCATCGCGCGTCGGCGGCGCGGTATTGCAGCTCTGTGCCGATCTGGAACGGCATCAGCCCGTGCTGGATCGCGCGTTGCGCGGCCTTGAAAAGTGGCTGACGTCGAACGTGCACCTGATCGAGGCGAAATTCAGCGAAACCTCGAAATTCACGCCGGCCATGTTCGACTCGTATGTCGTCGGTCGATTGGTCAAAGGGAGCGTCGCGCTGCTGCACGAAGTGATGGCAAGCCCCGATCACGAACTTCGCCGCCGGTTCGGCGAAGCTGTGCGGGAACTGATCGTCGAGCTGCGTACGCATCCAGGCTACCGTCGCTACGGGCGGGTGCTGTGGCGCGATTGCCTGCGACGTTTGGCGCGTCGCGAGCATTACGACGCACTGCTTGCATACGTGCGTGCGCGCGTCGCCGCCGACCTTCAGCGAGAACGCTCGTTGCTGCGCGGCCTGGTCGCCGATGCGCTCGTTTCCGTCGGAACCGGCATTGCCAATGCGCCGAAGCTTCAGCACCTGCTGAACGGCTGGTGGCTGGAGATGGCCCACGCGCTGATGGTGCGCCACGGGCATCGGCTCGCGGCGCTGATCGCGGAGGTCGTCAAAGGTTGGAGCGCGAAGGAGGTCAGTAGCCGGATCGAAATGGAAATCGGCCGCGACCTCGAATTCATCCGGATCAATGGGGCGGTGGTGGGCGGCGTGGCGGGCGTGGTGCTGCACGCGGTCACCGTGTTGTGAGCGGTCGCTGCGTCGGCTGCGTCTACGTCGCGGGCACTGCAACGATTGACGTGATGCGCCAGCCGGCACCAGTGCGAAGCGCCACCTCGTACATCAGGAAGCGGGCTGTTTTTGCCGACGCGGCCGATTCTCCGAGTGTAATCATCGTCGGCGCGTAGATCTGTGCGACGTCTGCGTCGATCGGGATGATCTTGATGTTGTCGACCTCGGGCTCGAACTTCCAGACTCCCTTGAAGGTTTCACGGAAGTGGTCCAGTACCGCCGCTTTTCCCCAGAACCGGTAGGCCCGCGCGACAAAGGTGACGGGATCCGCGGCATCGGGCGGCGCAGCCGCGAGGACGCTGTCGAACTCGGCCAGATCATGGGCGGTTGCGGCATGAGCCTGTCGCAGGAAAACGTTCCTGACTTCCTGCTGATCTTCGGTTGTGAACTGTCGGGTGGGTGTCGTCGCTTGCGCGCAGGCGATCGCCGGCGCGACGATGAACAACGACAACACAGCAGAAATAAAACCATTCCTGTTCATGACGCGGGTTCCTTTTATGGGCGAACCGGGTTCGGGACCTGCAGCAACGTGCCGCTGTCTGCGCCGTCGGCGCTATCTTGTACATTGGTGACAAAGACAAACCGGCCGTCGGGCGAGATCGCAAGATTCGAATGGTGCTGGCCGGGGAGGCGAACCGTGTCGCGCAGTTGGCCATTGCTGGCGAAGACGACGAATCCGCCGCCATCGTATTGCGCAACGAATACGTTGCCTCGAGCGTCGGTACGCACGCCGTCAGGTGTGAAGCGCTGATTGCCGCCGAGTGCGCCCAAGGTGGCTTGCGTCGCGAAGATGCGGCGATTCTGCAGTGTTGCTGGTGCATCGATCGTGAAAGCGAGGATACG
>DATLOW010000544.1:0-27307 GCA_035536055.1 Paraburkholderia sp. | reverse complement strand
CAGCGGCACCGCCGTGATACGCGTGTTGTTGATGTTTTACGCGTTCTCTTATACGCAGCACGGTCAAAATGCGTGAGCGCGAGATTCTACCCGATCGGCATGCGCTTGTCTGCAATTCATGCGCGCACCGATGCTACAATTTTCGATTCGCTGCGCAAGGCGACCCTCGCACCCACACTCCACGCCCCCACCCGTGAATTTCGACGAATACTGCCAGCAGAAAGCGGCACCTCCCGGCTCGAGCATCTACTACGCGCTTCGGCAAGCGCCGGCCGGCCGCCAGCCACTGCTCACGGCGCTGTTCGCGCTGCGTCGCGAGTTCGAGGAAACCGTGAAGGAAACCAGCGATCCGACGATCGGGCGCACCAAGCTCGCGTGGTGGCAGAAGGAAGCCGCGTCGCTCGCGGCGGGGCAGCCTTCGCATCCGGTATCGCAAGCGCTCGCCGCGCATCTGCCCGCCGTCGCTGCCGAATATCCGGCATTGCAAACGCTGCTGGCAGGCTTCTCGATGGACCTCGACCAGGCGCGCTATCTCGACTATCCGAATCTGCGCCGCTATATCGACAGCGTCGGCGGCACCTTCGCCGAACTGGTCGCGCGTGCCACCGCGAAGGAGCCGGATCAGGCCGCCGTGTGGGCTGCACCGCTCGGCCGCGCGCTGATGCTCGCGCAGTTCGTCGTCGAATTGGGCAACGACGCACGGCGCGGCCGCATCTATATCCCGATCGACGAGATGCAACGCTTCAACGTGACGGCGGCCGACCTGATCAACCGTCGTTATAGCGATGCCTTCACCGACCTGATGCGCTTCCAGACCACGCGGGCGCGCGATGCGCTCGATGCGGCGCTCGCCGCGCTGCCCGCGGCCGAACGTCGCACGCAGCGGACGTTGCGTGCGCTTGCGGCACTGTCGCTGGCGCTGCTCGACGAAATCGAGCGCGACGGATATCACGTGCTGCATCAGCGTATTGCGCTGACGCCGATCCGCAAACTGTGGGTAGCGTGGCGCGCGGCACGCCGCGCGTGAGCGGGTGCGGGTGCGGGTGCGGGTGCGGGTAAGGATGCTGGCGCGGCTGGGCAACCCGGCGAACCGCAGCTACTCAAAGCCTCAACAACGGCAACGGCTCGAAATGCCCTTCGAGCACAACACCCGGATCGACGTGCCACCACGGGCCGAGCAGCGTCGCATACAGGCGTCTGAAATCGATGCCGACCGGCAGCACGCCGTTGCTGTCGAGATTCGACAGCGCGGGTGGCGAACCGTACAGTCCGCCACGCACGCGGCCACCCATCACGAAGTGCGGCGCACTACCGCCATGACCGGTGCCGCCCGCGTCGTTTTCACGCGCATCACGACCGAACTCCGAATACGTGACGATCAGGGCGTCGCGCCACCAGCCGAGTTCGAGCAACGCGGCGCGTAGCGCGGCGCACCCGCTCGCCAGTTGCGCCAGCAAGGCGGCGTGCCGCGCGCTTTGACACGCGTGCGTGTCGAATCCACTCAGCGTCAGTTTGACCACCACGCGTTCAGCGTCGGCTGACGCGAGCGTTGGTGCGATCGGTGCCGCCGCGATGCTCGCGAGTGCCGCCCGTATCGACGCGCCGAAGCGATGCGCCGGGAACGTCAACGCCGCCATGCGCGCAGCAGCACTGGATTGAAAAAATGCGAGCTGCTGCGCGGATGGCTGATATGCCGATGCCAGCAGCGTCGCTCGCGGCCATCCGCCAAGCGGCCCGGGTTCCGCACCATCCGCGACGAAACCCGCCGCGCCCGCATCCGGCGTCAGCGCGCGCGAGAGCCAGCCGTCACGCAGATAACGACGCGGGTCCGACGCGGTATGCCAGATCTCCGCCGCACGAAAGTGCGACTGACTTGCGCGCTCGTGACCCAGCCCTTGCACGATCGCCAGTTCGCCGCTTTGCCAGATCGGCAGCCATGGCAGCAGCGCCGGATGCAATGCGATGCGCTCGTCGAGTTGCAGCAGCGCGTCGCGCGGCAACGCGAGCTGCGGCCGCAAGCGGCGATAGAGCGGATCCGCAAACGGAATCACGGTATTCAAACCGTCGTTGCCGCCCGCCAGCTCGATCAGAAGCAACACTCTGCGCGCAGCAAAGCCGGCCGTCACGCATGCGGGCTGCGGTTGTGAGCCGTTCACGCAGGCTCCGTGAACAGAACCGCACGACGTGCGCGGCACCCACCACGCCGCGCTCGCAGCAGCCGCCGTGGACAGGAACTCGCGTCGTTTCATGCTGCGCCTCGCCCGCTCGGAAGTGCGTCGTAAAGGGTGGAGTGAAGCACAAGTTGCATACGCAACAACATGCGATGCAGTCGCACGCACATCGGCTGCCAGCATTGACGATGCGTCACGCGCCCAGTGCTAGCGCTTGTACAACTCGCGTACCGCGTCTTCGATGTGTTGCCGCAGCAGCCGTCTTTCTTCCGGTGTCATGTGCCCGTCACGGCGACGCTGATCGAGATCGGGCGGCACCGCAGTGCGCATGATCGGTTCGGATGCCGGCTCATCGGCTTTCGGATTGTGCTGCGAGCGGGATGCCCGGTTGCGGGGATGCGAAGGGGAATGAGAAGGTGCGACGCGATCGGCTTGCGGCGGCGGATCGGCCACCGCGGGCGGACTCAGCGCTGCCGCGAACGTACTCGCCACTGCCAGCGCGATTACGTTTCGCCGCATGTTCGGCCAGACCCCTCCCTTCATCTTGTTCCCTTCGTGACGCTGCAACCGGCGACCTCAAATGCGTATGGTGACTCCGGCAAAAACCGGGTGCGAGAGTATTTGGTCTTGTGAAGTATCTACCGAACTGGCGCAGACAGTAAAGGAGTGTAAGCGCGCCCGCTTTACGCCGTGCCACGAGCCGGGTAAATTTTGTAACTGACTGTTACTCGATAAATGCCTCAACCGCGTTCCTCTTTGTAATCGCGCTAAGATGCCGACCATGGAAACCAAAAACCCTTCGAAAATACTCGTCGTCGACGACGACCCGCGCCTGCGCGATCTGTTGCGCCGTTACCTCGGCGAACAGGGCTTCAACGTCTATGTTGCAGAAAACGCGCCGTCGATGAACAAGCTCTGGGTTCGCGAACGCTTCGACCTGCTGGTGCTCGACCTGATGCTGCCGGGCGAAGACGGGCTCTCCATCTGCCGTCGTCTGCGCGGCAGCAACGACCGCACGCCGATCATCATGCTGACCGCAAAAGGCGAAGACGTCGATCGCATCGTCGGCCTCGAGATGGGCGCCGACGACTATCTGCCCAAGCCGTTCAATCCGCGGGAACTGGTGGCGCGCATTCATGCCGTGCTGCGTCGGCAATCGCCATCCGAATTGCCGGGCGCGCCGTCCGAAACGTCGGAGGTGTTCGAGTTCGGCGAATTCGCGCTGAATCTCGCCACGCGCACACTCACCAAGGCCGGCCAGGAAATTCCGCTCACCACCGGCGAGTTCTCGGTGCTGAAGGTGTTCGCCCGTCATCCGCGTCAGCCGCTGTCGCGCGAAAAGTTGATGGAACTGGCGCGCGGCCGCGAATATGAAGTGTTCGACCGCAGTCTCGACGTGCAGATCTCGCGTCTGCGCAAACTGATCGAACCTGATCCGGGCAGCCCGCGCTTCATTCAAACCGTCTGGGGTCTCGGCTACGTGTTCATTCCCGACGGCGCGGCCTGAACCAGCTCGCTGCGTGTTGTCGGCTCCTCGACAAGAAGGTCGCATGCGGATCGACCGGCGCCTCCTGACGCTCGCGTTCGGCGGCCTCTTCTGGCGGACCTTTCTGCTGATCGCGCTGCTGATCGCGGTCAGTCTCGCCGCATGGTTCCAGAGCTTCCGCGTGATCGAGCGCGAGCCGCGCGCGCAGCGCGTGGCGCTGCAGCTCGTCGCAATCGTCAAGCTCACGCGCACCGCGCTGCTCTACTCCGATCCCGACTTGCGGCGCGCGCTGCTGCAGGATCTGGAGAGCAACGAAGGCGTGCGCGTGTACCCGCGCGAGACCACCGACAAATACAAGCTGCAGCCCGATGAGTCGCTGAACCGGCTGATCGAGCACGACATCCGCGGGCGGCTCGGCGACGACACGATCATTGCGCAGTCGGTCAACGACATTCCGGGTGTGTGGATCAGCTTCAAGATCGACGACGACGATTACTGGGTCGCCCTCGACCGCGATCAGCTCGACAACGTCACGGGCCTGCAATGGGCCGGCTGGGGCGTGTTTGCGCTGGCGCTGTCGCTATTTGGCGCGGCGTTCATCACGAGCCTCGTGAACCGGCCATTTGCACGTCTTGCCATGGCTGCGCGCAGAGTGGGCTCCGGGCAATCGCCCGAGCAGCTGCCCGAGCGCGGCCTCGGCGTGGCGGCTGAAACCAATCGAAGCTTCAACCAGATGGTGCGCGACCTCGAACAGCTGGAGGCCGACCGCGCGCTGATGCTGGCAGGCATTTCACACGACCTGCGCACGCCGCTCGCGCGCCTGCGGCTGGAAACGGAAATGAGCCCGTCCGACCAGACCACCAAAGACGCGATGATCGACGACATCGAACAGATGGACATGATCATCGGCCGCTTCCTCGACTACGCGCGCCCGGTGCAGCGCATGCCGGAGCCGGTCGACCTGTCGGTCATCGCGGGCGAACTCGCGGCACGCATGCAGAGCGAAGACGGCATCCGGCTGATCACGCGGCTCGCGCCTTCGGCCGTGATCGAAGCCGACGAGACCGACATCCGGCGTGTGGTCGGCAACCTGATCGAAAACGCGCGCAAGTACGGCCTGAGCGAAACCGACGGCATTCCGCACGTGATGCTCGAGACCCGCGTGTCGCATTCGCGGGTCGAACTGTCGGTGGTCGACGAAGGTCCGGGCATTCCGGAGGACCAGCTTGCGCTCGTCACGCGGCCGTTCTATCGCGTCAATTCTGCCCGCACGCAAGCCAACGGCACCGGCCTCGGCATGGCCATCGTGCTGCGTCTTGTCGGCCGCTACCGGGGCGCGCTGCGGCTGCGCAACCGCACGCCGGGCCCCGGGCTCGAAGTAACGATCGAATTTCCTCTGGCAAAAAGCGGCTAGGCGGCCCAAGCGCTTTCCGAAGCCCGGCGCAGCCGGCACCCGCGATATCGGAACAGCGCTTGCTGGCCACTTTGGTGCCATCACACTGCAACAATCGTGTGACGGTACGCTATTGAAGCGGTGAAGAAAAACTATCCGCCTCGTTAGATAAAAACTATTGCATAGATTTATCAATAGAGGTATAGTGGCAGCTGTGTAACGCTCTCGTTACAGCGGGCAGGTAGCTTCACTCACACCGTTCGCACCCGTTTTGCCACCCCGTTTGCCAACTTTTAGCCACTTTACATAGGAGTGTCTGCATGAAAACCGTCGGCGATAAAATCGAAGCTTTCACCGTCACCGCTGCAAAGCCTGGTTTTAACCACCACGAAGAGAACGGCGTGTCGGCGTTCGAAGAAATCACCGAACAGTCGTTCCCGGGCAAGTGGAAAATCATCTATTTCTATCCGAAGGATTTCACCTTCGTTTGCCCGACGGAAATCGTCGAATTCGGCAAGCTGGCGAAGGACTTCGAAGAGCGTGACGCCGTACTGCTGGGCGGCAGCTCGGACAACGAGTTCGTCAAGCTCGCATGGCGCCGTGAACACAAGGACCTCGACAAGCTGAACCACTACGCGTTCGGCGACGTCAAGGGCGAGCTGATCGACCAGTTGGGCGTGCGCGACCGGGAAGCCGGCGTGGCGCTGCGCGCGACCTTCATCATCGATCCGGACAACACGATCCAGCACGTTTCGGTGAACAACCTGAACGTCGGCCGCAGCCCGCAAGAAGTGCTGCGTATTCTGGACGGTCTGCAAACGGACGAACTGTGCCCGTGCAACCGCGCAGTCGGCGGCTCGACGCTGTAAGCTTTCGCAGTGAAAAGCCCGCTAAGCTTGAAAGAGCCGGCGGGCTTTTTTATCGGCAATTCGATAGGAGATATCAATGGAATTCTTGGCTGCGATTAAAGAACTCGTTCCCGACTATGCGAAGGACATTCGCCTGAATCTGGACGGCACGATCGCGCGCTCGTCGCTCGAGGGCAACGACGCGGTCGGCGTCGCCCTGGCTTCAGCATTCGCGGCGCAGAGCCCGAAGCTGGTCGCGGCGATCCGCAACGCCGGCGTGCTGTCGCCCGAAGAAACCAACGGCGCGCTGACCGCCGCCGCGCTGATGGGCATGAACAACGTCTGGTATCCGTACATCGAAATGGCCGGCAACGCAGACCTGAAGTCGCAGCCGGCCGGCCTGCGGATGAACGCCTATGCGTCGCACGGCGGCGTCGACAAGCGCCGCTTCGAAATGTACGCGCTGGCCGCGTCGATCATCGGCAAGTGCCACTTCTGCGTGAAGTCGCACTTCGAGACGCTGCTGCAGGAAGGCATGAGCTCGACGCAACTGCGCGACGTCGGCCGGATCGCGGCGGTGGTTAACGCTGCCGCGCTGGTGATTGCTGCGGAAGGTAAGTAATGCACACGCATGACGCCGCGGCGACGACGTAGCGCCGGCATTTGCCTCGCCGCGCTCGCACGGGCGAGCCTCAAGGCGCGAAAGGCAAAGCGGCAAAAAAGCAAAACGCCACGCAAATTCGTTGCGTGGCGTTTTTGTTTTTGCGACGGATTTTGTTGTTGCGACGGACCGCGTCCAACCGCCCAGCCGTACCGCCCTGCCCTAAGCCCGCATCAACAGCGCCGCCGCCTGCGCCTCGATACCCTCGCCGCGCCCCAGATAACCGAGCTTCTCGTTGGTCTTCGCCTTCACGTTGACACGTTCGAGCGGCAACTGCAGATCCGCGGCGATATTCGCGCGCATCGCGTCGATATGCGGCGCGAGCTTCGGCGCCTGCGCGATCACCGTGCTGTCGACATTCGCGATCGAGAAGCCCGCGCGCCCGATGCGCGCCGCGCATTCGCGCAGCAGCACGCGGCTGTCGGCGCCGGCGAACTCCTTGGCCGTATCGGGAAAATGCCGGCCGATGTCGCCGAGCGCGGCGGCGCCGAACAACGCGTCGGTGATCGCATGCAGCAGCACGTCCGCGTCGGAGTGGCCGAGCAGGCCGCGCTCGTACGGAATCGTCACGCCGCCGATAATCAGCGGCCGTCCGGGCACCAGCGCGTGCACGTCATAGCCTTGTCCGATTCTGAAATCCATAGTGGTGAGGTCCGTTGTTATGTATTGGGGCGCACCCCGGCAATCATCGCGTCCGTCGCGGCGAATCGGTCATGCGATCACGACGACGCCGCGTTCCACGCAGCGTCCGGCCGGCTCAGAATCGCGTCGGCCAGATCGAAGTCTTCCGGATAGGTGACCTTGAAGTTGCGCAGGCTGCCCTGCACCAGCCGCGGCGCGTGACCGAGCCATTCGATCGCGCTCGCCTCGTCGGTCAGATCGTGACCGTCCTGCTGTGCGCGCAGAATCGCCTCGCGCAGCATGCCGATGCGGAACATTTGCGGCGTCTGCGCCTGCCACAGGCCGTCACGGCCCTCGGTGCGCGCGATGCGGGTGTCGGTATCGGGCGCGATGCGCTTTAACGTATCGGCCACCGGCAGCGCCATAATGCCGCCCACCGCGTCGTCCTTCAGCGCGTCGACCAGCGAGCGGATCAGCGCCGGCGTGATGCCGGGCCGCGCGGCGTCGTGCACCAGCACCCAGTCGTCGTCGCGCGCGCCGAATTCGGCCAGCGCGACCAGCCCGTTGAGCACCGACGCCTGGCGCGACGCACCGCCGCAGCGCCGCACCGCGAAGCGCAGCCCGGAAAAACGGCGCGCGTCGAAATGCTGGTCGTTCGGCGCGATCACGACGAGCGTCTGCGAAAACTCGCTGCACGCGTCGAACGCGGCCAGCGAATAGTGCAGCATGTCGCGTCCGGCGACGCTCCGGTACTGTTTCGGCATGGGCGCGCCGGAGCGGCTGCCGGTACCGGCGCCGGGAATCAGGGCAAAAAGACGGGATGTCACAGAAAGAGGCACGGCCAGGTCAAAGTGAAGGTCGGATTTTATAATAGGTCCTTCGCCCGCACCCTCCGACACGCGTAAACTTGCCGTTTCTGTGAATCACGGCCGGTCCTCTTTTATGCCAGACACCGCTCCTCCGCAGTCCAACCCGCCCGTCGCGCTCGTCAAAGCCGGCCAGCGCTTCGCCTTCGACGGCTCGCACGGCTCGGCCGACGCGCTGGTGGTCGCACGCTACCACCTCGCTTACAAACAGCAAGTGCCACTGCTGGCGGTGGTCTGCGCCAGTGCTGTGGACGCGCAGCGGCTCGCTCAGGAAATCGCTTTCTTCGCGCCCGACGCCCGGGTGCGCCTGCTGCCGGACTGGGAAACGCTGCCGTACGACACCTTCTCGCCGCACCAGGACCTCGTGTCCGAGCGGCTCGCGACGCTGCACGACCTCGGCGAAGGCCGCTGCGACATCCTGCTGGTGCCCGCCACCACCGCGCTGTACCGGATGCCGCCCGCGTCGTTCCTCGCCGCCTACACGTTCTCGTTCGCGCAAGGCGAGCGGCTCGACGAAGCGAAGCTGAAGTCGCAACTCACGCTGGCCGGCTACGAGCACGTCAGCCAGGTGGTGCGCCCCGGCGAATACTGCGTGCGCGGCTCGCTGATCGACCTGTTCCCGATGGGCTCGCCGCTGCCGTACCGGCTCGATCTGTTCGACGATCAGGTCGACTCGATCCGCGCATTCGATCCGGACACGCAGCGCAGCCTGTACCCGGTGCGCGACGTGCGCCTGTTGCCGGGCCGCGAATTTCCGTTCGACGAAGCGGCGCGCACCGCGTTTCGCAGCCGCTGGCGCGAGGTGTTCGAAGGCGACCCGAGCCGCGCGTCGATCTACAAGGACATCGGCAACGGCGTGCCGTCGGCGGGTATCGAGTATTACCTGCCGCTGTTCTTCGAAGAAACCGCGACGCTGTTTCACTATTTGCCTGAGCAAACGCATCTGGCCTTCATCGGCGATCTGGACGCGGCCATCAAGCGCTTCACCGCCGATACGAAACAGCGCTACGGCTTCCTGTCGCACGACCGCGACCGGCCGATCCTCGAGCCGCAGCGGCTGTTCCTGTCCGACGAAGATTTCTTCACGCTGGCCAAGCCGTTCGCGCGGCTGACGCTGCCCGCGAAGGCCGAAGGCGGCTGGGCCACGCCGCTGCCGAACCTCGCGCTCGACCGTCACGCCGACGATCCGGTCACCGCGCTGCGCGCGTATCTGGACACCACGCCGAACCGCGTGCTGTTCGCGATCGAATCGGCGGGACGCCGCGAAACGATCGCGCAGCTGCTTGCCGAAAACGAACTGCGCGCAGGCTCGGTCGACAGCTATCAGGCGTGGCTGACGTCGGACGCGCGCTTCGCGCTCGGCGTCGCGCCGCTCGCGAACGGTTTCGCGATTCCGTCCGAAGGCGTCGCGATCATCACCGAAACCGAGCTGTACGGCCCGCTCGCGCGCAAGGCCGGACGGCGCCGCCAGGAACAGGCGAGCAACGTCGATTCGATGGTGCGCGACCTGTCGGAGCTGAAGGTCGGCGATCCGGTCGTGCATTCGCAGCACGGCATCGGCCGCTATATGGGCCTCGTGACGATGGACCTCGGCGAAGGCGAAACCGAGTTCCTGCACCTCGAATACGCGGGCGACAGCAAGCTGTACGTGCCGGTCTCGCAGCTGCACGTGATCTCGCGCTACAGCGGCGCCGATCCGGACAGCGCGCCGCTGCATTCGCTCGGCTCCGGCCAGTGGGAAAAGGCCAAGCGCAAGGCCGCGCAGCAGATCCGCGATACCGCCGCCGAACTGCTGAACCTGTATGCTCGGCGCGCCGCGCGCGAAGGCCATGCGTTCGCGCTCGAGCCACGCGACTACGTGAAGTTCGCGGAAAGCTTCGGCTTCGAGGAAACCCCCGACCAGGCCGCGGCGATCGCCGCGGTGATCGGCGATATGACCGCGGGCCGCCCGATGGACCGCCTCGTGTGCGGCGACGTCGGCTTCGGCAAGACCGAAGTGGCGCTGCGCGCCGCCTTTATCGCGGTGATGGGCGGCAAGCAGGTCGCGCTGCTGTCGCCGACCACGCTGCTCGCCGAACAGCATACGCAAACCTTCTCCGACCGCTTCTCCGACTGGCCGGTGCGGATTGCCGAACTGTCGCGCTTCAAGACCGCGAAGGAAGTGAGCGGCGCGATCCAGCAGATCAACGAAGGCAGCGTCGACATCGTGATCGGCACGCACAAGCTGCTTTCGTCGGAAGTGCAGTTCAAGCGCCTCGGCCTCGTGATCATCGACGAAGAGCACCGTTTCGGCGTGCGCCAGAAAGAAGCGCTGAAAGCGCTGCGCGCCGAAGTCGACGTGCTGACGCTGACCGCGACGCCGATCCCGCGCACGCTCGGTATGGCGCTCGAAGGTCTGCGCGACTTCTCGGTGATCGCAACCGCGCCGCAAAAGCGCCTCGCGATCAAGACTTTCGTGCGCCGTGAGGAAGACAGCGTGATCCGCGAGGCGATGCTGCGCGAGTTGAAACGCGGCGGCCAGGTGTACTTCCTGCACAACGAAGTGGAAACCATCGAGAATCGCCGCGCGATGCTCGAAGCGCTAGTGCCCGAAGCGCGCATCGCGGTCGCGCATGGCCAGATGCACGAGCGCGAACTCGAACGCGTGATGCGCGATTTCGTCGCGCAGCGTGCCAACGTGCTGCTGTGTACCACCATCATCGAAACCGGCATCGACGTGCCGAGCGCGAACACGATCCTGATCCATCGCTCCGACAAGTTCGGCCTTGCGCAATTGCATCAGCTGCGCGGACGCGTCGGCCGCTCGCATCACCAGGCGTATGCCTATCTGCTGGTGCACGATCCGCAGGGCTTGACCAAGCAGGCGCAGCGCCGCCTCGAAGCGATCCAGCAGATGGAAGAACTCGGCGCGGGCTTCTATCTGGCGATGCACGACCTCGAGATCCGCGGCACCGGCGAGGTGCTCGGCGACAAGCAGTCGGGCGAAATCCATGAAATCGGCTTTCAGCTGTACACCGATATGCTGAACGACGCCGTAAAGGCGCTGAAGGACGGCAAGGAGCCGGACCTCACCGCGCCGCTCGCGGCCACCACCGAAATCAATCTTCATACACCGGCGATTCTGCCCGCCGATTACTGCGGCGACGTGCAGGAGCGCCTGTCGCTGTACAAGCGGCTCGCCAATTGCGAACACAACGATTCGATCGACGGCATCCAGGAAGAGCTGATCGACCGCTTCGGCAAGCTGCCGCCGCAAGCACACGCGCTGGTCGAAACGCATCGGTTACGGCTGGCGGCGCGGCCGCTCGGCATCTCGAAGATCGACGCCGGCGAAGCGGTGATCGCACTGCAGTTCATCCCAAATCCGCCGGTCGACGCGATGCGCATCATAGAGATGGTGCAGAAGCACAAGCACATCAAGCTCGCGGGCCAGGACAAGCTGCGCATCGAAACACGCAGCCCGGACCTGGCGGTGCGCGTGTCGACGGTGAAAGAAACGCTGCGCGCGCTCGGTACACCGTCGAAGAGCGCAGCCGGCCAGCGTGTGACAGCACCGTGACGTCTCCATGACCGCCCCGACGCCGCACGACCCCGCAGCATCGTCGATCGTCGAACTGCTGGCGCGGCTCGTGCGCATTCCGAGCCGCGGCGGCATCGACGCGAATCTGCCGGTGCTTGAATGCATCGAGCAATGGTTCGATGCCAATGCGCACGACGTGCCGCGCACGCGCATCGTGTCCGCGGACGGCGCGCCGCTCGGACTGTATGCCGAAGTCGCCGGAAGCGCTGCCAGTGCGAGCGCGAACACCACGGCCCGTGCTGAGGCAACCCGCCCGTATTACGTCCTGAACGCCACGCTCGATACCGCCGGCTTCGGTGACCCGCAACACTGGACGCACGCGCCGCTGTCCGCGCATCGCGCCGATGGCTGGCTGTATGGCCGCGGCGCCGCGGACAGCAAAGCGGGCGTGGCGCTGTTCGCGCATCTGCTGGCGGCGCTGGCGCAGCGCCGCGGCGAATATGCAGGACGGCTCGGCGCGCTGTTCGACCTCGACGAGCACACCGGCCGTTTCGGCGGCGCGCGCGCTTTTTTCGACAGCACTGACAACAACCGGCTGCCGCATGCGGAGGCCAGCGCGCCGCGCCCCGACGGCGTCTTTATCGGCTATCCCGGCTGCGAGCGCGTGATGGTCGGCGCGCGCGGCTTTCTGCGTGCACGGCTGGTGGTGCACGGCATCGCTGCGCACTCCGGCGGCAGCAGCACGCGCGGCCTGAACGCAGCCATTCGCGGCGCAGCGCTCGCCCATGCGCTCAACGATCTCGCGCTGCCGGCTGTAGACGACGCGACTTTCAACCGGCCGTCACAACTGACCGTCACCGGCATCCACGCGGGCGACGGCGGCTTCACCGCGGTGCCCGACCGCTGCGAATTAACGCTCGATATCCGCCTCACGCCGCACCTCGATGCCGCGCACGCGCAACGTCTGATCGAAGGCGCGATACGCGCGCACGACGTCGGCTACACCCGCAGTCCTGCAAATAATCTATTGACGGACATCGAATGGATCGCCGGTTGGCCCGCCTATCGCGTGCCCGACGCGCATCCGATGGTCAGTGTTTTGTGCGCAGCCGCACGTCACGAACTCGGCAGCGAACCGATGCGCGACGTCGCCGGGCCTTCGAATATCGGCAACTACCTCGCATCGCTCGGCGTGCCTGCGCTATGCGGCTTCGGCCCGCGTGGCGAAGGAATTCACGCCAGCAACGAGCGCGTCGAGCTCGCCAGCATCGCGCCCGTCTATCGAATCTACGAACGCACATTGCTGCAGCTGTTGCGCGGCTAAGCGCGCGTTTCGCGCGCGATGCTGCATCGCGCAACGAAATGTGGCACAACATGCAGCTTTTTGGCTTTATTAGGGTTTTTGGGTATGATCGAACACACAATCAAGCTGGAGTTCCGTCATGTCCCACGTCGCTGATACTGCTCAGCCTGCAAGCACGACTTCCGTATCCAACGCCTCCTCCAGCCCCACTCCCGCATCCCTCCCCTGGATCGAACGTCTCGTTTCGATCGATACAGTAAGCCGCAATCCGAATCTCGGCCTGATCGAAATGGTGCGCGACGCATTGCGCGCGCGCGGCATCGAAGCGACGCTGACCCACGGCAAGGGCGGCGCATGGGCCAACCTGTTCGCGACGATTCCCGCGCATGACGGCGCGACCCACGGCGGCATCGTGCTGTCGGGTCACACCGACGTCGTGCCGGTCGACGGCCAGCAATGGGACAGCGATCCGTTCAAGCCCGAAGTACGCGACGGCCTGCTATACGGCCGCGGCAGCTGCGATATGAAGGGTTTTATCGGCGCAGCGCTGACGCTTGTGCCGCAGATGCAGCAAACGAAGCTCGCGAAGCCGATTCATCTGGCGCTGTCGTTCGATGAAGAAGTGGGCTGCGTCGGCGCACCGCTGATGCTCGAAGAGCTCGCCCGACGCGGCGTCAAACCGGAAGGCTGCATCGTCGGCGAGCCGACCAGCATGCGGCCGATCATCGCGCACAAGGGCATCAACGTGTATCAGTGCTGCGTGCGCGGCCACGCCGCGCATTCGTCGCTGACTCCGAAGGGCTTGAACGCGATCGAATATGCGGCCCGGCTGATCTGCTACATCCGCGATATGGCCGACCAGTTCCGCGAGCAGGGTCCGTTCGACGACTGCTTCGACGTGCCGTTCAGCACCGCGCAAACCAGCACGATCACGGGCGGCAATGCGGTCAACACGGTACCGGCCGAATGCCGCTTCGCCTTCGAATTCCGCAATCTGCCAACCCTCGACCCCGAACCGATCTTCGCGCGCGTCGAGCACTATGCGCGCGAGACGCTGCTGCCGAAGATGCAGCGCGAACACGCAGCGGCCGCCATCGAATTCACCAAGGTCGCCGCGGCGCCCGGACTCGACGCGACCGAACAGGCCGCGATCACGCAACTGGTGCGCGCGCTGACCGGCAATCACGACAAGCGCAAGGTCGCATACGGCACTGAAGCGGGCCTGTTCTCGCTGGCCGGCATCCCGAGCATCGTATGCGGGCCCGGCGATATCCAGCAGGCCCACAAGGCCAACGAATTCGTTGCGCTCGAGCAGCTCGCACAGTGCGAACGCTTCCTCGGCAAATTCATTCACAGCATGTCGGTCGATGCGCACGCGCACTGATGCACGCCGCGGCCGCTGACTGAGATTCCGGACAACCGTTCTTTCCCCCACGAACGCACCCACGCAAGCTCACGCCATGTCCACCGCCCTCAAGCAGCACACCGACCACACCATCGACGGCGAGCCGATTCCGACGCTCGACGCGATCGCCACGCAGCACTTTGCGCTGACGCCGTGGGTGGTGCGAACACCGGTGTTCGACAGGATGGATTTTCCGACGCTCGAAGGCACGCTGGTCAATTTCAAGTTCGAGCTGCTGCAGGCCGGCGGCAGTTTCAAGGCGCGCGGCGCCTTCACGCATATGCTGGCGCTCAGCGAACCGCAGCGCAGCGCGGGCGTGACCTGCGTGTCGGGCGGCAATCATGCGGTGGCGGTCGCGTATGCGGCGATGCGGCTTGGCATCAGCGCGAAAGTGGTGGTGTTCCGCTCGGCCAATCCGGCGCGCCTCGCGTTGTGCCGCCAGTACCGCGCCGAAGTGGTGATCGCCGAAAATCCAGCGGAAGCTTTCGAAGTCGTGCGACGCATTGAAGCGGAAGAAGGCCGCTATTTCGTGCATCCGTTCAACGGCTATCGGGTGGTGCTTGGCAGCGCGACGCTCGGCTACGAATGGGCGACGCAAACGCCCGACCTCGATGCGGTGATCGTGGCGATCGGCGGCGGCGGTCTCGCGGCCGGTGTATCGACCGCGCTGCGCCTCGCCAATCCGCGGGTGCACGTGTATGGCGTCGAACCCGAAGGCGCCGATGTAATGAACCGCAGTTTCGCGGCGAACCATACGATCAAGATGGGCCAGATGCATTCGATCGCCGATTCGCTGATGGCGCCGCATACCGAGCAGTACAGCTACGAGCTGTGCCGCCGCCATATCGACCGGCTGGTGACGGTTAGCGACGACCAGTTGCGCGCCGCCATGCTGACCTTGTTCACACAACTGAAGCTGGCCGTCGAGCCCGCTTGCGCCGCTGCCACGGCCGCGTTGCTCGGGCCGTTGCGCGAGACGCTGCAGGGCAAACGGGTCGGCGTGCTGCTGTGCGGCACCAACACCGATCCGCTGAGCTTCGCCGCGCATATGGAACGCGCCCGCACCGCGCAGGCGTAAGCAAAGGCGCGCATAAGTTCGCGCTGCAAGCTCTGCCAAAGCGCACGCGCGGTGCGCTTTAACGAAGCCGACCGCGCCGCGCCGCCTCGTTTTCTGCCCTCAGGGCCGGATCGTTCGCTATCATTCGTGCATTGACTTTGACCACCAGGGAGAGATGCCTTATGAGCATGATCAAGGAATTCAAGGAATTCGCCGTCAAGGGCAACGTGATGGATCTCGCGGTCGGCGTGATCATCGGCGGTGCGTTTTCCACCATCGTGAACTCGATCGTGAAGGATCTGATCATGCCGATCGTCGGCGTTGCGACCGGCGGGCTCGATTTCTCCAACAAGTTCATCCTGCTCGGGCACATTCCCGACAACTTCAAGGGCAACCCGGACTCGTTCAAAGACCTGCAGACCGCCGGCGTCGCCGTGTTCGGCTATGGCTCGTTCATCACGGTCTGCATCAACTTCCTGATCCTTGCGTTCATCATCTTTCTGATGGTGAAGTTCATCAACAACCTGCGCAAGCCGGCCGAGGCCGAGGTCGCCGCTCCGGCTCCGACGCCGGAAGATACGCTGCTGCTGCGCGAGATCCGCGATTCGCTGAAGAATTCAGCGCGCTAGGCCGACACGGCGCGTCGCGCGGTGCCGCGCGCATGCGCGCGTGCACTGACGCCTTCGCTGCATGCAATGTGCGGCGCTGCCGAGGTGATGTCCGATCAACCGGCGGCCGCCGCGCCGCCCACGTCCGTTGCCTTTTGCGCCTTCAGGTTCGCCGCCTCTTCGATCGCCTTTTCGAGCTGCACGAAATTGACCGGCTTGGTCAGATGCGCATTAAAGCCGGCCGCGAGGCAACGGCGAATATCCTCATCGGTGCCGAAACCGGTCAACGCAATCGCCGGCGCGTCGGAGCGCTCGCGAAACGCACGGATGAAATCGAGCCCGGTGCCGTCCGGCAGACCGACATCGCTGACGATCAGATCGAACCGCGCACCCTGCGCGGCCTGAGTCGTGGCCAGCGCATCGGCCACGCTGCCGACGGTCGTCACGTCGTGACCGAGCATGCGGATCAGCTGCGACATCACTTCGGCCGTATCGACGTGATCCTCGATCAGCAGGATGCGCAGCGCGCCGGCCGGATGCGCGCTCGGTGGGTTCGCCACCACCGGTTTGCCGGCCGGCGGCTCGGCGGTCGGCAGCGTAAACGTGAAGGTCGCGCCGCAATGCGCACCCGGGCTGAATGCGCCGACCGTGCCGCCATGCGCATCGGTCAATGCCTTGGTGATCGCAAGGCCGAGCCCGAGGCCGCCGAATTGCCGCGACATGTTCTGGCTGCCCTGCTCGAACGCGTTGAACAGCTTGCCGATCTGCGCGGGTTCGATGCCCACGCCGGTGTCTTCGATCGAGATCTGCACGTGCATCCGCTCGTCGCGCGTGCGGATGTAGATATGGCCGCCGTCCGGCGTAAACTTCGCCGCGTTGCGGATCACGTTCCACAGCATCTGCTGCAGCCGCGCGCGGTCGCCGAGCACGTAATGATGCTCGGCTGCCTTGTCGACATGCACGTCCTGCTGCTTGACCTGAATCTCGCTGCGAAACAGCTCGAGCACGCTGTCGATCACTTCGTGCACGTCGACCGTTTCGTGCGATAGCCGCAGCTTGCCGTTGGCCACCCGCGTCAGGTCGAGCAGATCGTCGATCAGCCGCGCTTCGAGTTCGACGTTACGGCGGATCATCGCAATCCCCGAGCGCGCCGCCTCCGGCAGTTCCGCGATCATTTCGAGCATCCGCGCGCCGGCCAGCACCGGCGTGAGCGGCGTGCGCAGCTCGTGCGACAGCATCGCGAGGAAGCGGTCTTTCGCGCGGTTCGCTTCTTCGGCTGCCTGGCGCGCGGCCTGTTCCGACGCGAGCAGCCGTTCGCGCTCGTCGATCGCCTCGCGTTGCGAATGGATGTCCGTGCAACTACCGAACCATTTGCTGACGGTGCCGCTCGCGTCGCGCACCGCGACGATACGCGTATCGAACCAGCGATACTCGCCATGATGCCGGCGGATGCGCAGTTCGTGCCGGTACTCGCCCGCGCCGCTGCGCACGGTCTTTAGCCACGTGCGGCGCACTTCGTCGCGGTCGTCCGGATGCACCGCGTCGAGCCATGCAAGACCCAGCGAAGCCGCGCCTTCGAGGCCCGTATAGTCGATCCACTGCTTCGATACGAAGTCGCAATCGCCATGCGCATTGCAGGTCAGCACGAGGTGCGGCAGCGCTTCGGACAGCGTGCGGTAATGCTCCTCGCGATCGCGCAGCAGCAGCGCTTCGGCCGATGCGCGCTGCAGGCGTACTTGCGACAGCACCCGCTCGACCGCCTCAGGCAGATAGTCCAGATAGTCGCCGGCCTTCGGCACCACGTCCGACACGCCCGAGCGCAACGCTTCGATCACGCGCGATTCGTCGGTGAAACCGGTGACGAGGATCGCCGGCACCCGCACGCCTTCGCTGCGCAGACGACGGAAAAAGTCGAGTCCGGTTTCGGCGCCGGTCAGTTGATAGTCGAGCACGAGCAGGTCCGGCTCGCTCTCGGCGATGCGCGCGCGCGCCGCGCCGACCCCCGCGCATAGCGCAACCTTGCAGCCGGCGCGTTCGAGCGATTTGCGCGCGAGCCGCAGGATGCCCTCGTCGTCGTCGACGACAAGCACATGGGCCGCGGGCAGCGATGGAGCGTGTTGAGTCATGCCGATTCTTCGTTGTCTATGCTTTGCCGAGCGCTAACAGGGTGCGGCGTGGCGTACCACGGGCCGCAGGCCGCACGGGTCCATCATGTCATCACGAGCCGATGCCCCGGCGGCAGCTTGACGACCTGCAGAAAGAAACCGAGCCGCCGGACCGCTTCGATAAACGCATCGTATTCGACCGGCTTCGTGACGTAGACGTTGCAGCCGAGCTCATAGCAGCGCTCGATCTCGCGCGGGTCGTCGGTCGTGGTCAGCACGATGACCGGAATCGCGGCCGTTGTGGGCGATTCCTTCAGGCGCCGCAGCACCTCGAAACCGTCGACGCGCGGCATCTTCAGATCGAGCAGCACCACGTAGTTCGCGAGATCGTCGCGCGATGGATACTTGCTGCTGACCTCGTCGGACAGCGGCCGGTCGCCGAAAAAATAATCGAGCGCCTGCTGTCCGTCCGCGAAGCGAACGAAGCCGTTCGAAATGCCGGCACGGCGCAGATTGCGTTCGACGAGCGTCGCGTGCCCATCGTCGTCCTCGATGAGCACGATGCCTACCGTCCTGCCGATTACATCCGAACCCGTCATGTCTGCTCCTTGAATTGCCTTGCGCCGCGACTCATGCGGCACGCACCGGCTGGTCCGGCAGCACCACGAAAAAGGTCGACCCCGAACCTTCCGCCGACTCGACCCAGATCCGCCCGCCATGCCGCTCGACCGTGCGCCGCACCAGCGCGAGGCCGATACCGTCGCCCTTAGCCACGTCGCCGTGCAGGCGCTGGAACGCGCGGAACATCTTCGGCAGGTACGCGGCCGGAATGCCGAGGCCATTGTCGCGCACATAGAACGTGCGCGTCTTCGGCTCGAGCGGATGGGCGTCGTCGTCGGGCTCGGCGGCCAGTGCGCCGACCTCGATGCGCCCGGGCCGGCCCGGGTCGAGAAAATTCAGCGCATTGCTGAGCAGATTGCCGAACACCTGCTCGATGGCCGCCGGATCGCCCCACGCGGACGGCAGATCGCGCACCGTGACGGTGACCGCGCGCTCGCGGATCGCGGCCTGCAGCGCGTCGACTACCCGCGCCACCACGCGGCCGACCGGCACGCGCTGCCACTGGTATTCGAGCCGGCCGGCGCGCGAAATGCGCAGCAGTGCATCGATGATCGCCGCGGCGCGTGTCACCGACGAGCGCAAGAACTGCAGCGACTCGCGCATGTCGCCGTCGAGCACGCGCGCGAGCCGCCGCTGTTCGACCTCGGGCAGCGGCGCAGCATCGATGGTTGCGCGCACATCGTCGCACGACACCTGCAGTTCCTTCGAAAAACCTTGCAGATTGACGAGCGGCGAACGCAGGTCGTGCGACACGCTGTAAATGAACATCTCGTTGTCCTGGGTCTCCTGGCGCAGCGCTTCGTTGACGCCGGCCAGTTCGGCCGCGCGCGCCTGCAGGCGCTTTTGCAGCGTGACCTGCTCCGTTTCGGCGAGCTTCAGGCGGGCACTCGTCTGGTGCAGCGCGCGATCGAGTGCGGCGATTTCGTCGTTGCCGGCGAGCGGCGCCGCGAGCGGCTGACCGTTGCCGAGGCGCGCGGCATTGTCGGTCAATACCCCAAGCCGGCGGCCCACGCTGCGCGCGAACACCAACGCGGTGACGGCCCAGATCAGCATCGAACCGACCACCGCCGCGATCAGCGCATATTGCTGGCGCGCGCGCTTCTGCATGACCGAATCGCGGCGTTGCGCATCGAGACGCGACGCCTCGGCGATAAACGCGTCGAGTTCGGTGCGCACCGCGGCAACCTGCGCCGGCATCGCATCGCCTTCGAGCGCCACATAGGACTTCACGCTGCGCCCGTCGCGCAGGGCCTGCGCGACGGCTAGCGCCTGCGCGTGAAAACTGCCGATCGCGTCGCGCATCGCGTTCACCCGCGCGGCCTGTTGCGGCGTATCGGTCACCAGCTGCTCCAGATGCGCGAGCCGGTCCGACAGGTCGACCCACACCGCATGACGGTCGATAAAGGAAGCGTCGCCGACGATCAAGCCGGTGCGCACCCGCGCGGCCTGGCGTAATAACGGATCGGCAAGCGCCGACGCCTGATACAGAATCTGTCTGCTGTTGGCCGCGGACTGCACGGCCTGCGCGGTCTGTTCCTGCGTGTCGAACACGACGCCGAGCAGAGCAAGCTCGACGATGCTCGGCAACGCGATCAGCAGCAGACCCTTTGTGAATAGTTTCATATTCGCCTGGCAAACTTTCCGGCCGCGGCGACGTGACAGATGCACGCACGGCACTGCGTGGACAATGCCGGTGCAACCTCGGGATGCTGCCTCAGGTGAGGCCAGCCGAGGCAGCCTCAGATGGCCTCGAAGTTGGCGACGCGTGCCGAAGTCGACGACGCGTGCGTCGCGCAGCCTTTTACCGCGCCGCCCGATCGGGCAGGTGCGGCTGGAATCAGGCAATTATCGACGCGAATCAACGATATTTCAACGCACGTGCAGAGGCTTGTACAAAGAGAACGGCATAAGTGCTGGCGCACACAAAAATGTCTTTTTTATCAGTGACGGAATCATTCGCGCGGCCCATGCGTCTATCATGGAGTCAGATGCACAGAATGCGAAAGCGCACGGCGACGCGATTCGGCATGAGGCCGCACGAGCCGGTGTGAGACGGACACATTGTCGAATCACCGTGAATCCGGCATTTTCGTATGCTATAAAAGATCGACGTGCGGCGCGCGAAGCCGGGAGTGGTCGCATGAGGACGCTGCGTTTCTTGCAATTCTTTTTCAGGCGAATTTTTATGTCCTTCCCGAAAAAGCGTAGGCGCGCGAAGGTGGACGGCGACGAGTCGTTCCTTGCGGTACTACGTCATTTCAAGGCATTCGGTCAGCTCGACACGAAGATCGCGCGTGCGCGCGCCCAGGACGAACCGGTGCTGTACGCGCATGTACTGCCGGGGCTCGACGTGCTGTTATGCAGCGTGCGTGGCGCACAGCCGCCCTACCCGGCCACGGCCGAGCTGCGGCGCCGCTGCATCGAATCGATTGCCAATGCATTGGAGCAGCCGCTCGACGGGCTCGAGAACGGCGGTTACTGGTACGAAGCGGACGGATTTGGTTTTCTGGTCTTTGCCAGCCGCGCGCGTGCGCGGATCCTGCCGGAGTTCGGCGCGGCGCGCACCGCCGCAGGCGTGCGGCGCGGCATCCGGCGTCAGGACGCCGCGGGCGACGCCACACCGCGTTCGCTGCGCTAAAGGCGCTACCCGCAGGCACCGGTCCACACCGCTGGTTGCAACATCGAAGAAGCCGCGCAAATGCGCGGTTTTTTATTTCCGATGCCCTCCTGAAAGTTCATCGATCGATGAGCTTCGCCGCGTCTTTCGTTCGCGTGCCCGCTGTAGTTAGCCGATCCATCGCAAGCAGCCCGAAGCACGCCGTGGCGACGTCAGCTTCCTTTGTATTCGGCGGGATTGGCCGGCAACTTGCTGCCGCTCTCTGCCGGCCTCGTCGTCGACGGTCTGCTAGTGGACTTGCCCGTCGGCTTTGCCGCCGACGCCGGCTGGTTGTCCGGCGTCAGCAGCGGCGCCTTGGCCTGTTCCTTTTGCCCCGGCGGCGGCGCGCTCGGCTGCGTGCGAATCTTTGCCAGCAATTCGTTGCAAGGCAGCGGCTTGTTGTTGCTTGGCGCGATCAGCGGAATCAGCGCGGCAAACGGATTGATCAGCCCGAGCCCGACCATCGCGCCGCCGCGCAGCGCGAGTGCCGCCGCATTCACGCCGACGTGCGGATCCTTGAAGGTGCCCTTTGCATACAGCGGCGAGCGCAGCGTGAAAATGCGAAAACCCTTCGTATGCGGATGGACGCCGAGGTCCAGCGTCTCGTCGCGCATATTGACCTGGCCGTCGATGTTGATCACCGCGTCGTCGGTATCGAGTGCGAACACGCGCGAATCGAGCACACCGTCGGTCACGACGAAGTCCGCGGCCGCGCAGTTGATCTTCACGTCGCGATTGCCGAACAGCTTCTCGTACACGACATTGGCCACGTTCAGACCGGCCGCTTCCATCAGCAGCCGGCTCACGGTGCCGTCGGTGACGAGCGCCTTCACTTCGCCATTGGACGTGGCCGCGAGCGCCGCCGGTGAATTGCCGGTAGCCGACAAGGCCGCATCGCCGTTGACCTCGCCGAGCGCGTTCTGCATCGTCTGCGCCTTCGGGAACAGCTGCTTGAGCTTGATATGCCGCGCCGACGTCGAGAAACGCCCCTTCAGCGGCATACCGCTGCCGTCGAGCACGATGTTCGATGCAAGCGAGCCGCCCGCGACGCCGAACTTCAACGGCTCGAGCGTCAGCACGCCGTCTTTCATCACGACGTGCGTGTACAGATCCGTGATCGGCAGACTCGGATCCTTGAGGATGCGCCTGCCGGTGAATTTGACGTCCGCGTCGATCGCCTTCCAGCGGTCGGTGCGGAACTGTTCGGTCGGCAAGGCCTTGTTCGACGGCTGACGCTCGGTGTCGCCGCGCTTCGCCTTGCTCGTGTTGCTATCCGCGCCGATGATCGGCGCAAGGTCCGAGAAGCGCAGCAGGTTCGACACCAGTTCGCCTGATAGCGACGGCCGCGGCTCGCGGCTTGCGTAGGTCAGCGTACCGTTCAGATCGCTGCCGCCGACCCGGCCTGTAAAATTTTCATAGGTGAAAACATTGCCGTCCTCCTTGAAGCGGCCGATCAGATGACCTTCGGTCGCATAAGGCGGCGTCTCCGGCAGCGTGATGCCGGTCAGCCCATACAGATGATCGAGGCTCGTGCCTTGCAGCCACAGCCGCAGATCGACCGCCGCGAGATGCGCGGGATCGGTCAGCGTGCCGACCAGCGCGATATGCAGGTCGCCTGCCTTCACGTCCGCCTGCACCGGAAACGGGCGGTCCGGGTCCTGCAACGCCAGTACCCCGCCGAGCTTGCCGCTGCCTGACACCGGCTGGCGATTGTAGGTGCCCTTGACGGTCCAGCCGATCGCGTACGGCGCGATCACCTGGCGGCGCGGACCGCCCGATGTGCCGGCGCCCGCACCGCTGGCACCGCTCGCGGCGAGCGCACCGCTGGCGGCACTGCCGGTCACCTCGCTGGTACCGCCGCCCACCTGGCCCGCAGCCCCGCCCGCCTCGCTCGCGCGATTCGCCGCGGCCGGCGCCTCGACCACCGTCGACGCACCAGAAGCCGCCGAGCCGCCCTGCAACGCGGCCGTGCTGCCCGACGCGCCGCTCGCCTCGGAGGCTTCGCTACGATCCGCCTGCTTCGCGTACTGCCGTGCGCCCTGTTTGCCGATCGCCTGCGCCGAGTCGCTGCGCGACTTCGCCTCCTGCTGCTTCATCGCCTCGCCGATCGGAATCGGCAGGCCGAGCGTATCGACGACGATCGCCATGTCGACTTTCTTCTGCTGGTCGCTGACCGTAATGCGCCCTTTCTCGAACGCGATGTCATGCAGATCGAGTTTCCATTCGGAGGGCCCCGCCGACGACTTGAACCTGAACGTCCAGTTGTTGCGGCCGTCGATCAGCCGTTCGACGTCCACCGACGGATTCACGAGATTGATCGCCGGAATCACGATGTCATGCGTGATCAGCGGCAGCACCTTCACCTGGAAGTCGATTTCGTCGAGCGTCGCGAAGTGCTGCCCTTTGGTCCAGTCGGGATTGGCGATCGTGATGTCGGCCGCCGAAAAGCGCGGCCACGGCACCCACGCGCGCCAGCCGGTCTCGCCCACCGGATGCCGCCAGCCGACCTTCAGGTCGCCTTCGATCGCGAACTGCCGGCCGATCGCCTCGCTGACCTTGTCGTTGACCCACGGCCGCGCGCGGTTCCAGTCGAAGGTCAAAATAAAAATCACCAGCGCGGCGATCAGAATCGCCAATCCGGCCACGATCCAGGCGAGGACCTTGGCGATCCGCTTGCCGGGCGACGTGCGGCGCTTGTGCGAAACATTCATGCGGGCTCCAGTCTTTTATTCCCTGCTTTCGGATGGGCAGCAGATGCCGTGCCCGGTTTGCCTCGCCGCCGGCCGCGGCTTACCATGACAGCCTTGCAACGCGGCGCGCACGGCGCCTCGACCGACGATCGTTGGATCGACGACCGATGCGCACGACGCGCCGCAGCAAACACCGTCGTACGGCAAGCTCACCAACGCCGCGCGCGCATGGTCTGGCGAGCGGGCATTCTACCCAGCCAGCGGCACGCCCCCACACACGAACGACATGACGCTTACCCCCATCGTGCAGGCGCACGGCATCGCGCGGCGCGACGCGCTGCGCGGCACCACGCTGTTGCAACCGACCGATTTCGCGCTGTACGGCGGCGACCAGGTCGCGATCACCGGCCCGTCGGGCGCCGGCAAAAGCGTGTTGCTGCGCGCGCTGGCGCTGCTCGATCCGCTGTCGTCGGGCAGCGTGCGCTGGCGCGGCCGGCCAGTCACCCGCGCGGCGATTCCGCTGTATCGGCGCGAGATCGCGTACGTGCGCCAGCGGGCCGCGATTCTCGACGGCACTGTCGAAGATAATCTGCGTTATCCGTACTCGCTGCGGGTCTACCGCGATCTGCGCTTCGACCGTGGTGTCGCACGGGAGCTTGCTGCGCATGCGGGCCGCGGCGCAGATTTTCTCGAACGCGACGCGAGCGACCTATCGGGCGGCGAAGCGCAGCTGATGGCGCTGATCCGCGTGCTGCAATTGCAGCCGCAAGCGCTGCTGCTCGACGAACCGACCGCGTCGCTCGACCCGGAGTCGGCGCTCGCCGGCGAAGCATTGATTCGTGCGTGGTTCGCGCAAGGCACGTCGCCGCGCGCATGGGTATGGATCTCGCACGACACAGCGCAGGCGCTGCGCGTCGGCACACGGCAGTTGACGATGCGCGCCGGTGTGCTCAGCGAAGCCGCCACACCGGCCGCCGCCGGCACCGCTAGCGCGCGCGAGGCCACCACACAAGATCCACCGGACGCACAACACACACGCGAGGTGCGCGATACCCGCACTGCGCGCGGCATCGACAAGGAGTCCACGCGATGACGCTGCTGAATCTGAGCCTGCTGGACGTCGCGCTCGCCGCGCTGCTGATCGTCGTGAACGGCGCGCTTTCTCTGGCGCTGAAGCTCGATCTCGAACGCAAGCTCGCGTGGGCGGCAGCGCGCACGGTCGTCCAGTTGCTGGCGATTGGTTACGTGCTCGGCTGGGTGTTCAGTCATGCGCGCTGGTACGTGGTGCTGCCGCTGATCAGCGTGATGACGCTGATCGCCGGCTTCGCGGGCGCCGGGCGCGGCACGCGCACTTACCGTGGCCAGCGCGTCGACAGCATCCTGTCGATCTGGGCCAGCTCATGGCTGATCGCCGCGGTCGGCCTGTTCGCGGTGATCGGCATTCACCCGTGGTACGAGCCGCAGTATGCGATTCCGATCCTCGGCATGATCCTCGGCAATACGCTGACCGGCGTGTCGCTCGGCGTCGAGCGGATGACCGAAGCGCTGACTGCGCGACGCGACCGCGTCGAGATGGCGCTCGCGCTCGGCGCGACGCGCTGGGAAGCCGCGCAAGACGCGGCGCGCGACGCGGTGCGCGCCGGCATGATTCCGACCTTGAACCAGATGGCCGTGGTCGGCGTGGTCAGTCTGCCGGGCATGATGACGGGCCAGGTACTGGCCGGCCAGTCGCCGCTGCAGGCGGTCCGTTATCAGATCGTCATCATGTTTCTGATTGCGGCTTCGAGCGCGCTCGGCACCGTGGGCGCGGTGCTGCTGACGTGGCGCCGGCTGTTTTCGGCTGAACATCGCTTCCTGGCGGCGCGGCTCGTCGAGCGTACGCGCGCGGCGCGGCAAGCGGGATGACGCGCCCGCGCAGCGCGAAACCGCTACGCGCCAGCGTCGAACTCAGCGCTTCGCCGAGATCGCGACCTGCGAGCCGTCGGACAGCGTCAGCGTCTTCGTGCTGCCGTTGGTCGGCATGGTAAAGCGCAGCACCTGGCTCACGGTCGCGTAGTCGGGACACTTGAGCGTCTTGCCGCCGCTCGTCACGTCCTTGGTGCCGCGCGGCGTTTGCGCCTGGAAGTGCATCTGCACGGTGGCGGTGCCGTCTTTGGCAACCACCGGTGCGAAGCGGATCTGGGTCTGGCGGATCATGCCGCCGTTCGCGTCGATCGGCAGCGATGCGAAATCCGGACAATCGCTCGCCGCGGGCACCGGGCCACCGGGCGGGATGGTCTTCCACGTGAAATCGTCGGATTCGCCGGAGCGGATCGTGCGCGTCTCCTGCGCATTGCCGAACTGTTTGGACGTGACTTTTAGCGTGTAACGGATCGGACCGTCGGTGGCGGCCTTCGATGTGACCGTGATCGGCGTTGCGGCATAGACCGGCAGCGACGCTGCAGCAAGCGCGCAGGCGCAGGAAGCAACAACAGAAACAGCTGAAAGTCTCAGGCTCTGGCTCATGATGTCACCTCGTTGTTGTGCGGCCGGGCATACGGAGCGCATCACTGCCAGGGCGGCGGCAGCGAGCTGCGCGAGCCTCGCGCGGGTGGCCGGCAGGCGGCCCGCGGCGGCGTGCGCATGCACCGTACCCAATCAGTCTAACGCGCGGATAGCCGCGTGAGCGCGCCGCGGCGCTCGGGGTTTGCCCGCTGATCGGAGGCACCCGCACGGCGCGGTGCGCGACGCGCTGGTCAGCCGGGGTGCCGCGCTGCCTGCGGCAACGCGTGCGTTTCGCCTTGCCGGGAGCAAGCGCTGCGCCCGGCTGCGCACCTGCGCCGTCGCCTGGGTTTGGGCCTGGGTTTGGGCTTGCGCCTGGGCTTGGGCTTGGGCCTGGGTTTGGGCCTGGGTTTGGGCCTGGGTTTGGGCCTGGGTTTGGGCCTGGGTTTGGGCCTGGGCCTGGGCCTGGGCCTGGGCCTGGGCCTGGGCTTGGGCTTGCGCCTACGCCTACGCGTACGCCTGCACATACGCCTGTGCTTGCGCCTACCTACGCGTGCGCACCTGCGACTGTGCGCCCGCGCCTACTTCCAGCGCACCCGCAAGCGCCGGCGCACCCATACGCCGCATCAGAACCCGGTCAACACCAGCTTGCCGATCGCCCGTCCTTCCTCGAGCAGTTGATGCGCGCGCCGCAGATTCTGCGCATCAATACGCCCGAGGTCCTGACCGAGCGTCGTGCGCAGCGTGCCCGCATCGACGAGGCGCGCGACCTCGGTCAGCAGCTTGTGCTGCTCGATCATGTCCGGCGTGCCGAA
>DATLOW010000543.1:0-5637 GCA_035536055.1 Paraburkholderia sp. | reverse complement strand
ACGCAGTCGCCCGCGCGCGCCAGGTACTCGCCGCGGATCACGATGGCAGGCCGTGTGTCGGTGGCGGTGGGCGGGTTGTCGCCGGCGGCTTGCGCGTCGCGCATCAGCGGTGCGTTCAGCAACGCGGTTGCGCACAGCACGGTCGCGAGCGTTGCCGCCGCACGCTTCACGTGCACACCGCGCAGCACGCGCGCGAACTTCGCGCGGATGGTCATCGATCGAAAGGCGCGGCAGAGCGGCTTCATTCCGGTTGACTCCCACATGCCAGCGGCAGCCGTCCCGCGTTCTTCGACGCCGGCGTCGGATCGTCGGGCCGCGGCTGGCGCGCGAGCCAGCTCGACACCGCGGTGATGTCGCGGTCGGTCAGCCGGACCGCGATCGAATGCATGCAGTCGGGCGCGACCGCGTGACGTGTGCCGGAGCGCCACGTGCCCATCTGCCCGGCGATGTAGCTCGCATGCAGGCCGAGCAGCCCGGGGATGCCGGGTTGCACGCCGGTCAGCCGTGCGCCGTGACAGCTTGCGCAGGCCGGCAGCTTGCGCGCGGGGTCGCCCTGCGTGACGAGCTTCTTGCCGTAGTCGAGCACCGCCGTGGGCTGCGGCTGCGTGTCGGGGTTCGGATAGGGCGGCTGCAGCGCGGCGAAGTATTCACTGATCTTGCGCAAATACGCGTCAGGCAGATACGCCAACAGATAGCCCATCGGCGGATAGGTGCGGCCGCCGTCGCGAAACGCGATCAGCTGGTTGAACAGATAGTCGGCTGGTTTGCCGGCAATGCGCGGGAAGTAATCGTTGTTGCGACCCTGGCCTTCCACGCCGTGACAGATGGTGCACGCATGCATACGTTCGGTCATCGCCGCAGGCATCGAGGCGGGGGTATCGGCGGCCGCGCGGGTTGCGGCTGGAGCGGCGGAGTTTTGCGCGACAGGCTCGGCAGCGGTGGCAAATACCGCATCGGCCAGCGCGAGGCAAAGGAAAAGCACGACCGATAAGCCGAGAGTTCCGCGCTGCACGACGAGCCTCGTAGAAAGTGGGGGTTGGTTTTTACATCGACTTGTTTTGCACACCCTTTCGCCCGGCGCCTGGCCGCGGCGCCGCAGACCTGCTATCGCGAGTTCCCATCCATGATAGGAGCCATTGAATACGCTTTCAACGCCGGGATACTGATGTATGTCAAGCCATACCGTACGGATATTGCTTTGCGGTCTTTTGCATGACACGGTCAGGCAAGCCGTCTCGCAAACGCGGCACGCGCATTGGTCGGTGGCTGCATGGCCGGCGGTGTGGGCTGCTGCGAGTCTGTGTGCGCTGCTGGCGCTGCCGGTTTTCCCGCGGCCGCCGCTGCGTGTGGCTGCGGTGCTGCGGGCTTGATGGGAGTGCAGACGGGAAGGCGGGAAGGCGGCCTCGCGCCGCTCACGCGCACCGGCTAGAACCGGTAGCCGATGCCCGCCTGGATCAGGTCCGCGTCGAGGCTCGAACGGGTGACCACGCGGTTCCACGTGAGCCGCGTATCCCAGTGCCTCGCGAACCGGTAGCTGGCGGACAGCGACATGATGCCCGACAGCGTGCCCTTGATGCCAGCGGAGCCCGGCTCGTTGAACACGTCGATCGCGTAGTACACACCGGCGCCGGCCGCGAGCGTCAGACGCTCGTTGAAGAACGCCCGCGTGAGCCACAACTGCGACGCGATGCCGTTGCGCCGCACGGCCGCCGGGTTGTTTTCGTGGAAATAGGTGGCGCTCCAGTCGACGTATTTGAACAGGCCGCGCCGATACTCGAGGCCAGACGAGAAGCCCGTTTCGGAGTTCAGGCTGTTCTTGATCGTCTCGCCGGCCAGCACGGTGATCTCGTTGTTCGTCACGCGATCGTTGCGCGGCAACGGGCGCTCGCGCGGGCCCGGCTCGCTGGGCGCATCGAGCTGGTAGCCGACGCCGAACAGCACGCCTGTCGTGCTCGGGCCGCCGTGCACCTGAACCCGGTTCAGCTGCATCTGCAGGACCCAGCGCCGCGACGTGTAGTACGCGGCGCGCACGCTCATCAGCGCGCCCCAGCCATGATCGTTCTGAAAGCCGTTGGGGCCGCCGGTGGTGGTATCCGAATAGCGATACGGGCCGGCGCCCGCGGACAGCACGAAGCGCTTGTCGTCGAGCGGCAGGCGGCCCCATAGCTGAATGCTCTGGCCGTCGCGATGGTGATCGGGAATATGTCCTTCATTGAGCCACGTGATGCCGAGCGCCGCATACTTGCCGAGCCCTTCCTGATAGTCGAACGCCCAGGAATACGTGTGCGAACCGGCACCGGTCAGCGCTCCGCCGAACAACGCGAATTCCTGTGCGCTGGCCGATTTCGCGCAGGTTGCGCCGGCTGTTGCGAGCAGCATGCAGACTATTCGAAGCCCGGTGCGCGATGTTCGTCCCGTCAGGCGATAGACGGATGGATTGAGACCGGATTGCTGCGAACAGGGCACCTGCACATCCTCCTTTAGAGACAATAGGAAGGAAATGGGAATCTGGATTGCTTTGTCTGAGACAGCAATCGACAACGTAGGATATTGCTGAGATGAAGCACGCAATATCGGTCACTCTGCCATAGAAGCTGAAAGCATGCAGATTACCGGTCGATGGACCCTGCGACTGATAGCGACTCCGATAAGAATCATCAAGAAAGCGGATTGTTCCTGACAAATGTTCCCGTGGTTTGACGCTGTACGTTACGGATTATTTCAGAGTCTCCCCGTGGAATTTTCAGACTTTCCCTCAGATAAAATTAAAAATTGAGAGCCGGAATTTAAATTGGTTAACTTGGTAATCCTTATCGGTTATTTTAATGGCGGCCTTTCGAATCTTTGACGATTCGGAACTCTCTGATTCAATTTTTTAACAAAAAATGTTTTGATTTCGAATCCCGTACGCCATTTGCGGCCGAATTGACTGCAATGCCGAACTCCCCTTTGCCAAGCATAGGTAAACGGGCGCGTCAGGAGCACAAACAACAAACAAATTCCGAGGGAGCATCCGTGAATCTTCGTGTCATTCTGGCGGACGACCATCCGTTCGTCCTGCTCGGCATCCGTGCCACGCTTGTCGCCCAGTGCGGCTTCACGGTCGTCGGCGAAGCGGCCAGTCCTTCCTCGCTGCTCGATGTGCTGGCGTGCACTGCGTGCGATGTGCTCGTCACCGACCTCGCCATGCCCGACGAGTGCGGCGACGCCGAAGACGGTCTGCGGCTGATCCGCCGCGTGCGCAGCAACTGGCCCGAGGTCCGTGTGGTCGTGCTGACCAGTCTCACGAATGCAGCGATCTTGCGCTCGATCATCGCCGACGGCGTGCTCGGCGTGCTGAACAAGATCGAGTCGATGGACGAGCTGGCCGCGGCGATCCGCGCGGCCGGCGCGGGCCGCGCCTACGTCAGCCGCTCGGTGCTCGACGCGCTGGCCGCGGCCAGCGGCGAGGCCGCCGGCATTTCACCGATGCGCCATCTGTCGCCACGCCAGGCGGAAGTGATCAGGATGTTCGTGCGCGGTCATTCGATATCCGAAATTGCACAGCACCTCGGGCGCGACGTTCGCACGGTCAGCCGGCAAAAACGCGATGCGATGGCCAAGCTCGGCGTCAGCAACGATCCGGGGCTGTTCGCATTCGTGCGCGCCCATGGGCTGACCTAAATTCTTAGTGCGCCCGAATGCATTGTTGAATATTTCTATGCTATTTCGGAGCAATCTTATGTCTGTCGGGGGACAAATGCTTAATTCTCGCCGGGTACAGCCATCGCTCCGAAAATTGGCCCCAGGAAACGGATCCAAAGGAGCTATTTTGATGAATACCAGGACAGATACCTCATCGCCGGTCCGGACGATCATCGCCGACGATCATCCGCTCGTGCTGCTGGCGATCGAAAATCTGATGTCGACCTATCCGAATATGGAAATTGTGGGGAGGGCATCAGACTCTTCGCAACTGTTCGAAGAGGTTGGCCGGGTGTCTTGCGACCTGGTCGTGCTCGATCTGTACATGCCGGGCGGCGCCTATGGAGACGGCCTGGATATGGTGCGGGAGTTCCGCGCCCGTTTTCCTGAAGTGGTACTGGTCGTGCTGACGATGGAAACCGAGGCCGACGCGTTGCAGAAAGTGATCGCGCTCGGCGTCGGCGCCGTGGTCAGCAAGCGCGACCGCATCGATCTGATCCACGTCGCGATCATTACCGCCTTGGCGCACGAGTGTTATCTCGGGCCGGCGATCCGCGCACTGCTCGCCGACGCTACGATCGCGCGCCGACTCGACTACGTGCGGCAGATGTTGTCGCGGCGCGAGCTCGAAGTGCTGACGCAATACGCGTCGGGGCTCGGCGTCACCGAAATCGCGCTGCGGCTCGGGCGCAGCGTCAAGACCATCAGTGCGCAGAAATGCACGGCAATGCGCAAGCTGTCGTTGAACAGCGATGCCGATCTGTTCCGTTTTGCGGTCGAGCATGGCGTCGTGCCGGGCGAGCGCGTTTGAGGTACGCGGCGCGCGAGACGCGCGCCGTGGCGGCAGGCATGGATAACAGGCGATACCGGTCCCGGGGAAGCACGGCATGCAGGGACGGGCCGCCATCACAACAAGACACAAGAAGAACAACATGGATCACACCCTCCGGATCATCGTTGCCGATGATCACAGCAGCGTGCGCGCCGGCGTGCGCCGGCTGCTCGAAAGCGTCCCGCACTGGACCGTGGCCGGCGAAGCGTCCGATACGCGGGCGCTGGCCGAACTGCTCGATACGCGCCCATGCGACCTGATCGTGACCGACCTCGGTATGCCGGGCATCGACGGCGAGAGCAACGCGCTGGTTTTCCTGCGGCGCATCTTGCGGCATGCGCCGCACGCGCCGGTCGTCGTGCTGACGATGGTGCATCAGCCGCGCACGCTCGCCGGCCTGTTGCGAATGGGCGTCGCGGCGATCGTCGACAAGCGCGACGTGGCCGCTTCGCTGATCGACGCGGTCGAGGCCGCTCATGCGGGACAGCGTTATCTGTCCGAGCGCGCGCAAGCGGCGGTCGATGCCTGTGCGGATGCGCAACCGAGCGCAGGTGCGCTGAGTGCGCGCGAGTGGGAGGTCTTCAAGCTGTACGCGCAAGGCATGACGATCCAGCAGATCGCCGCGCGGCTTGCGCGCAGTAACAAGACGATCAGCACGCAAAAGCGCAATGCGATGCGCAAACTCGGGCTCGATACCGAAGGCGATCTGATCGAGTACGCGCGGCAGCTCGGCTTGACCTGACGTGACCTGACCTGACCGTGCCGCGCGCGGCACGCGCGTGCATCGATACGGCGATACCGCGTAGCAGGCGGCGTCGCACACCGATTTCGGAATCGTCCGATTACCCCAGAGCCTGAACGACTCGACAATTTTCGGTCGCGCTCGGTCTGACACCGCGCGCCCGCGCCCGATATCCGGTTCGTCATGCACAGCGTTGTGCGAACGGCGCGACACCGAAGGTCCGCCGCTGCCGCCGGCTGCGCCTTCGTCGGCATGACACGCATTGACGGGAGTCGCAATGGCAAGCTTGGGGAGACGGTTATTGGTCGAGAGCGCGGGTACCGCGTGGGTCGTGTTCGTCGGCTGCGGCAGTGCCGTGCTGAACGCGGGCGCGGTCCAG
>DATLOW010000542.1:0-14805 GCA_035536055.1 Paraburkholderia sp. | reverse complement strand
GACGATGGACACCATCAAGCTGTTCGGCGGCGAGCCGGCGAACTTCCTCGACGTCGGCGGCGGCGCGACGACCGAGAAGGTCACCGAAGCGTTCAAGATCATGCTGAAGAACCCGAACCTGACGGCGATTCTGGTCAACATCTTCGGCGGCATCATGCGCTGCGACGTGATCGCGGAAGGCGTGATCGCGGCGTCGAAGGCCGTGTCGCTGAAGGTGCCGCTGGTGGTCCGCATGAAGGGCACCAACGAAGACCTCGGCAAGAAGATGCTCGCCGACTCGGGCCTGCCGATCATCTCGGCGGACAGCATGGAAGAGGCTGCGCAGAAGGTCGTCGCAGCAGCGTCGGGCAAGGCTTAAGCCCCGCTCATTACCGGATACGAATGGCGGCGCGTAGCGCGCGGCGCAGTCGGGCCTTGAAACACGCGCGAGCATTTGCGCACGAGGCCCCGCGCGTCAGGCGGCGCGAAGCCAAACGAACAGAGGTCATTACATGTCGATTCTGATCAACAAAGATACGAAGGTCATCACGCAGGGCATCACCGGCAAGACCGGTCAGTTCCATACGCGCGCATGCCGCGAGTACGCAAACGGCCGCGCGGCTTACGTCGCGGGCGTGAATCCGAAGAAGGCCGGCGAAGACTTCGAAGGCATTCCGATCTACGCGAATGTGAAGGAAGCCAAGGCGCAAACCGGCGCGACCGTGTCGGTCATCTACGTGCCGCCGGCAGGTGCAGCAGCTGCGATCTGGGAAGCGGTGGAAGCCGATCTCGATCTGGCGATCTGCATCACCGAAGGCATTCCGGTGCGCGACATGATCGAGGTCAAGGACCGCATGCGTCGCGAAAACCGCAAGACGCTGCTGCTCGGACCGAACTGCCCGGGCGTGATCACCCCGGACGAACTGAAGATCGGCATCATGCCGGGTCACATCCACCGCAAGGGCCGCATCGGCGTCGTGTCGCGTTCGGGCACGCTGACATACGAAGCAGTCGGCCAGCTGACGGCGCTCGGCCTCGGCCAGTCGTCGGCAGTCGGTATCGGCGGCGACCCGATCAACGGTCTGAAGCACATCGACGTGATGAAGATGTTCAACGACGATCCGGATACGGATGCGGTCATCATGATCGGCGAGATCGGCGGTCCGGACGAAGCGAATGCTGCGCACTGGATCAAGGACAACATGAAGAAGCCGGTGGTCGGCTTTATCGCCGGCGTGACGGCGCCTCCGGGCAAGCGCATGGGCCACGCAGGCGCGCTGATTTCCGGCGGTGCGGACACCGCTGACGCGAAGCTCGAGATCATGGATGCATGCGGCATCAAGGTCACGAAGAATCCGTCGGAGATGGCACGTCTGCTGAAGTCGATCATGTAACGAACGACTGTTGCGGCGGCTGACCGCCGCAATCTTCATCGATACGCCGGCTCACTGCCGGCGTATTTTTTGGTACTCTTGCGTAATCATTTCGTAAGAGCTCAGGAAGCGAGGGAGCCAGGCTCCCTCGCTTTTTTGTTGCCGGTTTGCTTTCGAACCTTTTATTCTTCTTTCATGCTCGAGTTTTTCGCGACGCTCCACTGGGGCGCGGTCTTTCAGATCATCGTTATCGACATCCTGCTGGGCGGCGATAACGCGGTCGTGATCGCGCTTGCCTGCCGCAACCTGCCGCCCGACCAGCGCTGGCGCGGCATCGTGTGGGGCACGGTGGGCGCGATCGTGCTGCGCGTGGTACTGATCGCGTTCGCGGTGGCGTTGCTCGACATCCCGTTGCTCAAGTTCGCAGGCGGCCTGCTGCTGCTGTGGATCGGTGTGCGCCTGCTCGCGCCCGCGCACGACGCGCACGCGAACATCAAACCCGCGGACAAACTGCTGACGGCGATCAAGACCATCATCGTCGCCGATGCCGTGATGAGTCTCGACAACGTGATTGCGATTGCCGGCGCCGCGGAGCAGGCGGACCCCGAGCATCGTATCGCGCTGGTTATCTTCGGCCTCGCGGTGAGCATCCCGCTGATCGTTTGGGGCAGCCAGCTGGTGTTGCGGCTGCTCGACCGCCACCCGATCGTGATCTCGCTGGGCGCCGCGCTGCTCGGCTGGATTGCGGGCGGGCTCATCATCAACGACCCAGCGGGCGACCGTTGGCCCATTCTCGACACGCCAGCAGCCGAATACGGCATGAGCATCGCCTGTGCGCTGTTCGTGCTGGTCGCAGGCCATCTGCTCAAGCGCCGCAACGCGCGCGTAGCCGGCAGTTCCCACTGATGGGCCGCGCTGCTCGAGGCCTGAGCTCGGCAACGCGGAAACTCTAACGCATCTCCAAAGCGGCGAACATCTGCCATTCGGCTGACTGGTTGAGCGCAATCCAGGCCGCTACGATCGCAACGCCTGTCCTGATTCGCAGGGCAGGCGTTTTCGTTTCAAGGAGTGTGCCGATGAACGCTACTGTCGCCGTTTATTCTTTGTCTTCGCTGTTTTCACGCCGTCGTTCGACGCCGCCCGACGGTGGCTGGCAGTGGTCTGCCGGGCTCGCGCGTGCGTGGTACACAGGCTGGGGCTTCACGCTGATCGAACTGATGATCGTGCTTGCGATCGTCGGCGTGATTGCCGCCTACGCTATCCCTGCGTATCAGGACTATCTGGCGCGCAGCCGGGTCGGCGAGGGCTTGTCGCTTGCGTCGTCCGCACGGCTCTCGGTGGCTGAAAACGCAGCGAGCGGCAATGCGCTCGGCGGTGGCTACGCAACCCCGCCGGCCACCCGCAACGTACAGTCGGTTCAGGTGAACGACGACAGCGGCCAAATCACGATTGCCTTCACCACGCGTGTCTCATCGGCTGAATCCAACACGCTGGTGCTGGTGCCGTCCGTGCCCGACAACGCCGACACACCCACCGCACGTGTCGCGCTCGTGAAAGGCGCGGCGCAGCCCGGCGTGCTGACGTGGGAATGCTTTGCGGGCGGCAAGAACGCGTCGTCGTTGCCGGCGCCCGGCGCGGGGCCGTTGCCCACCGCGGCCGCCACGTTGCCGTCGAACCTCGCGCCGCCGGAATGCCGCGCATGATTGACCAGGTAACTGTTGCAAGCGCGCTGTGACGGTCGCGTAATCCCTGGCTATTTCGGCCAGCCGGCGCACAGCGGCATAAATCTTTTGTATAGTGCGCCGGTTGCCGACGTCTCCAACGACTCATGCCCACGCCTTTTGCACGCTATCTTTCGCTGTTCCTGCTCGTCTGTGCGTTGATCCTGCCTTACGCAGTCGTCAACCATACGTACCCGATCCCGACGTTCTATGCCGAGTTCACCGCTCTTTCGCTGTATCTGCTGACCGGCGCCGCAGTCGCGCTGCTGTACTGGACTGCACGGCCGCGCATCGCGTTCGGCTCGCCGGTGGTCGCGCTGGTGCCGCTCGGCTTCGGTATCGTGCTGGTCGCGCAATCGTTCGTGCTGCCGGTTGCGCAGCCATCGATGAACTGGCTGGGCGGCGGCTATCTGCTGGCGGCGTTGATGGCCGTGCATCTCGGCTTTGCGCTGTCCCGCGCGAACCTGATGGAAGCGGCGTTGCGCACCGGCGCCGTCGCGTTGATCCTCGGCGGGCTGTTCGCGGTGTTCTGCCAGGTGATCCAGCTGCTGAACCTCGAGGCGAAGGTGACGCCGCTGGTGGTCGCGTACAACATCATGGTCGAGCGCCGGCCGTTCGGGAACATGGCTCAGGCGAACCATCTCGCGAGCTGTATCGCGTTTGCGATGGCGAGCGCGATGTTCCTCGTGCAGACGCGCCGGCTGAACGCGCTGGTGTGGGCGGTGCTCGTTTCGGTCTACTCGGTGGGGCTCGCGCTTACCGTGTCGCGTGGGCCGTGGCTGCAGACCGGCGTGGTCGTGGCAGCCGGCTTCTGGATGGCGTTCGCCGAGATGCGCCGCGACCCGGCGCGCCGGCGCAGCAGCCGCGAATGGCTGATTCCGGCCGCGCTGGCGTTGCTGTTCCTGATCGTCAACGCGGCGGTTCGCTGGGCCAACGTGCACTATCACCTCGGGCTCGCGGTGTCGGCAGCCGACCGCTTCCGGGACGCCGGCCAGATCGCGCCGCGGCTCGCGCTGTGGAAATACGGCTGGACCATGTTCAAGACCCATCCGCTGCTGGGTGTCGGCTGGGGCGAATTTCCGCGCTATCAGTTCGAACTGGCGCGGCAACTGGGCAATGTCGAGATCGCCAACAACTCGCACGATATCTTTATCGATCTGCTCGCCAAAACCGGCGTGATCGGTTTCGGCATCGTATTGCTCGGACTCGGCGCGTGGTTCGTGCGTGTGCTGCGCGTGCCGCATACGTCCGCGCGCGTGTTCGGCCTTGCGATCATCGGCGTGCTGGTGATGCACGCGCTCGTCGAGTATCCGCAGCAGTACATGTTCTTCCTGCTGCCGGCGATGTTCATCTTCGGGATTCTCGATACCAAAGCGCTGCGGCTGGTGCCGGGGCGCTTCGCGCTTACCGTGTATTCGGTGGTCGTGTTCGGCGGGCTCGCGGCGCTATATCCGATCCTGCGCGACTACAACCGCGCGGAAGTGCTGTATTACGGTCAGCGGCCGGCCGAACAGTATCAGGCGGATCCGTCCTTTCTGTTCCAGGCGTGGGGCGAATACGGTATGGCGACCTTGCTGCCGATGAACAGCATGAATCTGCAATACAAGCTCGAGATGCACAAGCAGGCTATCGCGCTGTTGCCCGGCGAAACCGTATTGCGCCGTTATGCGGTGCTGCAGGCACTCAATGGCGACATGGATGGTGCCTACGACACCGTCGAGCGCCTGAAGCTGTTCGCGGAAGAGCTAAACGATTGGCCGTCGCAGCTTTCTTCGCTGTACGCGCTATGCAACGACCAGAAGACACTCGCCGGTTTCAAGGCTGAGCTCGTGAAGAAGTACGGCATGCCGCCTGCGGAGACCGGGCAGGACGACGACGAAGACGAGTGATCCGGCTACGCGTTAGCCCTGCGCGACCCAGTCGCCCGACTTGCCGCCGTGCTTTTCCATCACGCGCACGTCGGTGATGGTCATGCCGCGGTCGACGGCTTTGCACATGTCGTAGACCGTCAACAGTCCGACCTGCACGGCGGTCAGCGCCTCCATTTCGACACCGGTGCGTCCCAGCGTTTCGACCCGCGCGCTGCAATGCACGCCGGGCAACTGGTCGTCGAGCTCGAAATCGACGGTCACGCGCGTGAGCGCCAGCGGATGACACAGCGGAATCAGGTCCGCCGTGCGCTTCGCGCCCTGGATCGCCGCGATACGTGCAATGCCGATCACGTCGCCTTTTTTCGCGGTGCCGCTTTGGATCAGCTGGAACGTGTCGGGCAGCATGCGGATCGAACCGCGCGCGATCGCGACGCGCCGCGTCTCGTCCTTGCCGCCGACGTCCACCATATGCGCCTGTCCGGCTGCGTCGAAATGAGTGAGTTCGGGCATGCTTGTGCTCCTGAGTGGGCGCCTATCATAACAGCGGCCGGGTAGCGCAATAGCGGAAAGGGCAACGGGCGCGACAGCGGCACCAACAGCGAACCCAGCCTATCGTCCGCTGAATCCGCCCGCACCACCGCGCGCTAGAATCCGATATCCGATCATAAGACGTACCGCACCGCACCGCACGGCACAGCGCTCCACCGCGCGCGACAGTAGGTACAATCGCGCCAGACCAGCACGATTCTGTCGGCACGCTGCGCACGTCCACGATCGGCGCCAGCGCTGCTTTTCGTGTCGCCTTATCAACCTCGCGAATCCGCGCACTTCGCAATGCGTCTGAAACGCTTTCTCGCCGCGCTGTTGTCCGTCGCGCTCGCCGCGCCGGCGCCGACGTTTGCGCAACGCGCGAGCAGCGCTCCCCCGCTCGAATCCGGTCCACTCGAACAGTACGCCGCGCCTGAGATTCCGCCCGACATTGCGCAAGGCGTATTCGGTACCTATGGCGGCGCGCAATCGCGCTTTTCCGGCAACGTGGGCGGCAATGCGAGCCTGCGTGCGCCGGTCTCGACGCAGCAGCTGCCCGATCTGGGCGACGGTTCCGGCGGCAGCCTGACGCCGGCCGCCGAGCGCAGACTCGGCGAGCGCGTGATGCGCGAGGTGCGCCGCGATCCCGACTACCTCGACGACTGGCTGGTGCGCGACTATCTGAACTCGGTGTCGGCCAAGCTCGCAGCCGCGGCAAGCGCGCTCTACATCGGCGGCTACCGGCCGGACTTCGATCTGTTCGCGGTGCGCGACCCGCAGATCAACGCGTTTTCGCTGCCCGGCGGTTTTATCGGTGTCAACACCGGCCTGATCGTCGCGACGCAAACCGAATCCGAACTCGCTTCGGTGATCGGCCATGAAATGGGCCACGTGCTGCAGCGGCACATCGCGCGGATGATCACGGCCAGCGAGCACAGCAGCTACGCGGCGCTCGCGAGCCTGCTGTTCGGCGTGCTCGCGGGCGTGCTGGCGCATAGCGGCGACCTCGGCAGCGGCATTGCGATCGCCGGCCAGGCCTATGCGGTCGACAACCAGTTGCGCTTTTCACGTTCCGCGGAACACGAGGCCGACCGCGTCGGCTTTCAGTTGATGTCCGGTGCGGGCTACGACCCGTACGGCATGGTGGCGTTTTTTCAGCGGCTCGACCGCGCGTCGATGACCGACACCGGTGTGCCGGCGTATGCGCGCACGCACCCGCTGACCGGCGAGCGCATCGCCGATATGTCCGACCGCGCGCGCCGCGTGCCGTACCGGCAGCCGCGCCAGTCGTCCGAATATGGCTTCGTGCGGGCCCGCGCACGTGTGTTGCAGGACCGCTCGCGCAGCGACTACGCGGATGAGATCACGCGGATGCGCGCAGAGATCGAAGACAAGACGGCGTTGAACGTCGCGAGTAACTGGTACGGCATTGCTTATGCGCAGATGCTGCTCGAACGCTACGACGACGCCAACGCGTCACTGGCGACCGCGCGCCAGCTGTTCGCCGCGGCCGAGCGCAGCGACGGCGATACGACGCGCAGTTCACCGAGCCTCGACGTGCTGGCTGCGGACATCGCGCGCCGCGCCGGCCGCAACGACGACGCGCTGCGCCTCGCGCAGATCGCACAGCAGCGCTGGCCGCAATCGCATGCGGCGATCGACATGCGCCTGCGCACACTGCTGACGGCACGGCAGTTTCGTGAAGCGCAGGCCCAGGCGCAGCGCGAAGTGGACGCCGAGCCGCGGCAGCCGTCATGGTGGCGTTATCTCGCGCAGGCGAGCGTGGGCAGCGGCGACGCGTTGACGCAGCATCGCGCGCTGGCCGAGCAGTTTGCGCTGGAAGGCGCGTGGCCGTCGGCGATCAGGCAATTGAAAGAAGCGCGCGACATCAAGACCGCCGGCTACTACGAACTGTCGACGATCGATGCGCGTCTGCATGAATTCGAAGCGCGCTACAAGGAAGAGCGCGAGGACGAGAAGAGCGACAGTTGATGGTGGCTGAGACCACCTCGGCGCGCATGCATGGGCAGGGGTAACGGGTAGAGCCCGTATCTCGCCTTTGCCAGCCAGGTTTTACTCCGAGGCAGGCGGACCATCAGCAGCCGTCGCCCCAGCCGCAGCCCCCGCTGCAGCAGCCCGCGCCGCGGGACTCGCGACAAAGCCAAAGCGCTCGCCCACCTCCGTGCGCCGGATCGTCTGCAGCGGCAACACCCGATCCGCGCGCCACACGAAGCGCCCGGTGTGCGCATCCTCCTGCAACTGCGCATGCTCAGCGAACAGATCGAGATCGTGATCGTGCAGCACCGCCACGCGCGGTGGTTGCGCTGCATCCACGAACAGTACGTTGCCTTCATCGTCGCAGTACGCGGCGGTCGGCTCGAACGGGCAGCCAGCCTGGTCCGTCAAGCCGAGCAGGCCGCTCGCGCGGTCTTCGGCAAGCCGCACCACCCATGGCGTATAGACGAGCTCCACATACACGCGCTGCGGCCCGTTCTGAAAGAACCACTGACCCTGCGCGTCGCACTCGTAGTTGCGGTTGATGAAGCCGACCAGCGCTTCATGGCGGACCGGTTCGCCGAGCGCGCCGCGCGCCTGCACCGCGTCGTCGCGCATGCGCCAGATGCCGCGCCGGTCGAGCAGCAGCCAGCCGGTGCAATGCGGCACGTTTGGCCATTTGGCCAGCGCCTGTCTGACGATCTCATCCATGCTGTGTGAATGGCGCGAGATAACCGAACACGCGCTGCGACAACCAGTCGATGCGCCCCGGAAACGGCCCGGTCATAAACCCGACATGTCCGCCGTGCGCCGGCTGGTCGAGCTCGATCGCCGACGACACCTGGTGCCGCGCCGGCAGCACCGCGGCCGGCAGAAACGGATCGTTGCGCGCGTTGAGCACCAGGGTCGGCACGGTCACTTCGGGCAGCAGCGGCCGCACGGTCGAGCGCGTCCAGTATTCGTCGGCATTCCGAAAGCCATGCAGCGGCGCGGTCACCACGTCGTCAAATTCGTACATTGTGCGGCTGGCGAGCATCGCGTCGAGATCGAACAGGTCCGGGTACTGCGCGAGCTTCTGACGCGCCTTCACTTTCAGCGTTTTCAGGAAGCTGCGGGTGTACACCATGCCGAAGCCCTGCGACAGCGCGCGGCCGCCCGCGTGCACGTCGAGCGGTGCTGAGATCGCCGCGGCCGCCGCGACGAACGATGCGTCCTCGCGCCGCTCGCCGAGCCAGCGCAGCAGCACGTTGCCGCCGAGCGACACACCGGCCGCCACCAGCGGGCCCGGGTGCGCGGCCGCGAGCCGGCGCAGCACCCAATCGACTTCGGCGCTATCGGCAAGGTGATAGAAGCGCGGCAACAGATTGAGCGGGCCGCTGCAGCTGCGGAAATGCGGCACCACGCCGTGCCAGCCGCGTCGACGCGCCGCGTCCATCAACGCAAGCGCGTAGTGCGACGTCGAACTGCCTTCGAGCCCATGAAACAGCACGAACAGCGGTGCGTGGGCGGGCGGCGCGGCCGGCGCGTCGTGGTGCAGCCAGTCGACGTCGATAAAGTCGCCATCCGGCGTATCCCAGCGCTCACGCCGGTAGGCCACCTCGGGCCGGCGGGCGAACAGCGCGGGGACAATGGTTTGCGCATGACTGGTGGGCAGCCACAGCGGCGCGCGATAGAACATCTCGACGGTCGCCTCGACTGCCGCAGCCACCGTCTGCGCGGGGCTCGAAGAAGCGGGTTTGTCGTGCGTCGTGCTCATTGCAATACCGGTTCAAGACATGAAGGCGGCGGGCCTTCAGTGCAGCGGGCCCTGGCCGTGCCTCATTTTGGCAGCGAACTGCGCGGCGGTTTCGTTCGGCATCGCACTCGCATGGATATGCGCGATGCGCCATTCGCCGCGCTCGTGAACCATCACATAGGTGGTGAACACCATTTCCGGCGTGGCGGCCGGATTGGCAGGCCGATGCGCTTCGGCGATCGCATAGACCACCGTGCCCAGACTGTCGTACACGCGGATGTCGAGCGGCTCGATCGACACGGGTGTCGTTTCGAACTGCACGGTAAGCCCCGCGCGAATATTCTCGAGGCCGTGCAGATGCGAGCCGTCCGCGCAGATGCAGGTGACGAACTCTTCATCGATCCACAAACCCATCAAGCTCTCGATATTGACTTCCGCGACGGCCTGGTAATAGGCGTTGAGGGTGTCCGCAGCGGCTTCGAAGATATGGGCAAAACGTGGCATGGCTCGTCAGTCTGTTAGGCGCGGCGTGCGCGGTTGCAGTTCAGCTCAAGGCGTGCGGCAATTGCCGCGCCGGCGTGGCGGCGGCCCGGCGGCGGTGAGGCCGGCGAACCCGCGATATCCGCGAGCATGCCCGCGCGGCAAGACGCATACGTGACGCCGGCAGCGGCGCGGCAGTGCATTGCGCCACTGCCGGGGCGGCAGGCGGCGCGGTTCGCCGCGTAATTCGCCGCGCGCTCTGCCATGCCGTACTGCCCGCTACCGTTGCGCGAGCAACATACCGCGCAAATCTTCGAATACCTGCTCGGCGCTCAATTGCTTCAGGCAATTCAGATGGCCCAGCGGGCACTCGCGCTCGAAACACGGACTGCATTCGAGATTCAGCCATTGTACCTTTGCGAGGTCCGACAGGGGCGGGGTGTGGCGCGGATCAGTCGATCCGTACACCGCGACCAGCGGCCGGCGCAGCGCAGCGGCAACATGCATCAGGCCTGAATCGTTGGTGACCACCGCATTGGCGCGCGAGATCAGCGCGCAGGCCTCGCCCAGCGCGGTCTGCCCGCACAGGTTGCGCACGTGCGATGCCCGCTCGGCGATCGCCTGTGCGAGCGGTGCGTCTTTCGATGAGCCGAGCGCGACGATCTGCGTGTACGGGAACGACTGGCCGACCATCTGCGCAAGCGCCGCGAAGTGCTCGGGCGGCCAGCGCTTGGCGGGACCGTACTCTGCGCCGGGGCAAAACACCAGCAGCGGCACGCGCGTATCGAGGTTGAAGCGCGCAGAGACGCGCGCGGCTTCGTTCAGGTCGGCATCGAGGCGCGGCGGCGGCAGGTTGTCGGGCACCTTGGCGCCGGGTGCATAGGCAAGCGCCGCATACTGGCCCACCATCGGCGGACGTTCGTCCTTGCGCGGATTGGCGTGCCGCACGTTCAGCAGCCCATAGCGGCTCTCGCCGGTGTAGCCGATGCGCAGCGGCACGCCGGCCAGCCACGGCACCAGTGCCGACTTCAGCGAGTTCGGCAACACGTAGGCGGCGTCGTAACCGACCTCACGCAAATCGCTGGCGAGCTGCCAGCGGCGCAGCATCTGCAGCTTGCCGTGCGCTAGATCGGTCGCGTAGACATCGCGGATCTCCGGCATGCGCTCGAGCACCGGGGCGACCCAGGTGGGCGCGACTGCGTCGATCGCGAGGCGCGGATGAAGTTTCACGAGGCGCGCAAACAGCGGCTGCGCCATCAATGCGTCACCGATCCAGTTCGGTGCGATAACCAACGCGCGACGCATCAGGGTGAGTTTCCGATGTCGAAAAGGAGCGCCGCGCGATCAAGGCGCGCGGCGTTCGGATTACAGGATTGAAAGAGGCGCGCTGGGCGACGGTGCAGGTGCGGCGACGCACGGTTGCAACGCGCAGCGGCGCTTCGACACACAGCGCACGTTCTGCAGCACGGGAGCCGGCACCGCAAAGCCTGGGATCCCAAAGCCCGGACTGCAAGCCGCGAACCGCAAGCCGCGAAGCCGTGCACCTTACGCCGCGCGACCACGCCCGGCACTGCTCGCGCGCCGCAACCCGCGCGGCCAGCGCAAGTGCGGCTCAGTGGCCTTTCACCACTTCGCCGGCGCGCAGCTTGTAACGGGTGCCGCAATACGGGCAGCGCGCCTCGCCGTGCGTGACGTCGATAAATACGCGCGGGTGCATACTCCAGCGCGGCATCGCCGGGTTCGGGCAGTATGCCGGCAGATCTTTTGCCGACAGTTCGACCAGCGGCATTTCCTTGATTTCGCTCATGAGGCTCTCGTAGGTGCGGATGATGCCGGGCGCGCCAGCGGCGGCGCCCGCTTCAATGGGCTCGGCTCAGATCCTGGTCAGCCAGTGCGCGTACTTCGCGCTGCGGCCGTTCACCACGTCGAAGAACGCCGACTGCAGCTTTTGCGTGATCGGGCCGCGCGTGCCGGAGCCGATCGTGCGGTTGTCGAGCTCGCGGATCGGCGTGACTTCAGCGGCGGTGCCGGTGAAGAACGCTTCGTCGGCCGTATAAACCTCGTCGCGCGTGATGCGCTTTTCGATCACTTCGATACCGGCATCTTTCGCCAGCGTAATGACCGTGTCGCGCGTGATGCCGTCGAGGCACGACGCCAGGTCCGGCGTGTACAGCTTGCCGTTGTTGACGAGGAAGAAATTCTCGCCCGAGCCTTCGGACACGTAGCCGTCGACGTCGAGCAGCAGCGCTTCGTCGTAGCCGTCGGCAGTGGCTTCCTGGTTGGCGAGGATCGAGTTCACGTACCAGCCCGACGCCTTCGCGCGCACCATCGACACGTTCACATGGTGCCGCGTGAACGACGACGTCTTTACGCGAATGCCCTTGTTCATGCCGTCTTCGCCGAGGTAGGCGCCCCACGGCCACGCGGCGATCGCCACGTGAATCGTGTTGCCCCTGGCGGACACGCCGAGCTTTTCCGAGCCGACCCAGATGATCGGGCGCAGGTAGCAGGTTTCGAGCTGGTTTTCGCGCACCACGTCGCGCTGCGCGGTCATGATCGTTTCCTGGTCGAACGGTACGTCCATCTGGAAGATCTTGGCCGAGTTGAACAGGCGCCTGGTATGTTCCTTCAGCCTGAAGATCGCCGTGCCGTCGGCCGTCTTGTAGGCGCGTACGCCTTCGAAGACACCCATGCCGTAATGCAGCGTATGGGTCAGCACATGAATCTTGGCGTCGCGCCAGTCGATGAGCTTGCCATCCATCCAGATCTTGCCGTCGCGGTCGGCCATTGACATACGATTCTCCAGGGCGGTGCGGTGTAGGTGTTGATGGTTGCCGGAGCAACGTTAAGCACATTATTTTAACGTCTTTTATTCGCGAACCGGGTATTGGGTGGTAAGCCGGACGGTATAATTCCGCGCACACATAACACCAATCCGCACGCGGCGCGCCGCTGCAAATCGATTGCCGCCGCGCTTTGCCCGGGTAATTCCGGTCGCGATTCGCGCCGCCGTGGCTCACCGCCGCGGCAAGCGTGCGCGGCCTTCCGCCTCATGCTCCAACACCTGTCCGAAACCGATCGCCGCGCCTTTCACGAAGGTTTTCGTACCTATTCGCCGACCATCATGGCGATCTTCTCGTGGGGGCTCGTCACCGGTATCGCGATGAGCAAATCGGTGATGACGGTGCCGCAGGCGCTCGGCATGTCGCTGCTCGTTTACGCCGGTTCGTCGCAGCTGGCCGTGCTGCCGCTGATGGCGGCCAAATTGCCGTTGTGGACGGTGCTGCTCACCGCGGCCATGGTGAATACCCGCTTCGTCATTTTCAGCGCAGGGCTCGCGCCGCATTTTGCGTATCTGCCGCTGCGGCGCCGGCTGCTGGTCGGTTATTTCAATGGCGACGTGATCTACCTGCTGTTCCAGAAGAAAAACTTCGCGACCGGTTATGTGCCGGGTAAAGAGGCGTTTTTCTGGGGCATGGCGGTGGCGAGCTGGGTGTCGTGGCAGCTGTCGTCGATCATCGGCATTCTGCTGGCGAGCCTGTTTCCGGATAACTGGGGCTTGAGCCTCGCGGGCACGCTCGCGCTGATTCCCATCATGGTGTCGGCGATCGCGACGCGCTCGACGCTCGCCGCCGTCGCGGTGGCCGGGATCGTGTCGCTGCTTGCATTCGATCTGCCGTACCGGCTGGCGCTGCCGCTCGCGGTGGTGGCGGCAATCGTCGCCGGCAGCGCGGCCGATCTGATGGTCGAGCGCGCCGATCTGCGCCGCATCCGCAAAAGTACTGCGGGCAGCGCCGAAGGAGGCCCGCGATGACCACGCTGCAGATCTGGCTGGCGATTCTCGGCATGACGCTGGTCACCGCGCTGACCCGCGCGATGTTTCTGCTGGGCGGCGAGCGCACCGTGCTGCCCGAGCGGCTGCAGCGGATGCTGCGCTATGCGCCGGCCGCCGCGCTGATCGCGGTGGTGCTGCCGGACGTGCTGGTCACCGAAGACGGCGTGTCGTTCGCGCTGTCGAATCACGATTTTTACGCGACGCTTGCGGGACTCGTGTGGTTTCTGTTGCGACGCAACATGGTGCAGACCATCGTGGTCGGCATGTTGGTGTTCACCGCGCTGCGGTTGTTGCTGTAAGCCGCCAGTCGGCCCGTGTGCCGAATATTGACATTCAGCCGGGGGCGGATCGAAACGGCAGGGGGATCGGTTAAAATAGGCGCCTTTCTGGAAACTGCGCGGCACCGGCGCGCAAACCGCGCAACGGCATCAGGGAGCCTGCGCGAAGCGGCCGGCCCGCTCGCCGCCACGGCGCGCTGCCATCCGTGCGGCGCCGCATGAGCGCCAGCGCAGCGTCCGTCACCGCCTTCCAATCAACTCGCATATAACCGCCCATGAACCAGGTATTGCGTCTCTCCGATCTGATCGCCGAAGGCAAGCTGTCCGGCAAACGCGTCTTTATCCGCGCCGACCTGAACGTGCCGCAGGACGACGCCGGCAACATCACCGAAGACACCCGCATCCGCGCATCCGTACCGGGCATCAAGGCCGCGCTCGACGCCGGCGCGGCCGTGATGGTCACGTCGCATCTGGGCCGCCCGACCGAAGGCGACTTCAAGCCTGAAGATTCGCTCGCGCCGGTCGCCAGGCGCCTCGCCGAACTGCTCGGCCGCGAGGTGCCGCTGGTGGCGAACTGGGTGGAAAACGGCGTGAACGTCGCGCCGGGGCAGGTCGTGCTACTGGAAAACTGCCGCGTCAATAAGGGCGAAAAAAAGGATTCGGACGAACTCGCGCAAAAAATGGCCAAGCTGTGCGACGTCTACGTGAACGACGCGTTCGGCACCGCGCACCGCGCTGAAGCGACCACGCACGGCATCGCGAAGTATGCGGCCGTCGCCTGCGCCGGCCCGCTGCTGGCCGCCGAGCTCGAAGCGCTCGGCAAGGCGCTGGGCGCGCCGAAGCGGCCGCTGGTCGCGATCGTCGCCGGCTCGAAGGTGTCGACCAAGCTGACCATTCTGAAGTCGCTGGCCGAGAAGGTCGATCAGCTGATCGTCGGCGGCGGCATTGCGAACACGTTTATGCTGGCCGCCGGCCTGAAGATCGGCAAGTCGCTCGCGGAAGCCGATCTG
>DATLOW010000541.1:0-3303 GCA_035536055.1 Paraburkholderia sp. | reverse complement strand
ACCCTTTATCGGCCTCGACGGCATCTGCAAGAGCTTCGGCCGCGTCAAGGCGTTGCTCGACATCAGCTTCGATTTTCGCGCCGGCGAATGCGTCGGCATCGCCGGCCATAACGGCGCCGGCAAGTCGACCTTGATGGCCGTCCTGACCGGCGTGTTCCAGCCCGAGCAAGGCACGCTCGCGATCGACGGCCAGCCCGTGCATCACTACGATCCGAATGCCGCGCGTGCAGCGGGCGTGCGCTGCGTATTTCAGGAACTGTCGTTGTGCGCGAACCTGAGCATCGCGGAGAACATGGCGATCGTGCACCCGGCGTTGAGCGGCCGCGACTGGCGGCGCCGCGCGACGCAGATGATGCGCGAACAGCTCGATGCGATTTTTCCGGGCCACGGTTTGAAGGGCCACGAACTGATCGCCGATCTGACGCTGACGCAACGGCAGATGGTGGAAATCGCCCGCGCGTTCACGGTCACCGACGATCCGGTCAGGCTCGTGATACTCGACGAGCCGACCTCGAGTCTCGACGCGCATACTGCCGCGCAGCTGCTTGCGTATATCGCGCAGGCCGGCGCGCGCGGCATCGCGACGGTGCTGATCAGCCATATGCTCGGCGAAATCGCCCAGGCGGCGCAGCGCGTGCTGGTGATGCGCGACGGCCGCGTTGCCGCGGTGTTGCCGCGCGAGGCGGTTACGCAAGACGCGCTGATTCGCGCGATGGGGCAGCATGTCGACGTGCAAGGCGAACCTTCCGGCGACCCTGCTGTGGGCGACGCCGCCGTGCACGAACAGCCCGCGTACCGCTGGACGCTCGGCACCGGCAAGCGTTTGCAGATCGATGCGCCGCGCGGTGCCGTGGTGGGCTTTGCAGGCCTCGCCGGTCAGGGACAAAGCGAAGCGCTGCTGGCGGTCTATCGGGCTGCAACCAGAAGCCGCGAACGGATCGCCTTTGTGGCCGGCGACCGGGCCCGCGACGGGGTGTTTCCGCTGTGGTCGATTGCACAGAATCTGGACATCCGCTGGTTGCTGGGGCAACCAGCGGCAGCGGGTGCGGCCGGCGAAGACGATGCACGCGATGCACGTGCCGCGCGGCGCTCGCCGCTCGCGCTTCTCGTCGATCGCCGCGCGACGCGCGCGCTGGCCGACTCATGGCGCGAACGGATCGGCATTCGCGGCGCGCCGCTTGCCGCGAACATCCTGTCGCTATCCGGCGGCAACCAGCAGAAGGTGCTGTTCGCGCGGGCCCTGGCTTCCGATGCGCAGCTGGTCCTGATGGACGACCCGACGCGCGGCGTCGACATCGGCACGAAGCGCGACATCTATCAGCTGGTACGCAACGAAGCCGCGCGTGGCCGTACCTTTATCTGGTACACGACGGAAAACGACGAGTTCGCGTACTGCGACCGCACCTATGTGTTTCGCGCGGGCCGCGTAACACGCATGTTGCTGGCGCATGAATGCAATGAGCAGTCGCTGCTGGCTGCAAGTTTCGAGGAGGCGCACGCATGACGCCGGATCTCGCCACGCCGCGTTCGGGATTCAGATTCGATCGCGCCCGGCTGCGCGCGCTGCTGCCGGCCTTGTCGCTGGCCGCAGTGCTTGCGCCGATTTTCGTGCTGCAGCCCGCGGCGTTCAGCTATTTCGGCATCAACCTGCTGCTCAATCTGGCGGTGCCGCTGGTCCTCGCTACGCTCGCGCAACTCGCGATCATCACCGCCAACGACCTCGATCTGTCGATCGGGCCGTTCGTCAGCCTCGTCGCGTGCATCGGCGCGACGCTGCTGGTCAATCAGCCGTGGCTCGGCATCGTCGCATTGGCCGGCTGCGTGCTGCTGTATGCGGCAATCGGCGCGCTGGTCGAAATCCGGCAGATTCCTTCGATCGTCGTGACGCTCGGTCTTTCATTCGTGTGGAACGGCCTCGCGGTGCTGCTGCTGCCGTCGCCGGGCGGCACGAGCCCCACGTGGCTCACCAACACGATGGGCTTTCAGACGCCGCTGGTTGCCGCGCCGATCGTCTGGTCGACCGCGATCGCCGTGCTCGGCCATCTGCTGCTGATGCGCTCGTCGGCCGGCGTGCGCTTGCGCGGCGCAGGCGGCAACCCGCGCGCGATGCGCCGCTTCGGCTGGTCGCTGGTGCGCAGCAAGGCGACGCTGTATGCGCTCGCCGCGGCGTTCGGCGTGCTGTCGGGGTTGAGTCTGCTTGGCCTCACCACGTCGGCCGATGCGAACCTCGCGCTGCGCTATACGCTGATGTCGATAGCCGCGGTGATTCTGGGCGGCGGCGAATTCGTCGGCGGACGCGTCTCCGTGGTCGGCGCAGTGCTCGGCGCAATCACGCTGACGCTGGCTGCGTCGTTTCTGGCGTTTCTGAACGTATCGCCGGACTGGCAGGTCGGCGCGCAGGGCGCGATTCTGATCATCGTGCTGTCGCTGCGGGTGCTGTTGCAACAACGCGGAGGCGCGCAATGAGCGGCACGCATCACGACACTCACGGCGAAGCCGACACAGCCGCACCGGCCGCGCGCGAACCCGCGGCAGGTTTTGCATGGCGCGATAGCCTGCGCGACGCGCCGTGGCTCTGGTCGGTCGCCGGCGCGGTACTGGTGTGGCTCGTGACGGCCGGCGTGTTCGGTTTTTCGATTGCCGGCAACGTGGTCGCCACTGCGCTGGTGTTCGCGATCTTCATGGTGTTCGTCGGGCTCGGGCAGATGCTCGTCATCACCGCCGGCCCGGGCAACATCGATCTGTCGACGCCGTCGGCGATCGCGCTGAGCGGCGTGCTCGGCGTGCAGCTGATGAAAGGCGACGACGCGTTGATCGTGGCCGGCATTGGCGTGGCGCTGGCGGTCGGCATCGCAATCGGGTTGGCAAACTACCTGCTGATCCGGCTGCTGCGCATTCCGCCGATCATCGCGACCTTGTCGTCGAGCTTTATCGTGCAATCGATCGCGATCACGCAAAGCCGCGATATGCCGCCTCCGCCGGCTACGCTGCAGGCGTTCGCCAATGGCCGCCTGCTGGGGCTGCCACATGTCGCGTGGCTGGCACTGGCGCTGTCGGTCGTGCTCGGGCTGCTGCTGCATCGAACCGTGTTCGGGCGCGCGCTGTCCGCGCTCGGGCAGAACGGACGCGCGGCATGGCTTGCCGGCGTGAAAGTCGAGCGCGTGCGCTGCGTGACCTACCTGCTGTCAGCGGTCATCGCCGCGTTGACCGGCTTGCTGCTCGCCGCGGTATCGGGCGGCGCCGCGCTCGATATGGGCGTCGAGTACATGCTGATCTCGGTGGCGGTGGTGGTGATCGGCGGCA
>DATLOW010000540.1:0-33308 GCA_035536055.1 Paraburkholderia sp. | reverse complement strand
GCCGTAGTCGACAGCACAAAACCGCAAGCCCGCGCCGCATACGTGGGCCAAAACCTGAGGAGCGGACAAGATGACCGCGATTGTACGAATCGACGACGAGCTCGTCGACGATGCCGAGTTCATCCGTTTGTTGAAACTCACCGGCCAGTTCGAAAGCCTGATCGAGCAACTGGTGCGCGACAAGCTGACGGTGCACGCGGCGCGCAAGCAGGGCGTCGACATCAGCGCCGAGGAAATCCAGCAGCGCGCCGACCAGTTCCGCCGCGTGCGCGGCCTGCACCGCGCGGCCGATACGAACCAGTACCTCGACAAGCTCGGCGTGACGCTCGACCAGTTCGAGACGTTTATCACCGACGGGCTTTATCAGGAGAAGATGCTCGATCAGGTGGCCAACGACGGCGCCGTGCTCGAGTATTTTTCGCTGAATTCGCCGAAGTTCGACGCGATCGAGGTCAGTCATATCCTGCTGGACAGCGAGGGCAAGGCGAAGGAAATGATCTCGTATCTGCACGACGATCCGGACAGCTTCGCGGAGATGGCGCGCGAACATTCGATCGCGGATACGCGCGCGGCCGGCGGCGTGATCGGCAAGGTGCTGCGCGGTTCGCTAAAAGCGGACATCGAGGCGAAGATTTTCAACGCAGCGGTCGGCGATCTGCTTGGGCCGTTTCCGTCTACTGATCGCTCGTGCTTCGAGATTTTCGCGGTGACCGCCAAATACCCGGCCGCGCTCGACGACGACGTCGCCGCGGAAATCAAGCGGCTGTTGCGCGAAGAATGGCTGGTGGCCCGCGCGCAAGAGCACATCATCGAGGCGCGTTGAGCGCGTCAACCACGCCTAACCGGACCCGTCGCTCATGGATGCTCCGCAGACCTCGCCGTCTACCGCCGATTTCCTCGCGTCGGTCGAGATTCTTTCGCCGTTTTCGCGCGACGAGCTGGAACGGCTCGCCGAGCACGCGCAGTCGCGCTTTTACGGCTTCGGCGAAACCGTGTGCAATGCGGGCGATCCGGCCGATGGCCTGTTTGTGATCAAGAGCGGTTCGGTACGCATCTTCACCGACGAGCACGGCAAAGAAATCAGCATGGGCGTGCGCAAGCAGGGCGAGATCTTCGGCGAGATCGCGATGCTGCGCGCGTACGTGCACGAATCGTCGGTGCGTTCGTCGGGCAAGACGGAGCTGCTGTTTATTCCGCGCGCCGCGATCGAACCGGTGATTCTGGTCAATCAGCAGGCACATGCGTTCGTCGCGAGCTATGTGGCGATCAATTCGGCCGGCGGCTTCGTCGCACAGCTATTCGATCTGCGCGGCAAGCTCAACAAGGAAGAACTCGAAGAGTACGTGCGCAGCGTTGGCGTCAAACGGGTCGCGGCGGGCAAGGAAATTCTCAGGCAGGATGCACGCGACGATCGCCGTTTGTATGTGGTGCGCCAGGGCGAAGTCAGGATCGTGCGGCGCGAGGAAGGCCAGGACTATACGCTCGCCACGCTGCGCGACGGCGAAATCTTCGGCGAGAAGGCGTGCCTGATGCGCCAGGAGCAGGGCGCGTCGGTGATTGCCGCTGCCGATACGCGGCTGCTGGTGATTCCCGAACGCACCGTGCATTTCATCCTCGAGCGCAACCCGAAACTGCGCGAAGTGCTTGAAGAGCGGATCCGCTACTCGGACCGCGAACTCGAACGGCAGAAACGCCTCGAGCAGCGGCGCAAACGGCCGCTGCTGATGGACCTGCATACCCGGCCCGAACTCGGCGAGCGCGTGATCCGCCGCTTTCCGCTGGTCGAGCAAGCCGAGGAGATGGACTGCGGCGCCGCGTGTCTCGCGATGATCTGCAAGCACTACGGCATTCCGATGACGCTCGGCAAACTGCGCGAACTTGCCAACGTGACGACGCTCGGCGCGACGCTCGACAGCCTCGCGCGTGCCGGTGAATCGCTTGGCTTCACGACGCACGGCGTGCAATGCACGTTCGATTCGCTGCGCGGCTTTGAGCTGCCGTTCATCATTCACTGGGAGGGCTACCACTACGTGGTGGTGTACGGCGTGTCGCGCGACTACGTGTGGCTTGCCGATCCGGCGCTCGGCTTCAGAAAGCTCAGCGTCGAAGACTTCGAACGCGGCTGGAGCGGCACCTGCCTGCTGTTTACCGCCGGAGCGAATATGGTGCAGATGGCGGCCGCGCGGTCGCCGTGGCTGCGCTTCGTCGGCTATCTGACGCCGTACCGCAAGATACTCGGCTATCTGTTTCTCGCCACCTTCGTGATTCAGGTGCTCGGCGTGATTCCACCGCTGATCATCCAGAACATTCTGGACGGCGTGATCGTGCACCAGAACGTCGGCCTGCTGCATCTGCTGATCATCGGCCTGATTATCTCGAACCTGTTTTCGCAGCTGATGTCGACGATCCGCGCGTATCTGTCGAACTTCATGGTGCGCAACATGGACTTCGCGATGATGTCGCAGTTTTTCCGGCACACGATGGCGCTGCCGTTCTCGTTCTTTGCGAAGCGCAAGACCGGCGATATCTTCGCGCGCTTCCAGGAGAACCAGACCATCCGAGCGTTTCTGACCGAATCCACTGTGACCACCGCGCTGAATCTGCTGATGGTGTTCATCTACTTTGCGATCATGTTCTTCTACAACGTGAAGATGACCTTGACGCTGATCGCGTTCGTGATTCCGATTCTCGCGCTAACCGTGCTCGCCACGCCGAAAATCAAGGCCTACGCGCGCGAGGTGTTCGCGGCTTCCACCGATTCGAAGGCGTTCCTGATGGAAGCGCTGTCCGGCATCGAAACCGTCAAGGGCATGGGCATCGAGCGGCCGGTGCGGCTGCGTTGGGAAAGGAAATATGCAAAGGCCCTCGAAGTGCAGTACCGCGCGCACGCGTTCAATATTCTGGTGGGCTTCGGCAGCCAGCTGCTGAATGCGGCCACCACGATTGCGATTCTGTGGGTCGGCGCGAATCTTGTGCTCGCGCGCGAAATGACGATCGGCCAGCTGATTGCATTCAACGCGTTCATGGGCAGCGTGCTGAGTCCGTTGATGGGTCTGGTCGGTTTGTGGAGCATGCTGAACGATGCGGGCGTCGCGATGGAGCGTCTCGGCGACGTGCTCGATATCGAACCGGAGCAAAAGCCTGAGCAGTTGCAGTCGCGCGTGATGTTGCCGGATCTGCAAGGCGAAATCAGCCTGAATGGCGTCTATTTCCGCTATGGCGACGGCGACGCGCCGTATGTGCTCGAGAACATCAGCTTCGATATCAAGCCGGGCGAACTGGTCGCGATCGTCGGGCGCAGCGGTTCCGGCAAGACCACGCTCGCGAAGCTGCTGGTCGGTTTCTATGCGCCGAGCGAAGGCAAGATGAGCGTCGATGGCTACGATCTGAACGTGATCGACAAGAACTACTACCGCGCGCAGATCGGCTACGTGATGCAGACCAACCTGCTGTTTTCCGGCACGATCGCCGAGAACATCGCGAGCGGCGACGAAACGCCGGACCGGCGCCGCATCGAGGAAGTCGCGAAGATGGCCGACGCGCACGCGTTTATCAGCAAGATGCCGCTCGGCTACGAACAGGTAGTGGGCGAACGCGGCATCGGGCTGTCGGGCGGTCAGATCCAGCGGCTGTGCATTGCGCGCGCGCTGTATCACGACCCGCGGCTGCTGGTGTTCGACGAAGCGACGTCGGCGCTCGATACGCAGTCGGAAAGTAATATCCTCGGCAATATGCACGACATTCTGAAGGGTCGCACCGCGGTGATCATCGCACACCGCTTGAGCACGATCATGCGTGCCGACAAGATTCTGGTGCTGTATGAAGGCGCGATCGTCGAGCAAGGGCGGCACGAGGAACTCGTCAACCGGAAGGGCATGTATTACCAGCTCGTCCAGAAACAGTTGAGCGCGTAATGAAAATACTCGACCAGCCCGAAGACAGCAGCCCGGCGATCTCGTACGCCGGCCTTATCGAGAAAATCGAAATCCTGCGCTCGACGCTGCGCTGGTCGTCGCGGCTCGAGCGCGCGGAAATCGAAAAGCTGCTGCGCCAGGCGAGTGTGCTGCGCGACGAAGTGATGCAGCTGTCGCACAAGGAGCGCTTCGTGCAGGCCGCTGCCGCGGCCGAGCCGGCGCGTGCCGAGCAGTCGCGCGGCGCGCGGCGCGAGGCGCTGCTCGCGCGCAGCTTTATTTTCGAAGGGACGTTCGGCGACAATCCGAAGCTGCTCGAAGCGCTCGAAATTGCCGAGAAAGCCGCGCCGACCGATCTGCCGGTGCTGATCGACGGCGAGAGCGGCACCGGCAAGGAACTGATGGCGAAGGTGATTCACGCCAACGGCGCACGTGCCGACAAGCCGTTCATTTCGGTAAACTGTGGCGCGATTCCGGACAATCTACTCGAATCGGAACTGTTCGGGCATCGCAAGGGCGCCTTCACCGGCGCCGCCGGCGACCGCAAAGGCAAGTTCGAAAGCGCGCATACCGGCACGATCTTTCTCGACGAAATCGGCGAGTTGCCGCTGCAAGGCCAGGTGAAGCTGCTGCGTGTGCTCGAAGCGCACGAGATCCAGCGGGTCGGCTCGGACGAGCCGATCGCGGTGGACACGCGCATCGTCGCCGCGACCAATCGCAACCTGCGCAAGCTGAGCGAACAGGGCACGTTTCGAGAGGACCTGTTCTACCGGTTGAGCGTGATCCACGTGACGTTGCCGCCGCTGCGCGAGCGGCGCGATGAAATTCCGCTGCTGTTCTCGTATTTCGGCGACGAGGCCGCGGGCGCGTTAAAGCGCCGTCCGCTGCGCATGACGCCGCGGCTGCGGGATTTTCTGCTCACTTACACGTATCCCGGCAATATCCGCGAGTTGCGCAACATCATGTACCGGCTGTCGTGCCTCGCCGGCGATATCGCGGATGTCGAGCATCTGCCGGTCGATTTGCGGCCGGCTGCGAGCGGCCCGTCCGCAGTAGCCGCAGCGGCGGCCGCGACGGTGGCCGCCGCGGTGAACGGCGAGGCCGGCGTGGCGAATCTGCTGTCGCTGAGCGATGCGAAGCGGGCCGCCAGCGACGAAGCGGAAAAGGCCTTCCTGCAGCGCGGTTTGCGTGAAGTGAACGGCACGGTAGCGGAGCTGGCGCGACGCGTCGATATGAACCGCTCGCATCTGCAGATGCTGCTGAAGAAGCATGGGCTGCATTCGAAGGATTTTCGTCTGCAGCAACCGCAGCGACACGCGGCATACCGTAGTAGCGCGAGCGGCGACGAGAGCGAAGAGAGCGAAGCGGGCACGGGTTGAACGTTGCGCGCGCAAGCGCTTCACGAAGTGCGTTCGGCAGCTGGCTTGCGCGCCTTCGGCAAAGATCGCGTGAACCGGCGCGGCCGGCAGGCGATAGTCGTCGAGCACCGTCACCAGTTCGCCGGCGGCTTGCTGCGGCCGCAGCCTGACCGGCCTTCACGAAGACGGATTGAGCAGCGTCTTGTCCGCCGCATGCAGATCTTCAGCCTGTGCAACCACCGCGGTGATATTGTCGCGGCCGCCGCGCGCGAGCGCCTTGTCGACCAGCGCATCGGTGGCGCGCCGGCAGTCGAGCGGCGTGCCGTCCAGCAGCGTCGCGCGGATTTCGTCGTCGGTCAGCTCGTTGGACAGCCCGTCGCTGCACAACAGGAACACGTCGCCGTCGGCGACTTCCAGCGCGTCTTCGTCGAGTTCGAGCGTATCGGTCGCGCCGACCGCGCGCGTGATGATGTGATGCGCCGGATGATGGCGCGCTTCGTCGTCGGTCAGATGGCCGAGCTGGCGCAATTCCTCGACCTGGCTGTGATCGCGCGTCAGCTGCCGCAGCTGGCCTTGCCGGCATAGATAGATGCGGCTGTCGCCGGCCCACAGATAGGCGCAGAAGCGGTCGCAGGCGAGCAACACCACGACCGTGCTGCCAATACGCTGCACCTGGCGGAGCGCGGCTTCGTCGCGCAGCTGGCGATTGGCGCTTTGCAGTTTCTCGCGCGCGGCGTCGAGCATGCGCGCGAGGCCGGCGTTGGCCGGCAACTGGCGCAGCTCGCCGAGCAGATCGATGACGAGCCGGCTGGCGAGGTCGCCGACCGCATGGCCGCCCATGCCGTCGGCGACGGCCCAGCGACCGTCTTGCGGCATGTCGAGGCAGGCATCCTCATTGATCTCGCGTACCCGTCCGGCGTCGGTACGCGCGGCGGACACCCACCTGAAGTGGCTCGCACAGGTCACGGCATCGGTCACGCAAGGTTGGTGCTGCGGGCGTCCGGCGATACCGCAATGCGCGCGTTGTCGCCGCTATTGCGCACGTCGACGTTCTGGAACTGGTTGATCATCTGGTCAGCATAGAAGTTGTTCTGGATTTCGTACAGGTTGACCACGGGGCCCATGCTCGGCGTGCTGCGCACGTATGGCTGGATCCAGCCGAACACCCATGGGGCGCCGCCGCCGCCGCGGATGGCAGTCATCGCTTTGCGGTCGAGCGCGAGATTGTGCGACAGATCGTCGATCGTGATGCGGGACATGATGGTTTCCTCCTGAAAGGCCGCGCGGGGCGGCTGCAAGGCAATCGGGCACGCACGCTCACGTGCAAGGGCTGTGCCAATTCGCGGCGGTCCGAATCGAGCGAGGTAAAGCCTTGATTAGGCTACGTTTCCACGCGACGGCCGCAGCGCCCGCGGGCGCCCGGCTGGCTTTGCGTTCGAGCGGCGCCAACACCTGTGACATGCGACCGGTGGTCGACCCAACACTTGCCGATGGCGCCGCCGGTGGCGTTAGCGCATCGCGCGCGGTGCGGATGGTGTATCGACGCTGACACAATGACGCCCGATCTGTTGGCCAGGTGCGCACACAAGGACCTGCGCCGACCCCTGCGCCGCACCCGTTTTTTCTTTTAAAACATAGGCTTGCCGATACTGGTCCGGTTGATGCAAAAGACCTCGCAACAGTTGGTCGTGTCGAACCGGATAGCGGGGCAAGCCATGAACACCATCCACCAGCAAGCGCACGTCGAACGGCAAGTTGCCCGTGGCGTCGCATGCGCCGTCGCAGCCGATATTGCGGCGGCCGGTCTCGACGACGAACCCGCAATCGGCGCGCACCTCGTGAGCCAACGGCGCGGTTATCAGCATCACGGAATATATGTGGGGTCCGGCAAGGTAGTGCATTACGCCGGCTTCGCCGCTTCGGCGCACCGCGGTCCGGTGTGCGAAGTGTCGCTCGAGCAGTTTGCCGGCGGCCAGACGGTGACGGTTCAGCCGCATCCGCTGCCGAAGTTCGCCGGCGACGAAGCAGTGCGCCGCGCGCGCTCGCGTCTTGGCGAAAACCGCTATCGGCTGCTGACCAACAACTGCGAGCACTTTTGCGCGTGGTGTCTGTTCGGCGAAAGCCGCAGCGAGCAGGTGCATGCCTGCCTGACGAGGCCAGCCGCCGGCCTGCATGCGCTGCTGTGGCTGGCGATCGCATTCGCCGCGGGCGCGGGCACGCACGCGTTCGCCGTGGTTCGGGCTGTCGCGTGACGCAGCGAAGCGTCGCAGGCAGGCAGTAATCGTATCGATCGCAGCCGTGGCATTGCATCATCGAGGAGATCGTCATGAACACCACCGGAAAAACGCTGCACTGGGCCGTCGACAAATGGCTTGCGCCGACCGCCGCAATGCCGGCGCGTGTGACGGGCTTCCGGCATCGCTGTGTGCGCGTCGAAGCGGCGCGGCCGAACGGCGTGCTGTCGATCCTGTTCTTTCGGCATGCAGATGGATCGTGGAACGTGTTTCCGCCGCTGGCGGAGCGTCCGGCGATGAACGGCTGGCGCCTCGTGCGGGTGTGACCCGCCGGCCGATCCGGCCGCCTGTGTAGTACTGCGCGTGAGCATTGCAGGAGCGGCGCCGTTACCACCTCTAAAAATGCGTTTCGCATAGACTGGCAGCCACTGTATCGGAGCAGAAGCTCCTTCTTGTGGAAGCCTCGCAAATGAAACTCGAATCGATACCCGCTGCAGATGTGCAGTTCGATCCGGACGAGACGGCAACCCCGCGGATTGCGGCGCCGCCACCCAGAAGCCCCGGGCCGCTGGATCCGCCTCCGGAAAGCCGACCCGCGCCGTACAACGACGGCCCGTCGAAGGCCTATATCGGCGGCGGGGTGGGAATCAAGACGAGTTATTCGACCAAAGACGTGCTGGACATAACCAGTACTGCGTTGAAGAGGCCACTCACATCGTTTCTTCAAACGCTCGGTGATTTCGCTTCCAAGCTGGTCGACGGCAAGCCTCTGCCGAGCAGCGCCCGGGAGTCGATCAAAAGGTATACCGATCCGGTGGATTCCACGGCTGCGATGACCGGTGTCGGAGGCGCGCTGCAACTGGTCGGAACCGGCATCGAGGCGGCCAACAAGTCCATTTATGGTGAGCCCGGCACGAGCGGTGAAACAATGGAGAACCTCAATCAGATCGTCGGGACGGTACCGACCAGAGCGGTGTCGACCTCGACCCGCTCAGGGCAAGCGCGGCCGTATTCCGTGACCAATCAGGACATGCCGGGGCCTGCCGAGTTCGCTGTCCAGCCCGAAGCCGGCGTACCGCAGCAGCCGGCGAATCCGGACCCGGATACGGTGGTTGGCTCGCCGGGACGTCGTGATGCAACCGCGCAACAGCGCGCGAGCCGGATCTTCAGGCAACTTGCCGGCAGCGGGCCGATCAATCTCGAGCCGGCGGCCGACGCTACGGATGACGACGCACGGCTCAAGGCTTTTGGCCACAACTTCAGTTTCTATCGCGATGACAGCGACGTGAACGACATGGCCGACCCTGCCGACGTTCATGCCGCCGCGTCCAACGGACGGCGTGGCGTACTGACGCTCGGCAAGGGCGCGCAGGCTACTTCGTTCGCCGCGGAGCTGAAAGGGTATCTCGGGCGCGCATGGGTACCGGGCGGCGGACCGTCCGGGCTTGAAGGCACCGATATCGTCAAACTCGGCAGCGGCAAGGATGGGGTTGCGGCCATCAAGCTACGCTTCGAGGATCTTGCGCCAGGCTCGACGACGATCGTGACAGGCGGCCCCATGCAGGGCAGCACGATGCTGTTTGCCGCGGATCAGCAGGGTTTTTACGCGTATCACGCGGGGGCGTCGAACCTGCGTCCGCAATGGGACGTCGCAGAAGACGGCGCACGCAGCATCGTCGATGCGCATCGGCAGATGCATGGCACAGCGCTGGCGGCTTCGTCAGCTGGTGTGACGAACCATCGCAACGATCTGATGGCGGCCGCGAAGGAGTATCCGTTCTCGGCGTTGATCTACGATGGCGACTACTCGTCAGAGACGGGCCGGAAGACGCCGGATCATCGCATCGATGCCCCTGTGCACATGCAGGGCACCGATGCGGCCGGGCAGCCGCACGGCATGCTGACGTTCAGCTATTTCGAGCCCAATCCGGACTTGCGCACGGTCGGAACCGCGCAGGCGGTAATCAGCAAAGACCTGAACGGTAAAGTCGTCGTTTCGGTGCTGGGCGAAAGGGGCAAGCTCGACCAGATGAAAACGCTGAGCCTGCATGGCGGATCGGTGGGTTTCCGTTATTCCACGATCGGCGGCGCCACGATGTCGTATCAGGTGCCGGGGTGAGCGGCTGCAGCGCAAGCGCGGCGGCGCTAGCCGGTTTCGCAATAACGCCGACCCGGCACGTGCGAAAGTAGCGCATCGGCGATTTCACGCGGCGTGCTCTGCGCGGGTATTGCACGCCGAAAGGCGACGGCGCCGTCGCCGATGGTCCATTCGACCAGCCGGTAAGGCCTGCCCCACGTATGCTGCAATGCGGCCGAGATACGGCAGGCCCGAATTTGCGCTGCGGCTGCACATGGCTGCGCGCGAACGTGGCTGAGCACTTCGTCTTCCAGCATCGCGTGTCTCCCTGGCTATTGCCATTGCCGATGGCTCGTGAGTATGGCTGGATGCCGATCGCCTGCCCCCTGCAGATAAAAAAAGTGCCGCCTGGACTTCGGCGGCTCAACAGGGGATGTCGTCATGGTTGCAGCGGAAAATTAAACGAGACTTAAGAGGTCCGTGCGCGGCTGCGCATCCGTATTGCTCCAGCACCACACGCAACGTGTGCCGGCCGTTACGCTGCGGTTCAGAGCGCAGTGAATCGGTAGATGTCGATGCAGTTTCAGCATGGAGCACATTGTGATGCAAATCGCCGCCGGGACTCCGTATGCAACGCTGCCCAGACGTGTCCACACGCCCGTTTCGAGCCGCACGGGGCAGGAAGCGGCCGTGGCGAAGCAGCCGATGCCGCGCGCGGTTGCGGGTGCACCCGGCGCAAGCCGCGTGCACGACGCCGCGCGTGTGAGGTCGGCGCGCGCCGCAGCGGATGACGAGATGTCGCAGTACCCGGACAGCGGCCCGCTGGCGGGGCGCTTCCTGGAGTTCGACGAGCGGGTGCGCGAGATCCGCCGGATCGACGCGACTGGCGGCGCACTCAGCACGGAAGAGCGCGCTGCGCTGCGCTTTTACGACATGCTGAAAGCGCGCCTCGCGTTCCTGCGCGAACCGGGCGAGCCGTCCCCCGCGGCGCGCGTGACGCCGCCGCCTGACAGGCCGGCGCAGCCTGCGCCGCCGGTCGATCTCGGCCCGACCGAGGTGCGCTACGTGGGCGGCGTGAAAATCAGGTCCGACTACACGTTGCAGGATGTGCTAAGCATCACGGCGAATGCGGCGAAGTCGCCGTTCGCCGCGTTCGTCGCGAGTGCGCGGGACCTGACGAAGAAGGCGCGGGATGGGGAGGCGCTCTCCGCGCAGGAGGAGGAAACGATCTACCGGTACGCCGGCATCGTCGACGCGTTCGTGTCGCTGACACGCGCCGGCGGTGCGATGCAGCTGACCGGCGCCGCGCTTGACGGCCTCAATTCGATGCTCGACGGCAAGCCGGCAGACCCGGACGTGCTGGCGGGGGTACTGACGGACACGCGCGGTGCGGTCGCGACCAGGCCTGGCAGCCCGCCGCGAAATGGCTCGCGCGCACAGGACAATACGTCGACGACCGAGGCGTGGGAAGTCAAGCCGTGGACGACGACGCCGTGGACGGCCACATCCGAAGCCGACGGGCCTGGTTCGAAGGCCAGCTCGCCGGTTGCGCCGCTGTTCGATTTCCCGCGCTTTTCCATCGCCTTTCCGCTGGATGCGGACGGCGTTCAGACCGCGCACGTAGTGCGCAAGCCCGCCTTCAATCCGCCGCAGCGACTGCCCGACGGCCAGACCGGCTATCCGCTCGGCCCGACCCGGCCGCCGCATCTGCCCGACGAGGTGCCGAGCGGTCCGGTGGCAGGTCCGAACGGAACCTCGAGAACCGGTGCACGCAGACGCACCCGCCCGCCCGGTGGCAGCATGCCGCCACCGGCGGTGCCGCCGCGCAGTGCGTCGGCGCCCGCGCAGCGCGGGGCGGGCGTCGGCGATCTGAAGCGGATCGCCAGCAAAGGGCCGATCAGCGTGCAGATAGCGCAGACGCCGCTCGAGGATGCATTGCGCGTCGGCAATCTCGAAATGCCGTTGTTCTACTACCGCTCCGACAAGGACATCGAAATGCGCCGGCCGCGTCCGGTGCGCAAGACCAGCTACGACGAACGGCGCGACGTGCTGATCGTCGGCGGCGGCGAGCACGCCACGTCATACGTCGCGAACTCGAAGATCAACGCCGGACGGTTCTGGGGCAACCATCCCGCCACGCAGCTGGCCGGCGCGCATGTGATCGAGCTCGGCAACGGCCGCGAGGGCGTAGGCGCGATCAAGCTGCCGTTTGCGAATGTGCGGCCGGGCGCGACCGTCATCGTCAGCGGCGGCGCGATGAACGGCTGCACGATGCTGTTCGCCTCCGACGGGCGATCGCTGTATGCCTATCACGCCGGTTCCACCGAAACGGCGTCGGACTGGCGCACTGCGCGCGACGGCGCGCAAGGCATCGTCCATGCGCATACGACGATGGGCCCGAAGACCCAACGCAGCTACAAGTGGCTCGGCACCAACTCCGATCTGATCGTGGTCGGCCGCCAGTATCCGTTTTCCGCTTTGATTTATAGCGGCCGGGTGCTCGGCAATGCCGAAGCGCTGGTCGGCGCCTCGGCATTGCTGGGCGCGGTCGGCGGCGTCGAGCAGCCGGTGCCGAACGCGCATTTGCACGTGCCGCGCCATGCGTACGGGCCGCGCCAGGGATTGCGCTGGCACATGATGACGTTCAACTACTCGGAGCGCGACCCGAACCTGCGCACGGTCGGCACTGCCGAAGCGGTGGTTTCGAAGGATCTGAACGGCGCCGTGACGGTCCGCGTGCTGGCGGAGAAGGGCAAGCTCGATCGTGCGTCGTCGATCGGTCAGCGTGGCGATTCGATTTCGTACCGGTACAAGACCGTCGACAGCGATTCGGCGACGTACTTCGTGCCGCGGTGACGTGGTGGCGTGGTGGCGTGGTGACGTGGTGGCGTGGTGGCGTGGTCGCGTGGTGGCGCGTGGTGGCGCCAAAGCATCGCGGCTTCGTGGCTCCGCGGCTTCGTCGCTTCGTGGCGTGGCGCTGCAGTGGCTTCATCCAGCCGCCGCGCCCGCTTGCGCCTCATGTATCCGGCGGCACGCCAAGCAGTTGCAGCGCGCCGCCTGCAACGCCCGAAAATACCGGGCCAGCAACCGTGCCGCCGTAGAATGCGCGGCCGGCGGGATCATCGATCATCACCGCGACGATCAGGCGCGGATCGCTCATCGGCGCCATGCCGACGAATAGCGCGCGGTAGCGGTTCTTTGCGTAACTCGCGCCGACCTGCTTGCGGGCGGTGCCGGTTTTGCCGCCCACGCGATAGCCCGGGATCCGCGCGGCCTGACCGGTGCCGCCCGGGCCGGTGGCCATTTCGAGCATCGTGCGGATCGCCGCGGCGGTGGCGGGGGACGTGACGCGCTGCGCGTGCGGCTGGCCGTGCGCGTCGGACGGTGTGGCGTGCGATGCGTCGTGCAGTACACCGCGCGGTGCGTCGTCTGCATTTGCAGATACGGTGCGGATTGGCTGCGCGCCAGTGGCCGTGCCAGTGCCAGTGCCAGTGCCGGTGCCGGTGCCAGTGCCGGTGCCAGTGCCGGTGCCAGCGCCTGCGGCCGTGCCGGTGGCCGTGCCGGTGGCCGTGCCGCGTGTCGCACCCGCACCCGCACCCGCCATCGGCACCGCCCCATCCGCAGCCACAGCCACAGCCGTTTGCGCACGCAGCAGATGCGCCGCGCGCAGCGTGCCATCCCCGGCATACACGGTATAAAGCTGCGCGAGCTGCAACAGCGACGCCGACAGCCCATAGCCATACGCCATCGTTGCCTGTTCAATCGGCTTCCAGCCGTGGTACGGCCGCACCTTGCCCGCGGCGACGCCGGGGAACGTCAGCTGCGGCGCCTGACCGAGCCCATATTGCCGATAAGTGGTCCAGATCGTCTGCGGCGGCAGGTTCAGCGCCAGTTTGGCCAGCGCGATATTGCTCGATTTCTGCAGCGCTTCGGCGATCGTCATACGACCGTGATCCGACGTGTCGTGAATCACGTTCGGGCCGATCCGGTACGCGCCCGGCGCGGTATCGATCAGGCTCGTCGGCCGCACCTTGCCGGCATCGAGCGACAGCGCGACCACCACCGGCTTGATCGTCGAGCCCGGCTCGAACGTATCGACCACCGCGCGATTGCGCAGCTGGCGGCCGGTCAGCCGCGCGCGGTCGTTCGGATCGAAGCTCGGATAGTTCGCCAGCGCGAGAATCTCGCCATTGCGCGCATCGAGCACGACCACGCTGCCGGCCTGCGCCTGATGCTTCGCGATGGCCGCCTTTAGCTGTCCATACGCCAGTTGCTGGATGCGGCGGTCGATGGTCAGATGCACGGTCGCGCCGTTGCGCGCGGGCAAGAGCGGGCCCGTTTCGGACACCACGCGCCCGAGCCGGTCGCGGATCACTTCGCGCCGGCCCGGTACGCCGCTCAACTGCTGGTTGGCGGCGAGCTCGATGCCTTCCTGGCCGTTGTCTTCGATATCGGTGAAACCGACCACGTGCGCGGCCGATTCGCCTTCCGGATAGAAGCGCTTCGAATCGGCGATCTGCGTGATGCCGGCCAGTCCGAGCTTGCCGATGCGCGCCGCGGTTTCGGCATCCACCTGGCGCTTGAGCAGCACGAAGGTCTTGTCACCGGCCACGCGTCGCGCCAGGTCGGCGAGCGGCAGTTCGAGCAGCTTCGCGAGCGGTGTGAGCGAGTCGCCGTCGAGCAGTTTCGGCGAGGCCCAGATTTCATAGGTGGCGAGGCTGACGGCGAGCAGCGCACCGTGCCGGTCGACGATGCGTCCGCGCGTGGCATCGAGTTCGAGCGTGCGCTGATAGCGCTTTTGCCCTTGCTCGACGTAGAAGTGCTGATTGACGATTTGCACCCAGAACGCGCGGCCGAGCAGCGCGGCGAAGCCCGCGAACGCGACGATCACGACGAGCTTCGAGCGCCAAGCCGGCAGCCGGGCGGCGAGCACCGGGTTTTTTGCGACGCTTGCGTACTGACGATGGGACTGCGCTTTTCGATTGAGCATGGGTGCGGACGGGAGTGGACACGTGACGCAGCCGGTCGCCGGCGCCGCACCGATTGTAATTAAAACGTAATGTTAAGGCGAGCGTTGTGCGGCGTCGTGTGGACGCAAGCCCACGCAACGCCGCGAGGTTGAAGCCGCAAACGGGGGCTATGCGCTGACGCGCTGCGCGGGCGCATCGACCTTATGCGGCGTACCGGCCACCAGCGGATAGAGGAGGCCGGCGACGATCGCACCGGCGATCGGCGCGGCCCAGAACAGCCACAGCTGGTCGACTGCCGCGCCGCCGACGAACAGCGCCGGGCCGGTCGAGCGGGCCGGGTTGACCGACGTGTTGGTGACGGGAATCGACACGAGGTGAATCAGCGTCAGGCACAGGCCGATCGCGATCGGCGCAAAGCCGGCGGGCGCGCGCTTGTCGGTGGCGCCGAGGATCACGAACAGGAAGCAGCCGGTCAGCACCGCTTCGCAGATGAAGGCGGCCGCCATCGAGTAGTGGCCCGGCGAGCGCTCGCCGTAACCGTTGCTGGCAAAGCCGCTGGCGACCACATCGAAGCCCGGCTTGCCGGTGGCGATCTGTGTCAGCACGAAGGCGCCGAGCAGCGCGCCGGCCACTTGCGCGACCGCGTACGGCAGCAGTTCGCGCGCCGGAAAGCGGCCCGCGGTGACGAGTCCGATGCTGACGGCCGGGTTCAGATGGCAACCGGAGATGTGGCCGATTGCGTAGGCCATCGTCAGCACGGTCAGGCCGAACGCCAGCGACACGCCGACGAAGCCGATGCCGAGGCCCTGTTCAGGCCCGGCGAAGCTGGCAGCGAGCACGGCGCTGCCGCAGCCGGCGAACACCAGCCAGAAGGTGCCGAACAGTTCGGCGGCAAGACGTTTGGATAAAGCCATGGGTGCGCTCCTGATTTCGACGAAAGAGGGGCATGGCGACGCCGCTGCGATGAAGCAGCGGGTGCACGCCCGAGCGCGAGAGTTTAGGCACGCCAGGCAAAATTGACTGTCAAGATTTGTCACGGGTGCGGGCGCGGTGGCCGCGCGCCGATGCAGATGGGCTTTGTCACGAATGCGGCTGTCGCGCGCCGCAAGCGATTGGGATTTGCCACGCATGCGGCTGTCGCGCACCGCAAGCGATTGGGCTTTGCCACGAATGCGGCTGTCGCGCACCACATGCGATCAGGATGTGCCACGCATGCAGCCGCCGCGCACCGCATACGGCTTAGCAACGCCCGGCCGCCGCAACAGCCGCGCGTCGTTGCGCCCGCTTACGCCGGCAGCGTAAATTCAGCGATCGCCTCGCGCAGCACGCCCACCTGGTCCTTCAGCGAATGCGCGGCCGCCGCTGCCTGCTCGACCAGCGCCGCATTCTGCTGCGTCACCTGATCCATCTCGCCGACTGCGCGGTTCACCTGCTCGATGCCCGCGCTTTGCTCGCGCGACGCGCGGCTGATTTCTTCCAGAATCTCGTTCACGCGCCGCACCGACTGCACGATTTCGCCCATCGTCTTGCCGGCGTTCGCGACCAGCGACGCGCCCTCGTCGACGCTGCCGGTTGACGCTTCGATCAGTGTCTTGATTTCCTTGGCGGCGGCCGCGGAGCGCTGCGCAAGGCTGCGCACCTCCGCCGCGACCACCGCGAAGCCACGCCCCTGTTCGCCGGCGCGGGCTGCTTCGACGGCCGCGTTCAGCGCGAGGATATTGGTCTGGAACGCGATGCCGTCGATCACGCCGATGATGTCGCCGATCTGCCGCGAGCTGCTGGTGATGTCGCCCATCGTGCGCACCACGTCGTCGACCACGCGGCTGCCGCGGCTCGCCACGCCGGCCGCTTCGTTGGCGAGCTGGGCCGCGGTTGCCGCGCTGTCGGCGTTGTGCTTCACGTTGTTGGTCATCTGGTCCATGCTCGACGCGGTCTGCACCAGCGCCGCGGCCTGTTCCTCGGTGCGCTGCGACAGGTCGGTATTGCCGGCGGCGATCTCGGCCGAGCCGACGTCGATGTTTTCGGTGCCGCTGCGCACCCGCATGACGGTTTCGACCAGGCCCTGCTGCATCGTACCGAGCGCGCCCAGCAGGCTGCCCCGATCGCCGGCGGCAACCGGCACGCGCGTCGCGAGATCGCCGCGCGCCATCCGCTGCGCAGCGTCCACCGCCACTTCGAGCTCGCCGCCAAGCGTGCGCCGCACGCTGCGCAGCACCAGCACCATCGCAAGCGTCGCGAGCGCGCCGAGCGCCACCGTGATCGCCAGCCAGCGCAGCAGGTTGGCGATGAATTCGGCCTGCACGTCGTCCATGTACATGCCGGTCACGAGGTACCAGTCCCACGGCGCGAAGCGCAGCGAGAAGCTGGTTTTCGGCACCGGCGTATCGTGGCCCGGCTTCGACCACAGATAGTCGACGAAGTCGCCGCCCGGATGATTGCCGGCCTTGACGATCTCGACGAACAGATGCTTGCCGTTCGGATCCGCGAACGCTTCGAGATTCTTGCCGTTCAGTTCGGGTTTCATCGGATGCATCAGCATCGCCGGCTGCGAATCGTTGATCGAGAAGTAGCCGTCGGTGGCATAACGGATCGCACCGATCGCGGCGAGCGCCTGTTTCTTCGCATCCGCTTCGGACAACGTGTGTTGTTGTGCGAGCGTGTAGTAATGGTTGACGATGGCACCGGCTTCCTGGCCGAGCGTGGTCAACTGCGCGCGGCGCTCGGCAATCATCGAGGCGCGGTTTTGCCACGCGCCGAAAGCGCCGATCAGGATCAGGCCGATCCACAGCACGGCGATCATTGAGCCGAGTTTCTTGTTCAGGGTCATCGTCTGTATGTCCGGATGTCTGGTGGGTTATGCGGTGCCGCGAAGCAGCGCTTAACGCGCGTTTACGGCGTGCAGAACACGGCGGCACAGCCGGGGAAACCCGCATAAGGAACTGGTTTCATCTGATAAATCAAACGGTTGGCCGGCGTGCGCGGAGGCCCCGCGAGCGCTCGCACAGGCGCCGCGGCAAATCCGATCCCACCGGCTGTAAATCCACATTTTTCAAACTAATTCCATCAATTGCCAAATGGCCGCAGGTAAAGCGGCAAATCGCTTTTATTTCCGATATAGTCGCCATTTTTGGCGATCCGGAACGACACGACAAACGGAGACATTGGCGGCCGATAACCGGCTGCACCGACGCCGAACCAGAACCGAATAAATCCATTCGATATTCCCAAAATCGATTTTTCCCAACAACGTTGCGCGAGCAACCAAAGACGTCTTTGCCGCCACTTCAGCGGCTAGCAGGAGCACACGATGAACGCACGCGAACCCTCTTTTTCCGTTTCGTCGCGCAGCGCACGGCTGCGCCAGATGCTGACCAGCAACGAACTCGAATTCCTGATGGAGGCGCATAACGGCCTGTCGGCGCGCATCGCGCGCGAAGCCGGCTTCAAGGGCATCTGGGCATCGGGTCTGTCGATTTCGGCGCAATTCGGTGTGCGTGACAACAACGAGGCGAGCTGGACCCAGGTGGTCGACAACCTCGAGTTCATGGCCGACGCCAGCGACCTGCCGATCCTGCTCGACGGCGACACCGGCTACGGCAACTTCAACAACGTGCGCCGCCTCGTGCGCAAGCTCGAGCAGCGCGGCATCGCCGGCGTTTGCATCGAAGACAAGCAGTTCCCGAAAACGAACAGCTTCATCAAGGGCGAAGCGCAGCCGCTCGCCGACGTCGACGAGTTTTGCGGCAAGATCAAGGCCGGCAAGGATTCGCAGCTCGACGAGAATTTCTCGATCGTGGCGCGCGTCGAGGCGCTGATCGCCGGCTGGGGCATGGAAGAAGCCCTGCGCCGCGCCGAAGCGTATCGCCTCGCGGGTGCCGATGCGATCCTGATTCACAGCAAGCTGTCGAAGCCCGACGAGATTCTCACGTTCGCGCGCGAATGGGCCGGCCGCGGTCCGCTGGTGATCGTGCCGACCAAGTACTACAGCACGCCGACCGAAGCGTTCCGCAAGGCGGGCATCAGCACCGTGATCTGGGCGAACCACCAGATCCGCGCGGCCACCTCGGCGATGCAGGCGGTGGTGAAGGACATCTACGAGAACCAGACGCTCGTCAACGTCGAAGACCGTATCGCGACGGTCAACGAGATTTTCCGTCTGCAGGACGCCGACGAGTATTCGGAAGCGGAAGACCGCTATCTGTCGTCGTCGCGCGCCTCGCGTTCGGCGGTCGTGCTGGCGGCGAGCCGCGGCAAGGGCCTCGAAGCGGTCACCACCGACCGTCCGAAGGTAATGCTGCCGATCGCCGGCAAGCCGCTGCTGCGCTGGCTGGTCGATGCGTTCAAGAAGCAGGGCGTCAACGACATCACGGTGGTCGGCGGCTATCGCGCCGATGCGATCGACACGGCCGGCATCAAGCTGGTCGTCAACGACCAGCATGAACAGACCGGCGAGCTCGCGTCGCTGGCCTGCGCGCTGCCGAAGCTGCAGGGCGACACGGTGATTTCGTACGGCGATCTGCTGTTCCGCAGCTACATCCTGCGCGACCTCGTCGACAGCGAAGCGGCGTTCAGCGTGGTGGTGGACTCGTCGGATGCGTCGGACACGCACGCGGCCAACCAGAGCGTGCGCGATTTCGCATGGTGCTCGGATAGCGACGACCGCGGGCTGTTCGGCAACAAGGTGGTGCTGCGCCGCGTGGCCGCCGACAACCAGGGCGCCGGCGCGCCGCACGGCCGCTGGGTCGGTCTGCTGAACGTGCGCGGCGCGGGCCTCGCCCGTCTGCAGGCGGTGGTGGCGCAGCTGCAGGCGCGCGCGGACTTCGCCTCGCTCGACATGCCGGCGCTGCTGAACGCGCTGGTCGAAGCCGGCGAACAGGTCGAAGTGCAGTACGTGCACGGCCACTGGCGCGGCGTCAACGACCTCGAGGACTTCCGCCGTGCCGGCGACTTCGCGCATGCGCAAACGCCGCTCGCGCAGAGCGGCGCAGCCGACGAGGGCGCACGATGATCGAAGCCGCACAATTCGTCGAGGCGGCGCGCGAGCGCGGCTTCGACTGGTATGCGGGGGTGCCGTGCTCGTATCTGACGCCGTTCATCAATTACGTGCTGCAGGATCCGTCGCTGCACTACGTGTCGGCGGCCAACGAAGGCGATGCGGTCGCACTGGTCGCGGGCGTGACGCTCGGCGGCAAGCGCGGTGTGACGATGATGCAGAACTCCGGGCTCGGCAACGCGGTGAGCCCGTTGACGTCGCTGACGTGGACCTTCCGTCTGCCGCAGTTGCTGATCGTCACGTGGCGCGGCCAGCCGGGCGTGCCCGACGAACCGCAGCATGCGCTGATGGGCCCGATCACGCCGGCCATGCTCGATACGATGGAGATTCCGTGGGAAACCTTCCCGACGGAAGCCGACGCGATCGGCCCGGCGCTCGACCGCGCGGTCAAGTACATGGATGAGACCGGCCGGCCGTACGCGCTGGTCATGCACAAGGGCAGCGTCGCGCCGTACGAGCTGAAGTCGAACGGTGCCGCGGCGCGCCGCGCGACGCCGGCCGCGGTGTCGCAGCTGCGCGGCGTCGCGCCGGGCGAACTGGCCACCCGCAACGCGGCGCTGCAGCGCGTGCTCGCGCACACGCCGCTCGACGGCACGGTGGTGCTCGCGTCGACCGGTTTCTGCGGCCGCGAACTGTATGCGCTCGACGACCGGCCGAACCAGCTGTACATGGTCGGCTCGATGGGCTGCCTGACGCCGTTCGCGCTCGGTTTCGCGCTGGCGCGTCCGGACCTGCAGGTGGTCGCGCTCGACGGCGACGGCGCCGCGCTGATGCGCATGGGCGTATTTGCGACGCTCGGCGCATACGGCCCGAGCAACCTGACGCACGTGCTGCTCGACAACGGCGCGCACGATTCGACCGGCGGCCAGGCGACCGTCGCGCCGCAGGTATCGTTCGCGGGCGTGGCGGCCGCATGCGGATACGCATCGGCAGTCGAAACCGACGACCTCGCGGTGCTCGATCGCGAACTGGCCGCGCCGCGTCTGGCCGGTCCGCGCTTCGTGCGGATCGCGATTCGCCGCGGCACGCCGGACGGTCTGCCGCGCCCGACGATTACGCCGCCCGACGTGAAAACGCGCCTGATGCGCCACATCGGCGCGCCCGCCTGACGAGGAGAATGCGATGCTGTTGTTGAATCCGGGCCCGGTAACGCTGACTGCGCGTGTGCGCAACAGCCTGTTGCAAACCGACCTGTGCCATCGCGAAAGCGAATTTTTCGACTTGCAGGACGAGGCGCGCACACGTCTTCTGCAGATTTACGAGCTCGATCCGGCGCAGTGGAGCGCGGTGCTGATGACCGGCTCCGGCACCGCCGCGGTCGAAAGCATGGTGGCGGCGCTGGTGCCGGACAACGGCAAGCTGCTGGTGATCGAGAACGGCGTGTATGGCGAGCGCATCGCGCAGATCGCCACGCAATACCGGATCCCGCACACGGTGGTCAAACACCAGTGGATGGAAGCACCCGACCTCGCGCGCATAGCCGCCGCGCTCGACGCGGACCGCGAAATCACGCATGTCGCGGTGATTCATCACGAAACCACCACCGGCCGCCTGAACGATCTGCGCGCGCTCGCCGAGCTGTGCCGCGCGCGTAACCTGCGGCTGCTGGTGGACGGCGTCAGCAGCTTCGGCGCCGAAGCGATCGACTTCGCCGATCCGAGCATCGCGGCGGTCGCTGCGACCGCGAACAAGTGCCTGCACGGCGTGCCGGGCGCGGCCTTCGTGATCGTGCGGCGCGATGCGCTGGCGGTGGCGGCGAGCCGCACGTACTACCTCGACCTCGGGCGGCTGGCGCGTCTGCAGGAGCAGCGCAATACGCCGTTCACGCCGTCGGTGCATGCGTACTACGCGCTGGTCGAAGCGCTGCGCGAACTGGCCGACGAAGGCGGCTGGCGCGCGCGGCATGCGCGCTATGCGGCGCTCGCCGAGCAGGCGCGCGCGGGGCTGGCGGCACGCGGCATCGACAGCGTGCTGCCGCCGCAGCAGTCGTCGGTGGTGCTGCGCGCGTACCGCTTGCCGGCCGGCGTTGCCTATCCGCAACTGCACGACACGCTGAAGGCGCGCGGCTTCGTGATCTACGCGGGGCAGGGCGGTCTGTCCGCGGAGCTGTTCCGCATTTCGACGATGGGCGACATCCATGCCGCCGACGTCGAGCGCCTGCTGCAGAGCTTCGACGCGTTGTCGAAGTAGCGGCGAGAGTGGCGTGCCGCTGTCGTTTGAGCGATAGCGGCGCGCCATGCCGGGTTACGTCTCGACGGCTTCGGTCTGAACCTGCTGATCGTTCCCAAACGGGACGCAGGCGAGGCGCGCAAGGCGGTCCGGGACCTCATTTGCGCAGTCGTCCAGCGACGCGCCGCTGACCGAGCGTCGCTAAAGCGGCGCAGTCACGCGCAGCATCCTGTGGACACGCGCCGCAATTCCGTCCGTCGCAGCACGAACCGGACAAGTCCTGACGCCACGCACCCGCACACACAACCACGCAACCGAAGCGGCACCGCGAGATCGCCGCTGTGTGCAGTAGCACATCTGCCATCGGCTATAGAATCCGCCTGGTTCTTGCAGCAGGGTGCGCTGCGCAAGCTGCTTCACGCCCCGTTTCGTGGTCCGTTGTCCACGCCGTTGTGTAGCCCGTTTCGCAGCCCGCTTCGTAGCCAGTTTCGTAGCCAGTTTCGTAGCCAGTTGCGCAGCCCGTTGCGCCGCACTGCCACGCGCGCCGCGCGCCGTCATAGCGACGTAAGCGCCGCACCACTGCAGCGCCTTCGCCTCACCGGCGGTCATCCACGCCGAGCCTCAAGCCGATTCAGATGAGCATACCCACCGAGTACCGGATGTCGTTGCTGCGCGGCGGCGATCTGCTTCTATACCGCCGCACCGATCTGGCCGGCTCGAGCCTGCTCGCGGTAGCCGCGGCCGACGGACCGCAGGCGCTCGCGCGCCTGCACGCCGAATACGCGCTGCGCGAACGTCTCGACGCGCGCTGGGCCGCGCTGCCGCTGATGCTGACGCGCCACGACAACCGCGTCGCGCTGCAGCTCAGCGACCCGGGCGGCGTGCCGTTGCGCGCGTCGTGCGGCACGCCGGCCAGGATCGGCGAGTTCCTGCCGCGCGCCGCCGCCCTCGCGGGAGCGGTGCGCGAACTGCACGCCCGCGAGCTGATGCACGCGGACCTGAATCCGGACAACATCCTCGTCGACCGAGCGTCTTCGCAAGTCTGGCTGACCGGCTTCGGCTACGCGACGCAATACACGGCCGGCACGGGCGCGCCGCGCGCGGCGGCCGGCAGCTCCGCTTATATGGCGCCGGAACAAAGCGGTCTCGTCAACCGCGCGGTGGATCTGCGCGCCGATCTGTATGCGCTCGGCTGCATCTACTACGAAATGCTGACGGGCGTGCCGCCGCTGATCGCCGCCGACGCGATGACGCTCGCGCATTCGCACGTCGCGCGCCGGCCGCTGGTGCCGGCCGCGCACGTGGCCGGCATCCCCGCGCAGGTCTCGGCGATCGTGATGAAGCTGCTTGCGAAGGCACCGGAGGAGCGCTATCAGTCGGCCGCCGGTCTTGCGGTCGACCTCGAACATTGCGCGAGCGCGTGGCGTCGACGGCGCGCGATCGCTCCATTCCCGCTCGATCTGCACGACGTCGCGTACTACGTGAAGGCGTCGCCGCGGCTCTACGGCCGCGCGCCGGAACTCGACGCGCTGGCGCTCGCGTTCGGACGGGTCGCGCAAAGCGGCGTCTCCGAGTTCGTGCGGCTGTCCGGGCATTCGGGGTCGGGCAAGTCGTCGCTGGTGGCGGGCTTTGCCGAGCGGCTCGTGGGCCGCGCGCACGGTTTCGCATACGGCAAGTGCGACCAGGTGACCGCGGCGATTCCGTATTCGGGCCTCGCGCAGGCGCTCGCGGCGCTGATCCGGCCGATTCTCGGCGAACCGGAGGCGCTGTTTCGCGCGTCGCGCGCGCGGCTCGCGCAGGCGCTCGGCCCGAGTGCCGCGCTGCTGACCGCGCTGGTTCCCGAACTCGCGCTGGTGCTGGGCGATCCGCCCGCGCTTGCCGAACTGCCGCCGCAAGCGGAGCGCGAGCGCTTTCTGCGCGCCTTTGCGCGGCTGGTCGGCGTATTTGCGCAGCCGCAGCGGCCGCTCGTGCTGTTCCTTGACGACCTGCAATGGATGGATGCCGGCACCGAGGCCGTGCTGAACTACCTGCTCAACGACGCCGGCATCCGTCATCTGCTGCTGATCGGCGCGCTGCGCGACAACGAACTCAGCGTCGCTCATCCGCTGCGGCGCGGCGCGCGCGTCACGCGGATGCGGGCGCTCGACCTCGCACTTGGGCCGCTGGCCGCCGCCGACCTCGCGCAGCTGATCGCCGACACGCTGTCGTGCGGATTCGACGAAGCGCTGCCGCTCGCCACGCTGGTCGAAGAAAAGACTGACGGCGAACCGCTGTTCGCGATCCAGTTCATCGCCACGCTCGCCGAACAGCGCCTGATCGCATTCGACTACGCGGCGCTGCGCTGGCGCTGGCATCTGCCGCTGATCCGCGCCCAGGGCTATGCGGGCAACGCGTCGGAACTGATGCTGGCGAAGCTCGCCGGCTTGCCGCCCGCCACCCGTCAGCTGCTCGGCTATCTGGCCTGTCTCGGCAATCACGCCGCGAGCGGCCTGCTGGCGGCCGCCGCCGCGTATCCGGACGACAAGGTGCGCGCTGCGCTGGCCGACGCGCAGCGCGCCGATCTGGTCTATCAGCGCGGCGATGCGTGGTTCTTCTGGCACGACCGCGTAAGCGAGGCGATGTACGCGATGCCGGACCCGCGCGAACAGGCGGCGCGCCATCTGCAGATCGGCCGGCGCCTTGCCGCGCTGCTCGAGGCCACCTCGGAGCCGTCGAGCGAGCTGCTGTTCGCGACGGTCAACCAGATCAATCGCGGCAGCGCCGGCATCGTGTCGCAGCAGGAGCGCAGCGCGTTCGGCCGGCTCAATCTGCTGGCGGGACAGCGTGCGAAAGCGGCGAGCGCGTACGCGTCGGCGCTGTCGTACCTGGAAGCCGCCGCGCATCTGCTCGGCGGTCCGGCCGGCGGCGGGCCCGCGCATCAGGTGGCGCTGTATCGCGCCGAATGCGAATTTCTGACGGGCGCTTCCTCTGATGCGGAGGCGCGCCTTGCCGAACTGGCGCGCTGCGCGATCGATTTGCCGCTGCGCGCCGCGCTGACGCGTCTGCGCAGCGCGCTCTATACGACGCTCGACCGGCCCGACCTGGCGTTCGAGGTCAGCGTCGACTATCTGCGCGCGGTCGGCGAAGTGTTCCCGATGCGTCCCAGCGACGCACAAGTCGAAGCCGAATTGCAGCGCCTGCTGCGGCTGATCGGCACGCGTCCGATCGAAGCCCTCGGCGATCTGCCGCTGACCACCGACCCGGTGCTGAGCGGCACGCTGGACGTCTACGGCGACCTGATTCCCGCGGTGCTGTTCACCGATCTGAACCTGCACGACCTGATCCGGTTGCGCATCGCGAATCTGAGTCTCGAGCATGGCTACAGCGACGCGTCGTGTTATGGCATCGTCGGCCTGATCCGCGTGATCGGCGCGCGCGACGGCAACTATGCGCTGGGCTTTCGCTTCGGCGAGCTGGCGATGCATCTGTGCAGCGCGCGCGGCCTGACGCGCTACCGCGCGCGCGTCGAGATGGTGTACGGCAGCATCGTGATGCCGTGGGTGAAGCCGGTCAAAGCAGGCGAGACCTTTATGCGCCGCGCGCTGCAGACCGCCTTCGAAAGCAGCGACCCGACCTTTCACGTGTATGCGCACCGCAACCTCGTCAGCAACCTGATTTTCGCGGGGCGGCCGCTCGACGAGTTGCTGCGCGAAGCCGAAGCCGGTCTGGCGGCGGCGATGGAACGGCAATTCAGCCTCGTGGTCGACTGCCATCTGGCGCAGATCGTGATGTTTCGCCGGCTGCGCGGTTTGCCGCTCGATGCCGGCGCACTGTGCGATGCGGGTTACGAACGCGGCTGGGTCGAACAGTTTGCGCGTGGCGGCAGTTCGCCGCGTCCGATCGCCGCGTTCTCGGCATGGACCCATGCGTTGCAGGCCAACCTGATGCTGGGCAACCTGCCCGCCGCACTGGCGGCGGAACAGCGCGCCGCGCAACTGAGCTGGTCGTCGAGTGCGTTTATCGAATCGGCGGAATTCTGGTTTTTCGGCGCACTCGCGCACGCGGCCGCCGCCGGTATCGCGTCGCCACACGGCGCGCATGCGCATCGCGCGGCGCTGGCCGCGCACACCGAGCAACTGCGCGTGGTTGCGGCCAGCTGTCCGCAGAATTTCGCATCGCGGCTCGCGCTGGTCGAAGCGGAAACGGCGCGGATCGACGACCGGCCGCTCGACGCGCAGCGTCTTTTCGACAGCGCACTGCGCCAGGCGCAGCTGCATGGCTTCCCGCAGATCGAGGCGCTGGCCAACGAACTCGCGGCGCGTCTTTACCAGCAGCTCGGTCTCGAAACCGCGGCGCGCGCGCATTGGCGCAATGCGCGCGCGGCCTACCTGTACTGGGGCGCGCTCGCGAAGGTCGAGCAGCTGGACCGCAGCAGCCCGCTGTTGCCCGATGCGGCGGTGTCGGCCGCGCAGGCGCCGCCGCCGCGCGCGAATGCCGCGCCGCTCGATGTCGAAGCGGTGCTGAAGGCGTCGCACGCGCTGTCGAGCGAAATTGTGCTGAGCCGGCTGATCGACGTGCTGATGAGCACCGCGCTCGGCCTTGCCGGCGCCGAGCGGGGCGTGCTGGCGCTGCTACACGGCGACGATCTGCGTATCGCCGCGCAGGCGAGCGTGCGCGGCAACGGCGTGCACGTGACGCTGCAGCAGGGCAGCACCGCCGACGAATTGCCGGCCGCGCTGCTGCAAACGGTGCTGCGCACGTCGGTGCACGTGGTGCTCGACGATGCGGCCGGCGACAGCGCGTTCGCCCGAGACCCGTACGTCAGCCGGCGCGGCACGCGTTCGGTGCTGTGCATGCCGCTCGCGCGGCAGTCGCGGCTGACGGGCCTGCTGTACCTGGAGAACGATCTGATTCGCGGCGCGTTTACGCGCGAGCGCACCGAAGTGCTCGAGGTGCTCGCGTCGCAGGCGGCGATTTCGCTGGAGAACGCGCGTCTGTACGCCGATCTGCTCGAACAGACGCAGCAGCGCGAGCGGGCGGTGGACGCGTTGCGCGACGCGCAGAACGAACTGATGCGCGTCAGCCGGCTCACGACGATGGGCGAACTGGTGGCGTCGATCGTGCATGAAGTGAGCCAGCCGCTGACGGCGGTCGGCACGTCGGCAGGCGCCGCGCTGCGCTGGCTCGAGCGCGATGAACCCGACGTCGCGGAGGCGCGCGAGATGCTGGAGAGCATCGTCGACGATACGTTGCGCGCCCGCGAAGTGGTGCGCGGGCTGCGCGCGCTGGTCAAGAAAGCGCCGCCGGCGTTCGCGCGCTTCGATCTGAATGCGGCGATTCGCGAGGTGCTGGCGTTGACGCGCGGCGAGCGCCGCGAGCACGGCATCGACGTCGACGAGCACGCGGTCGCGGGCGAATGCTTCGTGCACGGCGATCGCGTGCAACTGCAACAGGTGGTGCTCAATCTGGTGCTGAACGCGCTCGAAGCGATGGCCGAAGTGCGCGATCGGCCGCATCTGCTGACGCTTGCCTCGCATCGGCGCGAAGACGGCGCGGTGCGCGTGGTGATCGAGGACAGCGGCGCGGGTCTCGACACTGCGCTCGCCGCGCGCCTGTTCGAGCCGTTCGTCACCACCAAGGACGGCGGGCTCGGCATGGGCTTGTCGATCTGCCGCGCGATCGTCGCCGCGCACGATGGCGAGCTGGTGGCCGCGCAACGCACGGATGCGCGCGGCGCGGTGTTCAGCTTTACGCTGCCCGCGCCGCGCGATGTGCCGGCTGAGCCGTAAGCGCCGCTCGGCGCGGTTTCGGCGGGAGCCGGCCCAGATTGAGCCCAGAGCGGGCTCGAAGCGGGCTCACGACGTCTTCACCAGCACCGGCTTGTCGCGATACTGCGCCGGGAACAGCCGCTTCAGATCGTCGATCTTCGGCATATCGTTGATCGCGATATACGGCGAGTCCGGATGCAGCGTCAGATAGTTCTGGTGATACTGCTCGGCCGGATAGAACGTGCGGTCCGGCTCGATGGTCGTGACGATCTTGTCGGAGAACACGTGCGCATTGCCCAGCTGCGCGATATAGGCCTGCGCGATGCGCGCCTGCTCCGGCGAGCTCGGGAAAATCGTCGAGCGGTATTGCGTGCCGCTGTCCGGTCCCTGGCGGTTCAGTTCGGTCGGATTGTGCGCGACCGAGAAGTAGATCTGCAGGATGTGGCCGTAGCTCACCTGATGCGGATCGAAGGTCACACGCACCGATTCGGCATGGCCGGTGGTGCCGGTACTGACGGTCTCGTATTCGGCCGCCGAGCGCGCGCCGCCGGTATAGCCGGACACGGCACTGGTGACGCCCTTCACGTGCTGAAACACGCCTTGCACGCCCCAGAAGCAGCCGCCGGCGAGCACCACGGTTTCGCTGGACGGCGCGGTGGCGAGGTTTTCGTCGACTACTGGGGCAGGCACGGTGCGCGATTCTTCGGCGAACACGTGGCGTTGCGTGAGGCCGATGCCGGCGGCCGCGACGGCCACCAGGGCGAGCATCGGCAGGCGGCGGCGCAGTGCGGCGCGCACGCCGCGGCGGTGGGTTTCGTTTCGCATAGTTGACTCCATGATCAAGCAGGGTTCAAAGCGGTGGATCAGCCGAACGTGAACGCATACGCGCGCACGCCCGGATCGAGAAAGCGGATTTCGAACGTATGGTCGGTGATCGGGCCGCTCTGGCGGATCAGCTGGTACAGCCGCTGTTCGGTCACCGTGCCGTTGCCGTTGGCGTCAGTATCGGCGCCGTGGTTCGCGCCCGGCGCGGCGCCGTCGATCGTCACCTGGAAGCGTACCGGCTTGCCGTCCGCCGACGGTCCGAGCACGAGGTGCAGATCGCGCGCATGGAAGCGGTACGCGATCGCGCCGCCGGCCTGATTCAGGTCGGTGTGCTCGGCGCCGAGCGTCCATGTGCCGTCGAGCGCCCATTCGTTCTGGCCGAGGCCGCGGCCGACCGTGTAATGGTGCGGCTGGTCCATCACCGGGTCGCCGGGCGACGCGAAGCCTTGCGCGCGGTCGTAGCCGACGTAGGTTTCCGGCGACTGCACGTCGCCCGTCGACGGCGCGGCTTCCGCACCCTTGCCGGTGTCCTGCACGAGGCCCGGCGGCAGGTCCTTCGCGCCGGCTTCGGTCAGCAGCTCGCGGATCTCCTGCTCGGAGCCTGCATAGTCGCCTTCGCCGAAGTGATGCGCGCGAATCTGGCCCTTCGCGTCGATGAAATAGTGCGCGGGCCAGTACTCGTTGTTGAACGCGCGCCAGATCTTGTAGTTATCGTCGATCGCCACCGGATAGTCGACCTTCAGATCGCTGACCGCGCGCTTGACGTTGCCGACGTCCTTTTCGAACGCGAACTCGGGCGTGTGCACGCCGATCACGACGAGACCGGACGCGCGATACTTGTCGGCCCACGCCTTCACGTACGGCAGCGTGCGCAGGCAGTTGATGCACGAGTAAGTCCAGAAGTCGACCAGCACGACCTTGCCGCGCAGTTGCGCTGCGCTCAGCGGCGGCGAATTCAGCCATTGGGTCGCGCCGTCGAGCGGCGGCATCACGCCTTCGACCGGCAGCGGGCCGCGGTTCGCCACAGCCTGGGCGGTGTCGCCCGCCGCGGCCGACGTATCCGCAGCGGCGCCCGCTGTATTCTCTGCGCCGGGTGCGGTGCCGGTCAGCCCGTTTTGCTGCTGGCCCTTGCCCGGATGCAGACGATCCAGCACCCGTTGTTCGAGCGTGTTGGTGCCGGACAGCGAAAGTTTGGTCAGAAAGCCGGTGTCCGCGTGCAATGCGATCGCCGCGACGCCGCCGAGCACCGCGACGCCGAGCACGCGCTTGACCCACTCGCTGACGTGCAGCGATTTCTTCATCGTCGCGAACACCTTGCCGCCGACCACCAGCGCGAGCGCAAGCGACGTCGCGGCGCCGGCGGCGTAGGCGAGCAGCAGCAGCGACGTGGTGACGCTCGCGCCTTGCAGCGCCGCGCCGGTCAGGATCAGGCCGAGGATCGGGCCCGCGCACGGTGCCCACAGCAGGCCGGTGGCGACGCCGAGCAGCAGCGACGACCACACCACCGAATGGTTTTCCGGCGCGTTTTGCGCCGTTTCGGACAGCCGCGAGCCGAGTGCGACGAGCGGCCGCGTGAGCCGGTCGGACAGCGCCGGCAACAGCAGCGTAAGGCCGAACAGCGCCATCACGACCAGCGCGATCAGCCGGCCGTACTGGTTCGCGGCGACCGCCCAGCCGCCGCCGACCGCGGCCAGCGCGGCGACCGCGCTGAAGGTGACGGCCATGCCGCCCAGCAGCGGCAGGCTGCTGTGCACGAACGGACGCCCGGTGCGGGCGAACACGAACGGTAAGACCGGCAAGATACACGGGCTGACGATGGTCAGCACGCCGCCGAGCCAGGCGACCAGAAACGGAAGAATCATGTCGATACGCTCCACGATGGTGACGCACGGCCGCGGTGGCGGGGTGCTGCCCGGTGCAGCCATGCGGCGCACACGGGGCCTTTCATCGGGCAAACACGTTTTGCCGTTGGTTATTCCCCGATATATCGCATAGTCGGCGCAGCCTGGCGGAAATGACAGTTGCGTGTGTGGCACTAATTTCGGCGCGGCGCGCGGCGTGCGCTGCGTGGGCTCAGCGCCCTTTGCGCAGCGGCGGCTCGAACTGTTCGACCAGAAAATCGATAAAGGCGCGCACCCGCGCGGCCTGGTTCTGCCGGCTCGGGTAATAGACGAACAGATCCGCATCCGGCAGCCCGAATTCGGGCAAGACGATCTTCAGCCGCCCGCTTTGTACATACTTTTGCAGGTCCCATTCGGAGCGGATCAGGATGCCGTGGCCGTCCAGCGCCCAGCCGAGCACGATGTCGCCGTCGTTGCTCGACAGCATGCCGTGCACCTTGATCGCCACGCTGTGCTGGTCGCGCACGAAGCGCCAGATGCCGTACGCGTCGTCGTTCTGCCGATGCACGATGCAGCGGTGCTGCGCCAGATCGGTGACTTTCTCCGGCATGCCATGCCGCGCCAGATATTTCGGCGAAGCGCACAAAAAGCGCCGGTTCGACATGATGCGACGTGCATTGAGACGCTGATCGGGCAATTCGCCAAAACGGATGCCCAGATCGAAGCTATGTTCGATCAGGTCGATCGGCCGGTCGGTCACTTCGAGCTGCACTTCGACGTCCGGGTACGCATTCGCGAATTTCGAAACCAATGGCGCAATGGTCGTGCGGCCGAAACCGAGCGACGCGTTGACGCGCAGCAAGCCGCGCGGCGCGGCGCCGCTCATCGACACCGCGTCTTCCATCTCCTGCACCTGGCTCAGGATGCGGGTGGCGTGCTGCAGATAGATTTCGCCCTCGGCGGTCAGGCTGACGGTGCGCGTGGTGCGGTTGACGAGGCGCACGCCGAGCTTTTCCTCCATCTGCGCGAGCCGCCGCGTGGCGGCCGGCGGCGTGATGTCGAGCGCGCGGGCCGCCGCCGACAGGCTTTCGTGGCGCGCCAGCAGGATGAAAAATTCGAGGTCGGAGTTGATGTCGGTTTTCACTGAAAGTGAAATATCAATTAAATTTTGCTGAATTCTAACGCGTGTAGCTCGACGTAATCTTGCGCCTACCGAACACCGCATGCACCTGCAGGGTGCAGCGCCTGGACTCCTGGAGGACACCCTTGAAGATCGTTGAGATTCGCGAAAAAACCCTGCCGATCAGCTCGTCGATACGCAATGCCTATATCGACTTCAGCAAGATGACCTTGAGCCTCGTCGCCGTGATCACCGACGTGATCCGCGACGGCAAGCCGGTGGTCGGCTACGGTTTCAATTCGAACGGCCGCTACGGTCAGGGCAAGCTGATGCGCGAACGCTTCATTCCGCGCGTGATGGAAGCCGATCCGGAGTCGCTGGTCGATTCGACCGGCAAGAACCTCGACCCGCACAAGATCTGGTCGACCATGTTCACCAACGAAAAGCCCGGCGGCCACGGCGAGCGCTCGGTGGCGATCGGCACGATCGACATGGCGGTGTGGGATGCGGTGGCAAAGATCGAAGGCAAGCCGCTGTTCCAGCTGCTCGCCGACCGCTACGGCAACGGCGTGCCGGACCGCAAGGTGTTCGTCTATGCAGCCGGCGGTTACTACTACCCGGGCCAGGACCACAGCAAGCTGAAGGACGAGATGCGCAGCTACATCGACCGCGGCTATACGGTGGTCAAGAAGAAGATCGGCGGCGCCTCGCTCGACGAAGATCTGCGCCGTATCGATTCGATCCTGTCGGTGCTGCAGGACGGCCAGAAGCTCGCGGTGGACGCCAACGGCCGCTTCGATCTCGACACCGCTGTCCAGTATGCGAAGGCGCTGTCGCAATACGACCTGTTCTGGTACGAAGAGCCGGGTGATCCGCTCGACTTCGAACTGCAGGCCACGCTGCGCAACTACTACGACAAGCCGATGGCGACCGGCGAAGACCTGTTCTCGATGCAGGACGCGCGCAACCTGATCCGCTACGGCGGCATGCGCTCGGACCGCGACTGGCTGCAGTTCGACTGCGCGCTGTCGTACGGTCTGGTCGAATATCTGCGCACGCTCGACATGCTGCATCAGCACGGCTGGTCGCGTAAGCGCTGCATTCCGCACGGCGGCCATCAGATGTCGCTGAACATCGCGGCCGGTCTAGGCCTCGGCGGCAACGAGTCGTATCCGGATCTGTTCCAGCCGTTCGGCGGCTTCCCCGATGGCGTGAAGGTCGAAAACGGCTACATCACGATGCCGGACCTGCCGGGTATCGGCTTCGAAGGCAAGGCCGATCTGTTCAAGGAAATGCAGGCGCTGTCCGCGTAAGCGCGCCGCCGCCGAACAGCCGCCTGTCCGTCTGCGCGGGGAAAACGCAGCGGGCAAGCGGCTTTGCCGCATCACGACGTGTCGCGCGCGGTACCACCGTGGGAGCGGTGCGCGCGAAGGCAACCGTCAAGTACCTGAGTCAGTGTGCCGTTAGCCAGGGACGGTCTAGCGGCGCGCATGCCGGAACAGGAGACCCAGCATGAGTATTCAACGTATCAGGCAGAGCCTTTCCAAACTGTATGTGCAGGTGCTGATCGGCATCGTCGTCGGTGTGCTGCTCGGCCATTTCAACCCCGACGTCGGCGCGCAGATGAAGCCGCTCGGCGATCTGTTCATCAAGCTGATCCGCATGGTGCTGGCACCGATCATCTTTGCGTCGGTGGTGGTCGGCATCGCGCGGATGAACGATATTCACGAAGCGGGGCGCGTCGGCGTCAAGGCGCTGCTGTATTTCGAAATCGTGTCGACGTTCGCGCTCGCGATCGGTCTGGTGGTGGTCAACGTGATGAAGCCGGGCGCCGGCATGAACGTCGACCCCGCGCATATCGATGCCAGCGCGATCGCCACCTTCACGCATGCCGCGAAACAGCATGGCGCGATCGACTTCTTCATGAACATCGTGCCGTCGACGATCGTCGGTGCGTTCGCCAACGGCGACATGCTGTCGATCATCTTTTTCTCGGTGCTGTT
>DATLOW010000539.1:0-5813 GCA_035536055.1 Paraburkholderia sp. | reverse complement strand
GGTGTTAGAGCACATTACCGGTAAATTTGCGCTGTTGCTTACCTTTAACCATAAAAGGACGTGATCATGAAGAAATCCCTCCTCGTAGCATCCCTGTTGGCAGCTATGGCTCTTGCTGCGTGCAGCAAGAGCGGCGGCGACTCGGCTTCGGCTCCGGCTGCTAGCGATTCGGCTGCCGCTTCGGCACCGGCTGCTGCTGCTTCGGATTCGGCTGCTGCCGCTTCGGGCGCTGCTGCTGCTGCGAGCGACGCTGCTGCTTCGGCTACGACTGCTGCTTCGGACGCAGGCGCTGCCGCTTCGGACGCTGCTGCATCGGCAGCCGCTCCGGCATCGGGCGCAAGCCAGTAAGCGTAGCGAAGGTTCGCTGCGAGGCGAACCGGTGCAGGCAGGCCACCGAGGTCTGCCGCACGAGCAACACGACAAAACAGAGCGCCACGGAATCACTTCCGTGGCGTTTTGTTTTGATGGGTCTGTTTCGGACCGCTGCAAGGTCGTGCAGTGTCCCGAGTGTCACGCAATCACTGTAGCGCGGCGCATCCGCCGCACTACATGCTGTCTGCATATCAGTCGTTCGGGATTGGCGGCTGTGCAAAGAACTCGCGCACCACGTCGATCTCGCGTGTGCGTTTGAATGGCGGCAGGCTCTGCCAGATACGCCTGCCATACGGTTTGTCGACGAGCCGCGTGTCGCAGATCATCAGCACGCCGCGATCGGTCTCCGCGCGTATCAGACGCCCTGCGCCCTGCTTCAGCGTAATCACGGCCTGCGGCAGCTGATGCACGGCAAACGGACTCAAGCCTTTCTTCGTCAATGCGTCGAGCCGCGCGGACAACACCGGGTCGTCGGGCGGCGCGAACGGCAGCTTGTCGATGACGACCAGCGACAACGCATCGCCGCGCACGTCGACGCCTTCCCAGAAGCTCTGGCTGCCCACCAGAATCGCATTGCCATACGCGCGAAACCGCTCGAGCAATTCGGTGCGGCTCGCATCGCCCTGTACCAGCAGCGGCATCTCCCAGCCGCGCGATTCGATCGTATCGCGCAGCTTCGTCGCGATCCGGTCGACCGCGCGCAACGTCGTGCACAGCATGAACACGCCGCCGCCGGACGCCTCGATCGCAGGCAGCGCCGCATCGAATACCGCATCGGTAAACGTCGGCGAAGATGGCTGCGGCAAATTGCGCGGCACATAGAGCAGCCCTTGCGTCGGGTAGTCGAACGGACTGGGCAAGGTCATCGAGCGGCGCGAGTTCAAACCCATCTGCGCGGCATAGTGCGTGAAGTCGCCGCGCACCGACAGCGTCGCCGATGTGAAGATCCAGGCACGCGGCACACCGGCGCGCTGCTTCGCGAAGATCGGCGCCACTGAAAGCGGTGTTTCGTGCAACTGCACCGTGTGCGAAAAGACTTCGACCCAGCGTACCTTCTCATTCGGATCGGATACGGTCTTTTCGTCGCCACGTGCGGAAGCATCTGCGGCGCGTTCGTCGCGCGCATCACGAACGTCACGCGTTGCGCGTGCGTCGCTTGCGTCGTTGCGCCCGGGCGGCGTCGTCCAGCCAGCCAGCAGATCCTGCAGTTCACGTGCACGCCGCAAGCACGCACCGATCGACTCCGCGCGCTCCGCCTGACCCGCCAGCGCGGACGCCAGCGCATCGAGTTCGGTCTCCACCGTTTCGAGCGCGCCGAACAGCGGATGGTCGTCCGGCAGTTGGCCGATCGACACACGCAGCGAGTCTTCCTTGAAGGTCAAACGCACGTCGCGCGTCGCGAGCTCGAGCGCTGCGCCAAGCTTCACCCAGTCGACCGCATCGCGCGCGTGGCCGAGGCCTTCGGCGACCGAATCGCGTGCCAGTTCCAGCAGTTGCGCGGTCGACAGCGTTTCGCCGAAAAACAGCGTCGCCGTTTCGGGCAACTGATGCGCCTCGTCGAACACGATCGTATTCGCGGTCGGCAGCAGTTCGGCCATGCCGGTATCGCGCAGCATGATGTCGGCGAAAAACAGATGGTGATTGACGACGACGATATCCGCCTGCTGCGCCTCGCGGCGCGCCTGCATCACGAAACATTCCTTGTAGTGCGGACACTCCTGGCCAAGGCAGTTGTCGCGCGTCGACGTGACCATCGACCACACCGCCGCCGTCTCGGGCACGCTCGACAGTTCGGCCTTGTCGCCGGTGCGCGTGATTTTCGCGAAACGCACGATCTCCTGCAGATACGAGGTTTCCTGGCGCGACGGCAGCCGGCCGTTATCCGCGGTGCGCTGCAGATAGTAGTGACACAGATAGTTGGCGCGGCCCTTCAGCATCGCAACCGAGACCGGCACCGCGAGCGCGTCGCGCACGGTCGGAATGTCGCGCTGGAACAGTTGATCCTGCAGATGCTTGGTGCCGGTCGAAACGATCACCTTGCCGCCCCACAGCATCGCCGGCACCAGATAGGCATAGGTCTTGCCCGTGCCGGTGCCTGCTTCGACGATCAGCGTGTTCTCGCCGCCCTCTGCGCCGTCCGGGTCGCTGGCGGCGCGTTCGTCGGCGCCGCTGGTCTGGCGCGACGCGGACGCCTGCTGCAGGCGCCGTGCAGGCCGCTGCTGCGCTTCGAACATCGCCGGTTCGGGCATGGCGCGGCCCGATGCTTCGAGCGCAGCGGCCACCGCACGCGACATTTCGATCTGCGACGCGCGCGGCCGATAGCCGTCGATCTGGCGGGCCAACAGGCCGTCGGCGGCGAAGATGTCGCCGAGCTCGGCGGCGCGGCGCGGCGTCAGCGACGCGGCCAGCGCTGCGCCTGCGGCTTTCGGCGCGGCGTTAGCGGCGCCGTCGGCCGTCGACGGTCGGGAAGAAGGTTCAAGCGGTGCATTCAAGGCAAGCGGTTCCTGCAAAATCCGGTGCGAGGCGCTGCAACGCTGCGTCGGCCCCGGCGCCTGCCAGGCGGCGGACTCAGCTTTGCACGTCCGGTTCGAGCTGCAATTGCAGCAGGATGATCGTGTCTTTCAGTTTCAGCTTGCGTTTTTTCAGGCGCTGCAGCGCGTAGTCGTCGGCGCTGGGCTCCTCCGACATGCGGTGAATCAGCCGATCGAGCCCACTATGCTCCGATTCCAGCTGCAGGATACGGTCGCGAAGTGTCGCCGTATTCACTTGATGAGCGCGCATGCTCGCCTCCTCTTCCGGATTGGGCGAAGTGCGCGCCCCCGTCGATTCCGGTGCTGCGGCGCGCGCCTCGCTCGAGGTTGCTGTCAGGCCTGAAACGCGTTGCTGCGATTACTGCGGTTGCTGCTGTTTTTGCTGCTGCTCAAGCTGCTGTTGCTGCTGCAGCTGTTCCTGTTGTTTCTGCTGCGCCTTGTCGGCCGCCTGCTTCTGGCGGGCTTCGACGTCAGCCTTGTGCTGCGCGGCGTCGGCCTGCTTCTGTTGATAGCGCTGCTGCTTGTCGACGCGCTGCTGCGCCTTCTGCGCCCCCTGCGCGCGCGCTTCGTCGAGCTGGCGCTGGAAGTCCGTCTGCTTCTGGGCGGGGGCCGGCTGGTTTGCCGCGGCCTGCGCCGGGCCGGTGCCGCGCTGCGCCTGATCGATCGCGTGCTGTTGCTGCTTTTGCTGGTACGCCTGTTGATTGGCGGCGCGCTGCGGCGCTTCGGCCTGACGCTGCGCCTCGTCGATCGCGTGTTGTTGCTGCTTCTGCTGGTACGCCTGTTCGTTAGCGGCGCGCTGCGGCGCTTCGGCCTGACGCTGCGCCTCGTCGAGCGCGTGCTGGCGCTGCTTGTCGGCGAACGCCTGCGCGTTGCGCGCGTCCTGCGCGGCGCGCTGCGGCGCGTCCGCTTCGGCTTGCGCCTGACGCAGCGCCTGCTGCTCGTCGCGCTGCCGCGCGTGCGCGACGCGCTTCTGGTCGTCGAGGGCCAGTTGCTGCCGGCGGATGTCCGCCTGCACCGCGCGCATCTCGTCGCGCGCTTTGCCCACGCAATGATTGACGAAGAACGTGTCGTAGCAGTTGTGACGCGCCACCGCGAAGCGGTAGTTGTTCTCTTCGGTGCGTCGGTCGAGTGTTTTCTGGCGCGCATCGAATTCGCTGTCGGGCGATACGGCGGCATCGCCAGATGCCGGATCGAGGTCCGCCGCGACCGGGGCCGTGACGGGTGCCTGCGGATCGGCGGCCGGCGGCGCGGCGCTATCGGCCTGCGCAAGCACCGCCGTAGCCTGCGCATCGAGCGCGCCGGGCGCCGCCTGCGCGAGCTGTGCCGATGCATGAGTCACCTGCGCCGATGCCGGCGCCGCGATGACGAAGGCAAGCCCGGCAACCAGCGAGGCAACCAGCGGCGCAGCGGTCGAGGTAGCAAGCGACGCGACAAGCGAGGCAACAAGCGGAAAGCGGGAGGTCGGCAACGTCGTAGGTGGGCAGCGGGACATGCCCGAAATTCTAACATCGTGTGCTTGAGCGCCCGGGCATTTATGGCAAAATGCCCCCGCCTCTTCGGCTACATTCGCAGCTTCAGCAACCCGGCTGCTCCCGTGCGCGCGCCTCGCACCCTTGCGCCCATGCGCCGCTAAACGGCCATGCGCCGCGCGCACGACAGCGGCCCCAGACCGAGTCCGGCAGGAACAGCAAGCCTTATGACGGAAACCGTAGCACTCAAGATCGTCCAGCGCATCGCCACCGAGCTTTCAGTTCAGCCCCGCCAGGTGGCGGCAGCGGTGCAACTCCTCGATGAAGGTTCGACCGTTCCGTTCATCGCGCGATACCGCAAGGAAGTCACCGGCAACCTCGACGATACGCAATTGCGCAATCTCGAAGAGCGCCTGCTGTATCTGCGCGAACTCGAGGACCGGCGCGCGACGATCATCGCCAGCATCGACGAACAGGGCAAGCTCACCGACGAACTGCGCGGCGCGATCGAAGGCGCCGACAGCAAACAGGTGCTCGAAGACCTTTATCTGCCGTACAAGCCGAAGCGGCGCACGCGCGCGCAGATCGCCCGCGAAGCAGGTCTGGAGCCGCTCGCGCAGGCGCTGCTCGGCAATCCGCTGCTTGACCCGCAAAGCGAAGCCGCGGCCTACGTCGACGCCGACAAAGGCGTCGCCGACGTGAAGGCCGCGCTCGACGGCGCCCGCGACATCCTGTCCGAACAGTTCGGCGAAACGGCCGAACTGCTCGGCAAGCTGCGCGACTATCTGTTCAATCAGGGCGTCGTGTCGTCGGCGGTGGTCGAAGGTAAGGAAGGCGAAGAAGGCGAAAAATTCCGCGACTATTACGACTACGCGGAAACCATCAAGACCGTGCCATCGCACCGCGCGCTCGCGCTGTTCCGCGGCCGCAATGCGGGTGTGCTGATGGTGAAGCTCGGCCTTGGCGAAGAACTCGACGCACAGGTGCCGCACCCGGGCGAAGCGATGATCGCGCGCCACTTCGGCATCGCGAACCAGGCGCGCCCGGCTGACAAATGGCTGTCGGACGTGTGCCGCTGGTGCTGGCGCGTGAAGGTGCAGCCGCATATCGAAACCGAACTGCTGACGAACCTGCGCGAACAGGCCGAGCACGAGGCGATCCGCGTGTTCGCGCGCAATCTGAAAGACCTGCTGCTGGCTGCGCCGGCCGGCCCGAAGGCGGTAATCGGCCTCGATCCGGGCCTGCGCACTGGCGTGAAGGTCGCGATCGTCGATCGCACCGGCAAGCTGCTCGCCACCGATACGATCTACCCGCACGAGCCGCGCCGCGACTGGGACGGCTCGCTCGCGAAGCTGGCGCGTCTGGCCGCGCAGACGCAGGCGCAGCTGATCAGCATCGGCAACGGCACCGCGTCGCGCGAAACCGACAAGCTGGCGAGCGA
>DATLOW010000538.1:0-4842 GCA_035536055.1 Paraburkholderia sp. | reverse complement strand
GAACGAATCAGACTCGCGGTGGCCATGCGGACCGCGTCATCGTCATCGACAATGCTAACAATTTGGGACGTATCCACGCGGCGGACCCTGAGTTTCGAGAATGACTCCGCAAATATACGGATCCAGGCCGGGCCGGTTTCTCTCTTGACTTGTGGAGAGCATAGATCGCGGGTACACCCCCGCAAATCATACAAACGTATAGAGCCCAGCCCATCATCGCGGCTGCGCGGCGCCTTGTCCGCACGGGCCGCCAGACTGCGCGCGCGCGAGTTGCAGCGCGCCGCTGGACCAATATACCGCGCCTCGCTAAAACCTGAGTCGCAGCACGCGACAGGCGCGCCGCGCATGCTTGCACGCCGTGGCGGGGACGCTTCGACTGATGCCGTGGACTCATCAGGCACGAGCCCCGTCCACACACTCGGCATGAACGGGGCTCGTCTGGCGCTACAGGAAACGATCAGTTGCCGGCTTCGTGCTTCGTCAGATTGTTCTTCACGTGCTTGACGCCCGGTACGCCCTGGGCGGCCGTGGTCGCCACCGGGATCTGCGATTCGTCTTCGACCGTGCCGTCGAGCGTGACATTGCCGTTGCGGGCGACGACGCGGATATCCGACGATTCGACCTTATGCTGCGTCAGTGCGTGGCGCACCTTCGCTTCGAGCTGGTGGTTGGCCTTCCACGCGGCGCTCTTGCTCGGCTTGGCCGCGGGCGCTGCGGCCGATGCCGCGTCGTCCTGCGCGTAAGCGGCATTGAAGCCAGCGGATAACATCAGAGCAATACTGGTACCAACCAACATCTTTAACGGCTTGTTCACTTGAACCTCCATCGTTGCCAAGGGTGACTAGTTGTACAAGCGTCAGCGACGCTTATTTCTATACTGCCGGTTTGCAGTTCTTGTCGAGTTGCTTCTTGTTGTTCCTGCTGCTTGCGCAGCGCCCGAACGCGCGCTGCGCCGCCCTTGTCTTCAGTGATCGATCGGCGCGACGAGCACGCACTGCGCGAGCATCATCGAACCTGCATTGGCCGGCGCCGGCCGGTAGTGCGACGGACGGTATACCGCGTCGCCGCGATGAATCTGCTGGCCGCTCAACGCACAGAACCCGTCGCGCGCCGCCCGCGCGACGCGCCACACCTGATCGCCATAATGACACGACGTCGGGTCACCCCATGTGACAATTGCGGTACGACTCGTCGGCCGGTCGAGCACCCGGATATTCGCTTCGCCTTTCGGGCCTTCGTCGTACAGCGGCCGCAAACGCGGCCGCACCGCGCCGCGCTCGGTCGGCTGGCGCCCCGCCTTGCCGGCCTTCGACAATGCATCGAGCAAAAAAAGCGTCTGCGACCACGGGTCGCCGCACATCTGTTTCGCAAGCATCGGGCACTCCCTGGGCAATCTACATGAAGGCCTTCACGCGCTGCGCGCGACCAGGACCACTGCCGTCAGGCGGTGCCGCTACCTTAACGCGATAGCGGGTCTGCGACCATTCCACCAACGTTTTACCCCGCTTTACTCCAACGTTGGGCAAGATGATACGAAGGTTTAGTTCACGGCCGCTGCCACTATACATGCGCATCGAATCGACACGAATGGCACGTCCTGTGCCGCACATTTGATGCGCATCCGGTGCCTTGCGATCGCGCGATGCGCGGTGCCTGTCTCTGTAGAAAGCGCACGGTGCGTCAGACAGGATATTGCACGCTCTCACGCGTTTTTGCAGCGAAGAATGAAGCGCGGTGCGAAACGCGTCGCACAGACGGACCCGTATTCAGGCTGCCGAATGCGGTGCTACGGCGATGGCGCCGCCGTGGCACCGCGTTACACGCGATGCGCGCCACGCGCCGCGCGACCGGAGGCGCGCCGTTTAGTTTGTATAATCCTGCGTTTTGCGCTCAGGCCCACCTTCATGCTTAGTTTTGCGCTCGGCTTTATCGTCTCGCTGCTGATCACGCTGCTGATCGTGCGTTATGCGCATTTGCATGAAGAGTTTTCCGATACGGATCTGGCCGGTGTGCAAAAGTTTCACGCGAAGCCGGTGCCGCGCATCGGCGGCATCGGTATCCTGCTTGGCCTCGTCGCCTCCGCGCTGCAGCTGCTGCACAGCTATCCCGCGGTGTCCGGCGGGATTCTCGGCATCGTCGCGTGCGGCTTGCCCGCGTTCGCCGCGGGCCTGATCGAAGACCTGACCAAACGCGTGTCGCCGCTCACGCGGCTGGTCTGCACGATGGTCGCCGCGGCGCTCGCGTACTTCGTGCTCGGTATCGCGGTGACGCGCATCAGCGTACCGCCGCTCGATTTCCTGCTGTCGTACGTCGCCGTTTCATGCGCCGTGACGATACTCGCGGTCGCGGCACTCGCCAATGCGATCAACATCATCGACGGCTTCAACGGGCTCGCGTCGATGGTGGCGTTCATGATGTTCGCTTCGCTCGGCTACGTCGCGTTCCAGGTGCACGACCCGATCGTGCTGTCGGCGTCGCTGATCATGATGGGCGCGGTAATGGGCTTCTTCATCTGGAATTTCCCCGCCGGGCTGATTTTTCTCGGCGACGGCGGCGCGTACTTCATCGGCTTTATGCTCGGCGAACTGGCCATCATGCTGGTGATGCGCAATCGCGACGTGTCCGCGTGGTACCCGGTACTGCTGTTCATGTACCCGATCTTCGAAACGTGTTTCTCGATCTACCGCAAGAAGTTTATCCGCGGCATTTCGCCGGGCATTCCGGACGGCGTGCATCTGCATATGCTGGTGTACAAGCGGCTGATGCGCTGGGCCGTCGGCGTGCAGACCGCGCGCGAGCTGACGCGGCGCAATTCGCTGACTTCGCCGTATCTGTGGTTGCTGTGCCTGATTGCGGTGGTGCCGGCCACGCTGTTCTGGCGGCACACGCTGCATCTGTTCTGTTTCGTGGTGGTGTTCGCGGCGACTTATGTGTGGCTCTATGTGAGCATCGTGCGTTTCAAGTCGCCGCGCTGGTTGGTGGTGCGCAAGAAGCAGCGGCATTGACGGATGTGAGGCGGCGCTGCTGGGGCGACGCGATGTCTGCTGCGGCGGCGCGGTCTTGGGCTTGCGGTTGGGCTTGCCGTCCGGCTTGCGGTTGGGCTTGCCGTCCGGCCCGCCGTCAGGCCTGCCGGAAGCGCCGCCAGCGCCCGTCGATCTGCAGCCCCACCACCGCCAGCACCACGTACCACAACACCAGCACGCCCCACTGCACCAGCAGCGGCGCCTGCAGCGCGAGCAGCGCAACCGCGCCGCCCACCAGCATCAGCCACCAGTACACCAGCGCAACGAACGTGTGCCGCCCCCCGGTCATCTGCACGAGGCGCTGGTAGTAGTGCTCGCGGTGCGCCTGCCACACCTTCTCGCCCCGCGCGAGGCGGCGCAACAGCGTAACGGTCGAATCGGCGATGAACGGCGCGAACACCAGGATCGGAAACCACAGCGGCCATACGTCGTGCTGCCAGCCCCAGAAACCGAGCGCGCCGGCCAGAAAGCCGAGCGGAATCGAGCCGGCGTCGCCGAGGAAAATCTGCGCGCGCGGGAAATTCAGCACCAGAAAGCCCGCCGCCGCGCCGGCCACCGCGATCGCGGCGAGCGCCAGCGGCGGCTGCGCCGATGCGGCAGCGATCGCGTAGGTGGCGAAGCCCAGCACCGCTACGCCGCCCGCGAGGCCATTCGAGCCATCCATGAAGTTGTACAGGTTGACGAGCCACACCATCGCCACGCCGACCACCACGGCAAACCACCACGGCACGTCGACCGCGCTGGTGGCGACCGTTGCCGCCACAACCAGAATATGCGCGGCGAAGCGCACACCCGGCGACAGGCCGCGCCGGTCGTCGATTTGCGACACGACACCGAGCACCAGCGCGCCGAGCGCAACCGCGCGTAACGGCGGCGCGCACAGCGCGATCAGCAGCAGCGCGGCGGGCAGGATGCCCCAGCCGCCGACCCGCGGCACCGGCCGCTCGTGTAGCGAGCGCGCATTGGGAATGTCGACCGCGATATCCCACGCCCAACCGGTGCGCAGCAGCACGACGAGGATCGCAAACGACAGCAGCGCGGCAAGCACCGCCACCACGGGAAGAGACAAGTTAAAAATCGGCATGGCGGTCAACGGTTGGTCTGGTATGCGCGAGCGGTTTCGGCGAGTCCTTGTGCGACCGACCACGGCGGCGTCCAGCCGAGTTCGTTGCGCAATCTGCTGCTGTCGACACGCAGCGGGCTGGTCAGGCGTTCGACCTGGGCGACCTTGCCGGTCAGCTTGCCGAGCCCGCGCAGCCATGCGACCGGCACCGGCACCAGCCGCGCGGGGCGGCCGAGTGCGGTGGCGATCGCCTCGACCATGCCGGCCACCGACAGATCGTCGCCGTCAGTCACGTGATAGACGCCGCCGACCGGTTCGGGCCGCGTGGCGAGCGTGCGGATCGCATCTGCCAGATTGCCCACGTAGACCATGCTGCGGCGTGCCTCGACCGAACCGAGCGGCAACGGCAGGCCGCGATCGACCGCGCGCATCAGGCCGCGGAAATTCGCGCGCACGCCCGGACCGTAGACCAGCGGCGGCCGCACCACCGCTACTTCGATGCCGTGCTCGCGGCCGAGCGCGAACAGCGCCTGCTCGGCCTCATGCTTCGAGATACCGTACGGGTCGACCGGTGCGGGCGGATCGTCTTCGCGCCACGGCCGGCCCGGCTCGCGCTCGCCAAGCGCCTTCACGCTGCTGACGAACACGATGCGTCGCGCGCCGGCCGCGTGTGCCGCACGCGCGGCGTTCAACGCGCCTTCGACGTTGGCGGCGCGATAGGCGGCGAGCGGATCGGTGGCGTCGTCGTGCATCATG
>DATLOW010000537.1:0-5013 GCA_035536055.1 Paraburkholderia sp. | reverse complement strand
TGGTGGGTGCTGCTCGCTTCATGGCTCGCATTGCCGGTGCGCGGCTTCCTGGCCGCGACGTTGATGAACAGCGCCGGCGTCTGGCCGGTGCAGATTCTGGACGGCATCGGCGCGGGCTTGCAAAGCGTCGCGGTGCCTGCGCTCGTGGTGCACCTGCTGCAAGGTACCGGCCGCGTGAATGTCGGCCAAGGCGCAGTGGCGACCGCGCAGGGCATCGGTGCGGCACTGAGTCCCATCCTGGGCGGTGTGCTCGCGCAGCGTTTCGGCTACGCGAGCGCGTTTGTCGTGCTGGGTTGCGTTTCGATTGGTTCGCTGGCGTTGTGGCTCATCCATGCGAGCCATCTGCGGTGCGTGTGCGCGGCGCGAGGCGTGATGGTGCGGCACGTACGAAAGCAGCGGCAGAACCCGCTACGGCGAAGACCGTGATTCCGATCGCGCAAGTAACCGAAGACGCCGACGAGTCGGGCGAGCACTAAGCAGTGCAGGCTCGCCAGTCCCTCCCGAAAGTTCTCACCTTTGGCCGTCGGGCAGGCGCCGCTATGAAGCGGCGTCGCCATGAACCTGCCGCGGTCGCCCTTCATCCGCGCCGTTCGGCCGATGCAACAGCCGCTCGATTTCGTCGATCACCGCACGGCGGCGCTGCACTTCACGCTCGTGTGCTTCGGCTGCGGCAGCGATGTCGGCGCCGCAATGCGGGCAGGTCTCTTCATGTGCATGCACATAGCCATCGCAGTGGCGGCATAGCGCAAGACGCGGCGGCACCCGGCCTTCGTCCGGCGCACGCTTGCCTTTGTTCTTCCACACCAGTTCGACGGTCTGCCCCGAGCGCTCGATGCTCGACAGCGGTGTGCCGTCCGCGATCCGCTCGGTGATCAGATCGAAGCGCCCGACCGCGAACGAGGCCGGCGCCGCATCTTCGATCTTCGCGATGCGCTCGCGCAGCCCTTGCTTCTGCAGTTCGAGCACACGGTAGTGGCAATACGGGTTGTTGCCCGGCTTGCCGAGCAGCGAATGCGAGGTCCACGTGCAGCCGCCGCGGCATACGTCCGCGTAGTAGCAGGTGCGGCAGAAGCCCCACAGATCGTCCACCGAGCGCAGCCGGCCGAAATGGATCGCCTCGCTGGTGCGCCAGATGTCTTCGAGCGAAAGATCGCGCACATTGCCGCCAGCGAAACCGACCGTCGCCAGCGAGGGGCAGCCTTTCACCGTGCCGTCCGCTTCCAGCGCGATCACCGTCTGGCCCGCCGCGCAGCCGGTCCAATGCACGCGCTCGTCGCCGAAGCCACGCCACAGATGCTCGTACGGTCCGTAATAGCCGATGTTGTTGCCGACGTTCATCAGCAGTCCGCGGTCCGCGCCGCGCTTATACAGTTGCGCAAGCAACGGCATCAACTCGTTCAGCTGATACGGCTGCAACAGCAACTCGTCGTGGTCGACCGCATTGCCCATCGCGACGGTCAACTGGATCTGCCAGTGCGTCGCGCCGAGTTCGATGATGGTGTCCATCAGTGCCGGCAGGTCCGGCATCGTCGCCGCGCCGATCTGTGTGTTCACGCTGGTCGCGAGGCCAGCCGCGCGTGCGCGCCGCAGCGTATCGACCGCGCGCTCGAACGAGCCCTTCACGTTGCGCACCGTGTCGTGCAATGGCGCGAGTCCGTCGAGCGACACGCCGATGCCGTTCAGTCCGGCCTCGACCGCTTGTGCAAGCCGGGCGGGCGTCAGATTGCGCCCGCCCGTCTGCACCGCGCAATACATGCCATGCGCGCGGATTGCCTTGATCAGTTCGGTCCAGTCCTTGCGCAGATACGCTTCGCCGCCGATCAGCGAGACTTCGCGGGTTCCGAGTCTGGCAAGCGAGTCGATCACTTGCAGGCACTCTTCCGTCGAGAGTTCGTTGGTACGGCGGCGGCCTGCGCGCGATCCGCAATGCAGGCACTTCAGATCGCAGGCCAGCGTGATTTCCCACACCACATGAACCGGGACATAACGCTGGTAGTCCTGCTCGTTCAGAAAACGAGCGGGGCGCGGACTGGTCTCGTACATGATCGTCCTCATGATGCTGCTGCGTTTGCTGCTATGCGCCTTTGCGGCTGCTTTTTGGCTTGCTACTACACGGCCCCTCTCAGCTCCCCCGCCGCGCGCGTCCCCTGCGGCACGCGCGGCGCTTGTTCCGTTCGGCTAGCGCGCGGCTTCAAGCCGCGCGATTTCCTCGTGCAGGCTCGCCAGCGCGCTCTTCAACTGCTCGGAACTGCCCAGTTGCGCTTCGGCCTCGCGCGCCAGCGCTTTCATGCGGCTCAGATCGCCGGACGCGGCAGCCTGCTGGATCCCCACGCCATACAGCGGCGTGTACGGCTGGAACGGCGGCTTCAACGGCTGCACCAGCCCTTCGGGCGTCATGATCGCGTGCTCGACCTCGTTCCAGCGGCCATTATCGAAGTAGCGATAGCTCGCCGCACCCGACCTCCAGTCGCTCTTCACGATGCCGTGAAACTGGAAGGTTTCGGCGAGGCCGCTGTTCGGGCCCGACGGGCTGCCGGCGAGGCTCAGCACGATATCGGCCTCGGCGACGGCATCGAGCGTCAAAGGACTGAAGGTGCCCCACACGTCCGCCTGAAACTGCAGCGGCGGATAGGTCGTCTGCGTGATGCGGGCCACGCCGCTCACGCGCTTGCCTGGCGGATTGACGAGCAGCATCAACGTCAGCACCGGCGCCCCGACGGCGGGTGTCGCGACGCGGAAATTGACGGGGAAAAGTCCGACTGTCATAGCAGTGACTCCTGTAGCAATGAGTAGCGGCGCGGGACCTGGCGGACTTAGCGCCCCGCCTCGATACGCGCGATTTCCGCCTTCAGCGTCGCGAGCGCGGCGGCGATCTCGGCCTGGCTGTCCAGTTGATGCTTTGCCGCAGCGGCCAGCGTCTTCATATGCGCAAGGTCGCCCGAGGCGCGCGCCTGCTGGATCGATACCGCGTACATCGGCACCGGTCCGCTGTCCGCCTGCCGCGGATGGACGATCACCGGGCCCGGTTCGAGCGGCACGAATTCGCGTTCGGTCTTGACCGGCACGCTGGCGACGTCGTGCCACGCGCCGTGGCTGAAGTAGCTATAGGAAGCGGTGCCGGTCTGCCAGTCGCTGTTGAGCACCAGATACAGCTTGAAGGACACCGCCGAATTCGACTTCGGGCCGCCCTGGTTGCCTTCGAGCGTGACGAGAATGCGTGTCTTCGAAGGCGGCATCAGCGCCATGTAGCTGAAACGGCCCCACGTGTCGACGTGGAAGTCGAGCGGCGGATTGACGGCCTGCGTGATCGAAGCGGTGCCGACCACGCTGCTCGCGGGCGTATCGACGAGCAGCGCCAGGTGAAGCGTCGGCGCACCCGGCATGCCGCTGCCGATGACATAGCCGACTGGAAACAACCCCGTGCGTAGATTTTCGGACATCGGAATCTCCTGGATTCTGGATAGGCCCGTCAGTGGGCCCGATCTTGCGTCATAAGCGCTCGAGCTTTGCGATCTCCTGCTTGAGCAGGCTGACCGCCACGGCAAGATCGCCCTGCTGGGCCAGCAGGGTTTCCGCCTGGGCCAGCAAAGTCTTCATTCGCTGAAGGTCGCCCCCGGTGATCGCTTGATGGATCGCCACACCGTAAGGGGGAATCACGTGCTGAGTCTGATTGCTCATGCTCGTTCTCGCTCGAAGAAAGGGCCGCGGCGCAAAGTGCGTTTCGTACGGCAGGCCCCTTTGGAGCAAGGCACGTGCCACATGCTGAGACGCCCGTGTGTGCGGTATCGCACGAAATGGAGCACAGGGAAGTGGACGATTTGGTCCACGATTTCGGCGTCAAATGGACGAATTCGTCCATTGGATGCGAATGAGGTGGGCGGTGATCCGCGCCGCGGCGCCTCAGGCGGCCGGGCGCGGCGGACGCAACGCGGCTACGAGGAGGCCGCGCCGGCGGCGGAAAGTTTGCTGTAGGTCAGGCGGCTCGGGCGCAGCTTCATGCGTACCAGCGACACCAGAAAGCTGAAGCCCGCGTGATTCGGATCGATCACCGGCACATACACGCCGAGCGCTTCTTCGAGCAGAACGGCGACCCGATGCGCGACGTCGACGAAGCCCGTGCAGCCGAGCAGGATCGATTGCGCGCCGTCCTGTCTAACCGCCAGCATCGCCTGTTCGAAGGTCTTCGCGACCACCATGTTGATGTCGGACAGCTGGGTGACTGGACAGTCGATCGAGCGGATCGACGCGAAGTCGTCTTCGATGCCGTAGGTCTGCGGATGAGCGCGCTGCATCGCCAGCGTGCTCGGCAGGATCGTGACGATCGAAAAGCGCTGGCTCAGCATCAGCGCAGCGAAGGCCGAGGTCGGAAAGCCGCCGATGATCGGAATGTCGATCGCCTCGCGCGCGGCCTCGACGCCGCACATGTCGAAGTCGGTCAGCCAGATGCCGTCGAAGCCGTCCTTCGCGATCTGCTGGGCGAGCCTGACGACCGGCATGCCGTTCTGCAGCCAGTTCGTGCGGTTCTCGATGCTCGGCGAGCCTTCGGTGATGTTGCGCACCTCGACCTGCACGTCGGGCGGCACGACCGGCGCGATCGCCGTCATGATGCGGTCGTTGAACTGGCTGGTCGCCACCGGCACCAGCACGCAGATACGGATCGGCCCGCTCATGCCACGCCTCCCTCGGTCAGCTTTTGCAGCGCGCCGACCGGCACGTACGGTCCGAGATAGCCGAGTGGCGACGCGAGCACCTGCAGGAAGCTGCTGACGATCAGGCCGCCGGGCGCGCGCAACTCGGGCTCCGCTTCCCACGCGAGCAGCGTGACCTTGCGCCCGGTGACGGCTGGGTTCAGCTTGCCCTTCCCGGTGACCAGATCGCCGTTGGTGAACACCGACTGGCCGCTGCCTTCGACAAAGTACGCGACGCTGTCCGGCGCGAGCAGCACCGGGGCGGGCCGGCGGCTGTCCCACACCATCAGCGATTCGTTCTGGTACAGCACGGTGTAATCGGCCG
>DATLOW010000536.1:0-2280 GCA_035536055.1 Paraburkholderia sp. | reverse complement strand
GGATCAACACGTCGTGATGAATAGAACGAATCTCCGCATAGTCCGCGGCTATTCGCATTCGTTGTCGTCGCCTGAAAATAAAACGTATTGCGCATGGATAGCCTCCCACACAATGCCGCTACGGATTTTATCGAGCCGCTGTCACGGCGCTTAACACCGCCCGCTTATGCTTTCCTGATATCCGCACTCAATGAGATTCGCACCGGCGCATCGAAAGAGCGGCGTGCGCAATTGCTGTCGCTGGCGAGCCGCCATGTCAGGCCGGGCCAGCTGCTCGCACTCGATACGCACGAACGGCGCAGGTTCGCCGAACCCGCGCGCTGCGATCCCGAGCACTGGAACCTGCTGGAAACCTTGCGCATCGTGTTGCTGCTCGCGTCGCCCGACGTCGAAGCCGACACGTTCCCGGCCGTGTTCGAGCATCTGTTCCGCTTTGCGGACCATGGCGAATCGTGCGCGCTGTACCGCGCGCTGCCGCTGTTGCCGCACGGCGAGCGCTTCGTGTGGCGCGCCGGCGAAGGCTGCCGCAGCAATATGCGCACGGTGTTCGAGGCCGCTGCCTGCGATTCGCCCTACCCGGCCACGCACTTCGACGACGCAGCGTGGCGCCAGCTGGTCATCAAGGCGCTGTTTATCGACGTGCCGCTATTTCGCATCCACGGCCTCGACCAGCGGCTGTCACCCGAACTCGCGCGGATGGCGCTCGATCTGGCCGACGAACGCCGCAGCGCCGGCCGCAGCGTCGCGCCGCAGCTGTGGTTCTGCCTCGGCCCGCACGCCGGCGAGCGCGGCCTGCAGGCGCTGCGCCGCGAACTGATTGACGGCAACGACGCGGCACAACGCGGCGCGCTGCTCGCGCTCGCGCGGGCCGGCGCGCTCGAGCGCGACAGCGCATGGCAGCACAGCGCCTGCCAACGTCATGCGCAATTCATCGAGCGCGCCCGGGCCGGCCGCTTCACCCAACTCGCACTGCAATTCGTCTAACCCCGTCAGGAGGCGCCGTGAGATTCTTCGACCCGCATATCCATATGACGTCGCGCACCACCGACGACATCGAGGCGATGGCCGCCGCCGGCATCCGCGCCGTGATCGAGCCGGCTTTCTGGCTCGGCCAGCCGCGCACCCATGCGGGCAGCTTTATCGACTATTTTTCGAGCCTGATCGGCTGGGAGCGGTTTCGCTGTGCGCAGTTCGGCATCGCGCACTACTGTGCGATCGGCCTGAACTCGAAGGAAGCGAACAACGAAGCGCTCGCCCGCGAAGTGCTCGAACTGATTCCGCACTTCGCGCTGAAGGAAGGCGTGGTCGCGATCGGCGAGATCGGCTACGACGAGATCACGCCGGCCGAAGATTTCGCCTATCAGGCGCAACTGGATTTCGCGCGGCAGCACGACCTGATGGTGATGGTGCACACGCCGCACCGCGACAAGAAAAACGGCACGCGCCGTTCGATCGACGTCGCGCGTGAGCACGGTATCGACATGCACAAGCTCGTGATCGATCACAACAACGAGGAAACCGTGCGCGACGTGCTCGACGCCGGCGCATGGGCCGCCTTCACGATCTATCCGAACACCAAGATGGGCTCGGAGCGGATGGTCGAAATCGTCCGCCAGTACGGGCCGCAGCGAATCATCGTCGACAGCTCGGCGGACTGGGGCGTCAGCGATCCGCTGTCGGTGCCGAAAACCGCGCGGCTGATGCTCGAGCGCGGCATCCCCGCGGCTCACGTCGAAGCGGTCAGCTGGGGCAATGCGCTGCATGCGTATGCGCAATCGCAGCAGATCGACGTCGCCGCACTCGACGAGACGCCGCGGCTGGACCAGCGTCAGCTGTTCGCCGACAACTCGGTGCTGCGCGGCCAGAAGCCGCGCATCGACGAACCGGTACCGAACTAGCACGCGAACCGCAGGCGGCCATCGCACTGCCGCCTTGCGGCAGCGATTCACCCCAACGCTTGCCGCGACACGCCACGCCACGCCAGGAGCCTTCATGCTCGAACACCGCATCGACCAGACTTTCGAGGTTTGTTACAGCTACCCGGTGTGCTTCACGCGCCGCGCGCTCGACCCGGCTAACCCGGTGCTCGCCGATCTGATGCGCCGGACCACTGCGCAAGGCGCAAAGGCACGCGTGCTGTTCGCCGTCGATGCGGGTCTGGCCGAGGCGCGCCCCGACGTGCCGCGCGCGATCGAACGCTACGTGCTCGCGCACGGCGATGCGCTCGAACTGCTGCGTCCCGCATGGCTCGTGCGCGGCGGAGAGGCCGCCAAACATCAG
>DATLOW010000535.1:0-2335 GCA_035536055.1 Paraburkholderia sp. | reverse complement strand
CAAAGCGGGCGGATATCGGCTTGCGACGCTTACCTTTTAATGACCCCGGCATAATCGCGCGTCTTATCGTTGCGGACTGGCGCGAGTTATCTGCGACAGCAACGTTCGTCAACATCCATTCGACAAAAAGAATTTTCGAAGACAGCTATAACCGTGCGTGCCATAGGTTGAATGCGTCCAACTTCTAACTGGATACACGCGCCGATATGTCAATTAACCAGATCGGCATGGGCATGTTCAATGGCAACAGATTCCCGTCACTGCGCGCACCAGCGGCTCGTGAATAGCGATGCGACTGAAAACATCAGGTTCAGATCTTTTCTATCAACCGGGACAATTTCTATTGAGATGTTTTATATAGGCAACGGTTAAAGCGCGTCTGAGCACATTTAGCTGAAAACATTCTCGTACATCGGCGGGTGCCATTCAAGACCGGCGCTTGAATTCGTCTTCGCCTATGTGCGGTTGCACCATCGGAAGCGCAACACGCACCACTGCCGCGGAGGCTTTGCGCACGGATCGGCGGGTCCGTCAGTGCAATCCCGCCCGCCGCGCCACCTGCCCGTCAAGGCCGCATATATCGACGCGCCAGCGCTTCATAAAGCGGCGGCGCGAACAGCTTCGATACCTGGCTCGAAATCAGCGCCGTCGCCATCAGCGAAATCACCATCGCGTGCCCATCGATCATCTCGATGACGATCACGAATGCCGTAATCGGACTCTGCGTGACCGCGGCAAGATAGCCGACCATGCCAAGCGCGATCAGCATCGGCAACTGCGTCTGCGCGAACACCATATGCAGCGCGTTGCCCATTCCCGCGCCAATCGCCAGCGACGGCGCGAACAGGCCGCCCGGCGTGCCCGGCAGATACGAGCCGACCATCGACGCCATCTTCAGCAACGGGTACGCCGCGCCCAATTGCGATTCGCCTTCGAGCATGTGGCGCGCTTCCGCATAGCCGCTGCCGAACAGATGGCCGCCGCTGGCCACGCCGAGCGCGGCGATAAACAACCCGCACAGCGCGCCGAACACGACCGGCCGTTGCGTCTTCAGCGCGAGCAGCGGCGCCGGCATCCAGCGCGCGGTATTGAGCAGAATCCAGCAGAACACGCCGCCTGCGATACCGGTCGCGACGCCGACTATCACCACGGCAAGCACGAACAGATCGGGAAAATGACTGTCGACGGCGATCGTGCCGAAATACACGTAATTCCCCTGCAGTGCGAGCGACACCACACCGGCGAAGATGATCGCGGTAATCAGCACGCCGCTGGTGCGCTGCTCGAAGCTGCGCGTCAGCTCCTCGATGGCGAACACGACACCCGCGAGCGGCGCGTTGAAGGCGGCGGACAAACCGGCTGCCGCACCCGCGAGGGCGAGCTTGTGCTCGAGCCCGACGCTATAGATACTGCGCAGCCGCGCCGGATAGAAGCGCCGCAGGCTGAACATCAGCGCCGCGCCGACGTGAATCGTCGGGCCTTCGCGACCGATCGTGAAACCGCCGAGGATCGCAAGGAACGACACGGCGATCTTGCCGACGAGGATGCGCAGCGTAAGCAGCCGCGGACCGGTGTCGCGCGGGTCGTGCAGCGTCGCGATGACCTGCGGAATGCCGCTGCCTTCCGAGCCCGCGAACCAGCGGCGCGTAATCCACGCGCCGGCCGCGGCCACCGCGGGCGTGACGACGAGCGGCAGCCACCAGCCGTACGCAATCATCCGCAAGAAGACCTCGTAGCCGAAGTCGATCAGCCGCGCGTACAGGACGGCGACCAGCCCCGTCATGATCGCGCCGAGCCAGAATACGCCAAGATACAGCCAACGCCGCCGGCCGCGCACCATGGCGCGGCGGTCGATAAAAGCGGGAATTCGCATGAGGTAGCCGGGAAAATGCCTGTTAAGGCACATTGTGACATAAATCCCGGTGCGCCCGATGGCCCGGCCGCAAACCCGGGCCGGCCGCCGCGTTCAGGCCTGCTTGCCCGGCTCTTCGAAAACCCAGCGGAACGCGCCGTACAGCGCCTTGTGCTCGGCGGCGAGTTCGAGCAGGAATTTCTCACCGGTAGGTGTCAGGTGGACCTGCACCTGGCGGCCATCGGCCGGGTCGGGCTTGCGCGTCACGAGTCCCGCCGCTTCGCAGCGCGACACCAGCGCCGCGGTGCCGTTCGGCGCAGCCTGCAACCGCTCCGCGAGTTCGCCGACGGTCGCCCATTTGCGGTCCGGAAAGCCGTACACGTGCAGCAGCAGCTGATACTGCAGAGTCGTGATGCCCGAAGCGTTGGCGATCTCTTCGGAGGCGCGCAAAAACTTCCGGAGGTCGTAGCGGAACGCCGACAT
>DATLOW010000534.1:0-10027 GCA_035536055.1 Paraburkholderia sp. | reverse complement strand
GCGGATGCCGAGCAGGTCGTACAGCTTCTTGAAGCGCCAGAAGCCCACCCGCATGCCGTATTCGTGCCACGACCAGTTCGGCACGTCGGGCAGCAGCACGGCGCCGGTCGGCGCCGGCAGCACCTGGCGCGCCATCGGCCGCGCGATGTCCCAGACCTCGAGGTTGACGATGGTCCATACGATCACCCTTGCGTCGCCGGGCAACTTCAGCGGCGGGCGGTCGACGATGGCGGAGTACTCGGTTCTTTCACGCGGAATCATGGACATGAATGCAGTTCCTTCAATGGGGGAGCGGCCGCCGGTGCGGCACCACGCTCGGGCGCGCGGTCGGTTGCGCGCGGGTGCTCAGGTTGTGAGTTCGGCAAGCGCCATCACTTCATCCGAGGTCATCACGAAACCGAATGCGGTGCGAATGCACAGCAGCGCTGCATCGTGCAGCGCGGGCGCGTCCATCGTGTCGACGCAATCGCTCGGCACGAGCACCGCATAGTCGAGCGAGCACGCGGCGGTGACGGTCGACAGCACACAGCTGTTGGTATTGACGCCGGTGATGATCAGCGTGTTGATGCCATGCGAGCGCAACAGGAAGTCGAGGTCGGTGGCGGTGAAGCAGTTGTAGCGCTTCTTGGTATCCACCACCCAGTCGCGCGCCGCGTCGTGCAGACCGGGCATGATCGTGCAGCCCGGCATGCCGGTCAGGTTGTGCTTCAGCACGTTCTTGCGCGGATTGTTCGGATCTTCGGCGCGCGTGCGCCAGAACGCATTCACCCGAATCTCCTCGACGTCGCGGTAGTGCGTGACCAGATGCACGACCGGGATCGCCTGGCCGCGGCACCAGTCGAACAGCCGCCGGTTCGCGGCCACCACGCGCGCGGCGACGTCGGGCGCGGCCGGCATGGTGGCCACTTCCATGTCCAGATGCCCGCGATGCAGATCGATCGCGACCACTGCCGCCCTGACTTTGTCGACACCGAAATTCATGAAGGTTCCTTATTGCAGGTTGTTACGGGATAGCGCCAGCAGCGCGCGCTGATCGATGCCCAGGCGGTCGGCGAGCCAGTCGCCGAGCAATTCCTGGCCGATCGTCGGGTTGTCGTGCTGGCAATGCTCGGCGCCCGTCTCTTCCTCATCCAGCAGGCGCAACGTGCAGTCGACGCCTTTCGCGACGCCGTAGTCGTAAACCTTGCGCGCCTGCGACACCGTCAGCACGTCGTGACCGCCGTGCATCACCAGATAAGGGCAGCGCATATGCTCCAGATGCCCTTCCAGCGTGAACTCGCGCGCCTTCTCCATGGCCGCCTTCATGCTCGGCCGACCGAACACCCACTTGATGTGCATCGCCAGCCCGTGGTCTTCGCCGGCGCTGCCCCACATGTCGGTGATGCTCCAGATCGCGCCGTGCGATACGCAGGCGGCGAGGCGGTGCTCGTAACAGGCCGCGCGCGCCGCGTAGTAGCCGCCGAGGCTCGAACCGCACACGGCGATGCGGGCCGGATCCACGTCGGCCCGGGTTTCGAGGTAATCGATGCAGCGTCCGATCGGCACTTCGGTATCCGCACGATTGACGATGCGTTGCCGGCGCAGCGCGCCACCCTGCCCGGGGCCGTCGATCATCAGCACCGAGATGCCGCGTTGCAGCGCGCCATGCGCCTGCATGAACCACATCTCGTCCTTGATCGAATCGAGTCCGCCCATGCAGATCAGCACCGGCTGGCGCGCGACCGGAAACGGCGCGCGCACGAAATAGGCCGGCAGCGTGCTGCCGTTTTCGTATGGAATCTCGAGCACTTCGCCTGCCGGACTCAGTTGCCGCAGGAAGCCGTGACTCGACCTTTCCATCAGCGTGAAGGTCTCGAGGCGACGCGGATCGTCCGGGCTCAGGAAGAACTCCGCCTGGCGGAAGTAGTTGGCAGCGCGCAGATAGCAGTTGATCGAGGTGCGCACGTGGCCCAGCGCTTCTTCGGCCTGCGCGCGCTGCAGATTGCGTTCGCCGGTGGCACGCCACTCGACGTGCCAGCTGTCGTCGTCGCCGGCGACGATGCGCGCGGCGGTTCGCAATGCTTCGCTGACCGCGCCGCCGCCCTCCTGCGTTTCGCCGAGGCCGCGGCGAAACTGATACGAGAACCATGGATGCTCCGGCCAGTGGTGCCAGCCGAATGGCTCGTAGTGGGCGTTGCGGTTCGCCGTGATGGTACCGATCGCGTTGTCTTCAGCCTGCATGCGTGACCTCATGGAACTCACGTTTTGTATACATAACTGAGCAACAGGCGTGCCAATTCGCAAGCGCATCCACTCATCAAATGCGCGATGCCCAGTCTGCGCGGGCTTCATCGGATCAAATAACGACCGCCGACCCGGCTGACGGTCACCGATAAAATGCCTACAAACAAGGGGTAATGTGCTGTTCTGATGCACAGCTTGCGATTGCGGCCTCCGAATCGGTGCGCGGATTGCCCAGTTCGGTGCAGACGTCGGCAGATAGAAAGCCTCGCTGCGACGCGCACGGAAAATCCAACTTTGGATACAATCCGGCAACAGACAGCAATTTGATACGACCACCCGATCCACTTCGGAAGGCCTGCCGCCATGACCAAGCAAGTCCCCGCCGCCGCCGACCCGAGCGCGCAGCCCACGCAGCTGCGGCTTGCCGATCCCGCCAGCATCACGCGCTCGCAGTCGGTCACCGATCGACTCAGGGAAGCGATTCTCGCCGGCGTGTTTTCGCCCGCCGAGAAGCTGCAGGAAGTGCCGCTAGCGAAGATGCTCGACGTGTCGCGCACGCCGATTCGCGCGGCACTGCATCGGCTGGCGGCCGAGGGCATGCTGGAATACGCACCGAACCGCGGCTACAGCGTGCGCAGCCTCGCTACCGCCGAACTGCTCGAAGTGATCGACATACGCGGCGTGCTCGAGGGGCTCGCTGCGCGCTTCGCGGCCGAGCACGGACTGACGCCGCCACTTGAAGCGATCTATCGCGAGGCGCTCGCCGACGGCGACACGCTGCTCGCCAAAGGCATGCTGTTGCCGGAGGACAAGCCGCTGTTTCGCGACGTCAATGTGCGCATCCACGATGCGATCGGCCAGGCCGCCGGCAACCGCATGATCAACGACATGATTCGCCAGTGCCACAACGTGCCGATGTCGTCGGACCGTAACATCCTGTGGGACGAATACCGCTGGAAGCTGCGCAGCCACGACGACCACCACCGGCTCTTCGAAGCGATCATGGCGCGCGAGCCGTATCGCGCCGAACAGGTGATGCGCGAGCATATTCACAGCATCAAGTCGCAATTGCGCGAGCAGCTGGCGGGGCGCGCGCTGCCCGGCGATGCAACGTCGGCGGATGCCGGGTGACCGGACCACGGTGACGTGCCCCGGGTGGCCGGTCGCGGGGTAGCCATGCATCGATCGATGCCTGACCACCCGCACTTCGCGCGAGCCGCCCAATGGGCTTAGAACAGCGTCCGCATGCCGCCACCGACCGTATAACCCGACGAGAAATGGCTCGCATGATCGCCGAGCACGGCGGTGTACACCAGCGTGCGTGCCGACAGCGGATAGTCGTAGCCCACCGACCACGTATTGCGAAACTCGTCGCGCTGTCCGCCGCTTTTCGACATGCCGTCCGACATCAGCACGGTCCCGAGGCCGATGCGGATCGCCGCACCGAGCTGCCCGAAGTTCACGTGGTACCCACCGCCCGCGATCGCATTCGACACGTACTGATACTGCCCGTACAGCTTGACGATGCCGACCTCGTAGGTCGCGCCCGCCTGCACCGCCGATTGCGTCGACAGCCCCGGCACGCTTGCCGCGAGGTCGCCCGGCGTGGTGTTGAACTTGATCTGCTGGTACACCACGTTCGCGTTCAACGGACCGTTGCGGTACTGCACCTGGCCGGCCCATTTGTTCTGCCCGGGTTCGCCGGCGGCGTTGCCAAACGCGTACTGCGCGTTCAACTGCCAGCCGTTGTACAACGCGGACGAATACGTGACCGCATTGCTCCACTCGCCGCCGCCGCCGCCGACACCTTGTCCATTCACCGCGACATAGGTGTGAATCACCGCTGGCGAGAAGACGAACGAATTGAAAAACGGGTTATAGAAAATCGTCGAGTTCCAGTACAGCGGACCGATCTGGCCCGCGACCAGCTTGCCCCAAGGCGCATTGATGCCGACCCACGCATTGCGCGAGAAAAAGCCGTCGCCGGCGAAGCGCCCGAACGTGCCGTTCTGCACTGAAAAGTAGCTCTCGAGTTCGAACACCGCCTGATAGCCGCCGCCCAGATCCTCGACGCCTTTCATGCCCCAGAACGACGCGGTCGAGCCGCCGTTGCCGACCATCCACGCGGCCTGCCCGCCCAGGGCCTTTTTCACGCCGACGAATGCGTCGACGTCGCCGTACAACTGCACGCTCGACTGCGCGGCGGCATGGCCGCTCCAGCACGTTGCGACGAGCGCCGCCGCAGGGAACGCACGCAGCAGTTTCCTGTTCATCTGATACCTCCGTAGCCTGTTGTTCTATCGATTCAAAGTGCGAGTTCGCTTAATGCAGCGCGGCGCGATAGTAGGCCGGGTCGTAGTACTTCGACGGATCCTTCAGCGTCTTGTGAGGCGTTGCGTAGCGGCTGCGCAGCGCGAGCACGGTGCGGATCCCGGCCACGTTCATGCGGCCCTTGCGGAAGAACCCGGCTTTCGGATCGAGCAATTCGCTGTAAGTGGTCGCGGCCAGTTCAGGCGACATCTGCGGCACGTTCTTCAGCAGGATGCGGATCGCTTCGTCGTGATTCTTCGGGTCGTAGAGCCAGTCGATCGCCTCGACATACGCGCGGATAAAGGCCACCACTTTCGCCTTGTTGTGGCGTGCCCACGAGCGGCGCGTCGCCGCAACGTTGCCCTGATACGGACCGATCACGTCGGTCGCGGCGGCCAGCTGATGGAAGCCTTCGTTGCGCGCGAGAATGTTGAACGGCGTCGACAGCAGTGTCGCGACCTGCTTTTTCTGCTGCAGCGCCGCCCAGCGCTGCACCATGCCGCCGGCGGTCTCGATCTGGTAGTCGCTCGGCTGCAGGCCTTTGCGCGCCAGCATGTCGTACAGCACGAACGCGTAGCCGGTGGTGCGCGCATCCACCGACAACGTCTTGCCACGCAGATCGTCGTAGGACTTGATGTCCGGCGCGGCGACCAGCGAAAGAAAACTGCTGTCGCTGCCCATCACCGCGACGAAGTCCGGTTGTGGACCGATCGGTGCCTCGCCCTCGCCTTCCACATATGCAACGATATTGTCGAGCGCCGTCATCGCGATGTCGAAGCGTCCTTGCGACAGATCGGTCATCTGGTTCACCGAGCCGGTCGTGCCCTGCAGGAACACGTGAATGCCGTGCTGCGCGAAAAAGCCTTTATCTTCGGCCACGTAGCTCGGCCAGTTGAAGCCGCCGGGAAATACGTTGACCGTCACGTCGCCGAGCGCCGGCGCAGACGTGGCTTGCTGCGCCATCGCGGAGGTCGCGCCGCAGGCGGCGAATGCAGCGGCCGCAAACGCAGCCGCGAAAGTCTTTCTTATTGCTTTCATCGATCAATCATCCTGAATATGTACTGCAATGGATTGCTGAAAAAAAGCCATTCGAGGTTATTTCGCCGTCACGACGCGAGCCGCGGCCGCGCGGCTCGCGGGCAATGCCATGCGCGACGGCTGCAGCGCGAGCGACAGCAGCGCGCCGACACAGGCCAGCAGCGAAATCTGTTCGAGACCGGCCGCCGACCAGCCGAAGGACGTCGCGAGCCAGCCGATCGTGTAGCCCGCGATCGACGCCGAGCCATACAGGCTCGACACGAACACGCCGGATGCGCGGTTGTTCAACTGGCTGCTGACCGAGCGGATGTGATAGCCGGCCAGATTCACGTAGATCACGCCGCTCACCACGAGTCCCCATACGAACGACAGCATCGCCTGCAGCGCCACCGTCGTCGCCGCATAGAACAATCCGTAGCCAAGCAGCGCAGCGATCAGGAAGCTGACCACCAGCACCTTGCGCGCCGACACGCGGTCGCCGATCCAGCCGCCCGCGATCGACGCAAACACGCCGAAGCCATAGGCGCTCATCACGCGGCCGGTCATGGCCGGCGAAAAGCCGAGATGCTCGCGCAGAAACGTCGGATACATGCCCAGATAACCGTAGATGATCAAGCCGCCGATCAGGCTGAGCACAGTGAGCAGCACGGTATTGCGATTCCATAGCGTGTGCGCCGCTTCGAGCTGCGTATCGTCGCGACGTTCGGCCGCGCGCGTCTCGCTGAACCACGGGCGCACCGCGACGAAGATCGCGACGATCGCCACAATGCCGAGCAGGCCGAACACCATCATCGGAAAACGCCATTCGTGCCGCAGCGCCAGCAAGCTGCTGCCGGCCACCGGCCCGACGATCGCGCCCACGCCGAACGAAAAGTTCACCGCGCCGACTGCGGTCGAGCGAAAGCGCGTGAAGTAGCTGGTGCCGATCGCGATGATCACGGTCAGCTGCATCGCTTCGCCGATGCCGGTGGCCGCGCGATACAGCAGCATGTCGGCGAAACCGTGCGCGGTCGCCGTCAATACCGTGCCGACCGAAAAGATCGCGATGCCGATCACGGTCGCGCTGCGCCGCGACAGACGCGCCAGCAGCATGCCGGTCGGCACGCCGGCCACCGCCATGCCGAGCGTGAAGATGGTCGACAGCAAGCCGATCTGCGCCAGCCCGAAGCCGAACTCGTGACGCACGTCGGCGGCGAGCAGCGGGAAGATCTGCCGGTCCATCGCATTGACCGAATACGACGCGAGCAACACGACGAACATCGCGACCGCGGCCAGCGTCGAACCCGACGGGCGTGCGCCGGCCTGCAGCGCACGCTGCGAAAGAGGACTATTCATGAACGTCTCGAAGAATGCGGCGGCCGCGCGGGCGCCGCGTATCACGGGAGCGGCGCGGGCCGGCAAGACCCGCGCACGCGACGATTGCGCCTAGCCCGGCTGCGGCGTCGATGCTGCGAACGCGTCGCAGATCGCGCTGCCGGTGGTGAACACGACGCCCTGGCGCGCCTTGATATGCGCGAGCGCCTCGCGGAAATAACGCAGCCGGTGCGGCACGCCCATGATGTACGGATGCACCACCAGCGCCATCACGCGCGGCTCTTTCTGCGCGTCCGCGTACAACTGCTCGAACTGGTCGATCGCACGGTTGCGATATTCGGCCGCCGCGTGATGCTGGATCAGCATCATCGCGACGTCGTTGCACTCCTGCGTGTACGGCACGCTGACGATCGGCCTGGTGCGCGTCTTCAGATACAGCGGCTGGTCGTCGAGCACCCAGTCGCACACGTAGTCGTAACCCTCCTCGACGAGGATGTCCGGCGTTTCCCACGTTTCGGTCAGCCCCGGCCCGAGCCAGCCGCGCGGCGCCGTGCCGGTGAACGCGCGGATCGCCTCGGTGGTCTTGCGGATGTCGGCGCGTTCGTCCGCGACTTTCTGCATGTTCTTCTGGCTATAGCCGTGCCCGACGAACTCCCAGCCGCGCTCGAGCGCGGCACGCGAGATCGGCTCGTAGCTGCGGATCGCCGAGCCGTTGATCGCCAGCGCGGCGCGAATGCCGAGCGTGTCGAATACATCGAGCATGCGCCAGAACGCCACGCGGTTGCCGTACTCGTGCCACGCCCAGTTCGGCACATCGGGCGTCGGCGAGCCGCCGGCCGGCGGCGTCAGCACGGTGCGCGGCATGGTCTCGAGCGGGTTCCACTCCTCGATGTTGACGATCACCCACACGGCAAGCCGTGCATCGTCCGGCAGCGCCAGCTTCGAGCGCTCGACGATCGGCGAATAGGCAAGACGGTCGTTCGGTAGCAGGTTCATGATTTCCTCGAGCCGATGGTGAAGTGAATGGTGTCCAGCCCTTCGATCGCGCCCTCGATGCGATCGCCCGGCAGCACCGGGCCGACGCCGGCAGGCGTGCCGGTGAAGATCAGATCGCCGGCCTTCAGTTCATATTGCGTAGACAGGTTCGCGATGATCTCCGGTACGTTCCAGATCATCTGCGTGAGATCGCCCTTCTGGCGCACCTCGCCGTTGACCGACAGCGAGATCGCACCGCTGCCGATATGCCCGATGCGCGCGGCCGGATGCAACGGCCCGCACGGCGCCGATTCGTCGAACGACTTGCCCATCTCCCACGGCAGCATCCGCTCGCGCATTTCGCGCTGGCGGTCGCGGCGCGTCATGTCGATGCCGACCGCGTAGCCGAACACATGCGCGAGCGCGTCGTGCACGGCGACGTTCGCGCCGTCCTTGCCGATCGCGACCACCAGTTCGATCTCATGCTGGAAGTCTTCGGTGCACGGTGGGTATGCGAGTTCGGCGCCGTTCGCAACGACGGCGTCCGAGGGCTTCTGGAAGAAAAACGGCGGGTCGCGCTCGTCGCCCTCCTTCATCTCGCGAATGTGTTCGACGTAGTTGCGGCCGACGCAATAGACGCGCCGCACCGGGAAGGCTTGGGCATCGCCTGCGACGGCAAGTACGGGAGTGGCCAAAGGAACGGCATATGACGCAGTCAAGCTTGTCTCTCCTGGTGGGTAATGATGAGGTTGATGCGATGGTCTGTGTACAATAACGCTTTGTCAACGCCAAAGTGTATTCACTTTGGCGTGCAACGCAGCATTCTGCATACCGTGCGCACCGCGCATTCGTTGCACCAATAAGTGGGAGACAGCCTGGCGCAGCCGCACACAAGGCGCGATTGAAACCGTGCATTTGCATACTTTTGTGGCCGGATACGCCCATAAGTGTGCGCAGCACTCATTTATAATCAGGCTCGTCTCAAGTCCGAGGACTCTATGATCGAAAAAACCGCTGCTGCCACGCTGTCGGGTGGACTCGCCGAGCGCATCCGCCAGGATCTGCTCGACGGCGTGCTCGCGCCCGGGTCGCGCATCAATGAGGTGTCGTTGAGCCGCGATCTCGCGGTCTCGCGCACACCGCTCAGGGCCGCCTTACAGACCCTCGCGGGCGAAGGCCTGCTGACCTACACGCCCAATCGCGGCTTCACGGTGCGTGCGTTTCCGCTGTCGGAGATCGTCGACGCTTACGAAATGCGCGCGCTCGCCGAGGGCCTCGCCGCACGGCTCGCGGCCGAACGCGGGCTTTCCGCCGAGGCCTGCGTGGAACTGGAAAACGCGCTTACGCACGGCGACCAGATTCTTGCAAGCAATGCAGAGGCCAATCAGCAGCGCACCGACTATGCGGAGGTCAACGAGATCTTCCATTCGGTGATCCATCACGCCGCAAACTCGCGGCTCGTCGCCGATGTACTGCGCTTGTGCCAACAGATTCCGCAGGCTTCGGCGCACAACATCCTCGCGTTCGAAATCGACGACATTCGCGAGCGGCATCGCTTTCACCATCGCATCTACGAAGCGATTCTTGCGCGCGAGCCGCGCGAGGCCGAACAGCTGATGCGGCAGCACGTGGTCAGCGTCAAGACATCGCTGATTCGCGCGACGAGCCGGCAGCTGAGTGCGCACAGCGAGCATGCGGGCCACACCGCCATTACAAAACGAAAATAGCCTGTCATTTAGATATGCACCGCTGCGCGTGAACACCTCACGGCCCATACCGGGCGGTGCTTGCCTTATTTTGTCCACTTGCTTGTATCGTCAGACGATCATATATTCACGTCAATTCAACGGGCGGCAAGCGTCTGTGTTCTTTTCGAAATAAAGCGAAGAGCCCAGCCGCGCTTCTCAACCCAGGGGGTTTGACGGTTATGCGTAGTCGCAAGACAGGTCTGACGCGCTGGTTGCGCGCCTCCACGATGGCAGCGCTGGCGCTGCTGGCATACGCGGCCGGCACGGCCGCCGCGTCCGCGGAATCGGTATTGACCGTCGCGATGACCGCAGCCGATATCCCGGACTGGGCCGGGCAGCCCGATCAGGGCTTCGAAGGCTACCGCTTCGTCGGTTATTCGCTGTACGACGGCCTCGTGAACTGGGATCTGTCGCACGCC
>DATLOW010000533.1:0-17208 GCA_035536055.1 Paraburkholderia sp. | reverse complement strand
AGCGGTCTAGCTTGAGACGTGCCCAGGTGGCGGAATTGGTAGACGCACTAGGTTCAGGTCCTAGCGGTGGCAACACCGTGGAGGTTCGAGTCCTCTCCTGGGCACCACGTATTCAAAAAGCCGGCGTAAGCCGGCTTTTTCATTTTCAGGCCCAGGAAGCAGAGCGCCTGCGCGCTTTGCGTGAGGACTCGAAAGGCTGCGCTTGCAAGCGCAGCCGGGGTCGCGCCCGTGTGACCGAGTCCTCTGCTGGGCACCAGCTAGCAAATGACAAAAGCCCGCGAATGCGGGCTTTTTGTTTTTCCGCTGCCGCGAGAGGATCACGGCCCGGGCCAATCCGTCAGTCCGATCCTGAATTCCGCGAGCCGGCTCTCAACCTCCGCCACCACGTCGCCGCGGTGAGAGCCGCCCCGCAGCATGTGCATGACCAGCCGGTCATGCAGTCCAGCATCTTCCAGAATGGCCACGATCTGCTCCCTACCCTGCGCGGAAGCAATCGATGCGATATCGAGTCCCATCAATCTCGGGCCCGCGCGTTCGAATTCGTACCCGCACGCAGCAAGCAACGGCAATTCCTCGCCGTACAGCCGGTCCACATTGCCTGCGGCCGCGTAGTTTTCCAGCAGATACCGGAAGTCCGCCGCATCTTTCGGATTGGCTTGCCCGCGGTCCAGCCACGCGATCAATTTCGTCATCACGAGACCCGGGATCGATGCGACCGGGATTTCGCAGTCGTCCGCGATGCTGACCATGATCGCGCTATCCAACGCCTCGGCGTAGCCCACCACATTCATCACGATGGCCATGTCCGGAGGCCACGCCACTTGCGCCGGTGCCGTCTCGACGCCACCGAACGGCACCAGATCGACTGGAAAATCATCTCCGGCCATTGGCGAATAGTGAAGCCGGTGCAGGATCTTCGCGTCGGACCGAAAGCCAGGCTGCTGCAGAAGCGCGACCCTGAGCGCCTCGAATGCCGTCCAGTTCTCGATCGCCATCGCGAAATCGATGTCTGGACTGGCGCGATTCAAAGGCAACCCGTGCAGGTGATACATCAGGATGTCGCGCGCCGTCGCTCCGATGACGAAATACCGCAGGCCGGTTAGCCGGGCCACGCGATCCATAACAGTCAGCAGCGTCTGCTTTGCTTCCGGTAGCGGCGTCTTAAGATGGATTGGCGGCATCAGCCTGCTCTATCTGGTTACGTATCAAGGTCGCAGCCTCTGCATTACGAGGATCCCTTGTACGCTGCAAATCGGCGTAAACGAGCAAAGGCGGCACCGTCGCTTGCTGCGCCTGCGCCGTATCCACACGCCAGAAAGCGTCGAGGATTTCCAGCGTGCCGGCGTCGTCGGCCCGCAAGCGATGGCGCTTCGCGAGCGCCATTGTCACAGCCGGTCTCGCCGCAGCATCGATATACAGCGTCTGCGCGGCCGGTCGAAGCTGGCCGGTGAGTTTCGCGGCGGCAACCTCCCCGCTCCACCACGCCTGCCCCGCCGGCAATTCGGCATGCCGCCACCACGATGGATCGCCTGCCGTGAACCGTTGCCCGTTTAGCTTAGGCAGCAGGCGAAGCGGATAACTGATCGCCCACTCTTCCCGCAGCGCGGCCGGATCGAGTATGCGCCGGCTGTCGGTTCCCGCCAGCAAGCCACGCTCACGCAGATTGTCCAGCACGCTTCCGACGGCGCCGAGCGCTACGCCCGCGGCGGCCGCGATGTCCCGATAGGAACGGTTGAGCAACTGCGGCTCTGCCAGCAGCACGAAAATCATCCTGAGCGCGGAGACGCTCGCGGACGTCGCGGGCCTTCCTGACTGCGAGGCCAGCCGCCGGAGCTCAGGATTCGCCGGCCTGCCCGTTACAAGCAGGTACTGACCGGGCGTATGCACATACAGATTGCCCGCGAGATCGATGAACTGCAGGTCGTGCTCGACACACTCGTCCGCTAACGCGAGTGTCAAATAGCTGGTGGCCAGCAACAGCGGAAACGTCGTCCTTCGGTTCTTCACCGCGAGGGCCCTGACGTCCGCACGCGATCTCATCCGTCCTCGTGCCGCGAGCGTGTACTGTTGAACGGCGCCGTTCACGTCGAGCGTCAACTCACCATCCTCGACCGAGCCATTGCCAGGCTCTCCCGGCCGAAAGCCGATCAGATGCAGCGGCACACGTCCGCGCATGGTGACAGCGTGAGTGAGCTGGCCGAGTAACGCCTCGGTCGGGCGGCTGAAGTCGAGAGCTCCTGTTGGATCGTCTTTGTTCATAAATCTTCGCTGTTCAGAAAATGTGAACTTGTAACTATTATGAACGACGCGGGGCCGACCGTTCAACTTTTTGTTTTGTTCATCATTTCTGAACGCGGCGCCACCCTGAACACGTTTGGTAGCCATTGCCTGTTCATTTTCTGTCGCACGGCATCGGCGCATTTTCAATTCGAGTATTTCAATGCGCCGCCCATCGCCAGTCCCAATAAATTACAAATAGCATTCTTTAAAAATTCAAACTCAATTCATTTATTACATTCACCAGCACATAATGACCCCGATTAATCCCAGGGATTTCCATTGAAACTCCGGACATCAATGCAGAGCCATGCCACCCTGGCGTACACTCGATGCGCGGCCGCGCCACGGGGCGCGCGGCATGCCTACGAATCACCCGCACGCCACTGGATCAATTGGAGAGAGGAGAACCAAAAACATGTCCTGGACTCGCGAACAGCGCAACGTCACGATCGCCGCATATCTGGGCTGGACACTCGACGCATTCGATTTCTTTCTAATGGTTTTCATTCTGAAAGATATTGCCGCCGAATTTAATACCAAGATCCCCAGCGTCGCCTTCGCGATTACGCTGACGCTCGCCATGCGCCCGCTTGGCGCGCTGATCTTCGGCCGGCTCGCCGACCGGTTCGGCCGCCGCCCGACGCTGATGGTCAACATCGCCTGCTACTCGCTGATCGAACTGCTGTCCGGCTTTTCGCCGAACCTGACCACGCTGATCGTGCTGCGCGCGCTGTTCGGCATCGCGATGGGCGGGGAATGGGGCGTCGGCTCCGCGCTGACGATGGAAACCGTGCCCGCCAAGGCGCGCGGCTTCGTATCCGGCCTGCTGCAGGCCGGCTATCCGAGCGGCTATCTGCTCGCGTCGATCGTGTTCGGCGTGCTGTACCAGTACATCGGCTGGCGCGGCATGTTCTTCGTCGGCGTGATTCCGGCGCTGCTGGTGCTGTACGTGCGCTCGAGCGTGAAGGAATCGCCGGCATGGGTCGCACTCGAAAAGAAAACGCGCCCCAGCCTGCTCGACACGCTGAAGCGCAACTGGACGCTGTCCGTCTACGCAATCATCCTGATGACCGCGTTCAACTTCTTCTCGCACGGCACCCAGGATCTGTACCCGACCTTCCTGCGCGAACAGCATCAGTTCGAACCGCATACCGTGTCGCTGATCACGATCACGCTGAACATCGGCGCGATCATCGGCGGTCTCACGTTCGGCTCGATCTCTGAAAAGATCGGCCGCCGCCGCGCGATTTGCATCGGTGCGCTGATCGCGCTGCCGGTGCTGCCGCTGTGGGCGTTTTCGACCACGCCGGTCGCGCTCGCGATCGGTGCGTTCCTGATGCAGATTTCCGTGCAAGGCGCATGGGGCGTGATCCCGGTTCACCTGAATGAAATCTCGCCCGACGAAATCCGCGCAACCTTCCCGGGCCTCGTCTACCAGCTGGGCAACCTGTTCGCGTCGGTGAACGCCACGATGCAATCCGGCTTCGCGGAAGCGCACGGCAAGAACTACGGACTCGCGATGGCCGTGGTCGCCGGCACGGTGGCGGTCGTGATCGCCGTGCTGATCCTGTTCAGCCGCGAACGGCGCGGCATCGATATGACGAAGTCCGCCCAACAGGTTGCGGCCGCAACGGTCGAGTAAACGCCGCGCACTGTGCAGCGCACACAGCAGCGCCCTGCACATCACCCTGCAAGCCGTGCCGGTCTTCCCGGCACGGCTTTTTCATTGGCGGCATCGCACGCGCAGCGCATGCGATGCCGCGCCTGTCCGGGCATTAGAGGACTTTATCCACACGCGGCTCTTGCCGGTTCGTCCCTGCCCTCCTTATCCTGAAAAACGCATGTTTGAAATACCAATTTGAATTGCATTGCTGACGGTCGCATGCGGCTGGCGAGGGCCAGCATCACGCCGGGCCCGCGCCATGCGCGCACCCGCCGTCAGACAGGCACAGGGAGACAGACAACATGGCAACCCGCACTACGAGCCGGCATGGCGGCGATACGAAGTCGCGCATTCTCGACGCCGCCGAAGCGCTCTTTATCGAATGCGGTTACGAAGCGATGTCCTCGCGGCAGATCACCTCGCGCGCGGAGGTCAACCTCGCGGCGGTCAACTATCACTTCGGCAGCAAGGAGGCGCTGATCCACGCGATGCTGTCGCGCCGCCTGGACGTGCTGAACGACGAGCGCGTCAAGCTGCTCGAGCGTTTCGACGGGCTGCTCGGCGCGAACCTGACCTGCGAGCACGTGCTCGGCGCGATGTTCATTCCGGCGCTGCGCGTCGCGCGCGATCCGCGCATCGGCGGCAAAGCGTTTCTGCGGCTGCTCGGCCGCGCGTACACCGACCCGTCGCCGTTCATCCGCAACTTTCTGAATGCGCACTACGCTTCCGTGGCCGGACGCTTCTTCGACGCTTTCCAGCGCGCGCTGCCGCACCTGCCGCGCGAAGAAGTGGGCTGGCGTCTGCACTTTGCGATCGGCGCGCTGTCCGGCGTGCTGGCGGGCAACGACACCGACAGCCTGATCGCCGAATTCGCGCAGGGCCGTTCGCTCGACGATCTGCAACTGGTGGCGCGGCTCGCGTCGCTGATGGTCGCCGCGCTGAAGGCGCCGCTGCCCGATGCCGCGCAGCTTGCGGTGTTCGCATCGGTGCTCGGCGATGCCGGCGACGGCGCGCCGGCCGACTGCCCGTTCGGTGCGATCGCCAGCCTGACGGCGGGGTCAGCGGCGGCCGATCAGCCGCGTGCGGACACGCACGCAGCGCGGCGCCCGGACCGGAGCACAGCGACGGCGGGCGACCAGCAGCGCGAGGCACTGCGCGGTACGGCGTAAGTTGCGGGGCCGGGTGGCGTAGCTGCATCGGTGCCACGTCGACACCGCGTCGACGCGAGGCTTAAGCGTTGCGCCGGTTTCGCATCGACAGCCGCTGCGCAGCTGCGAGCCAGCCGCCGGTCGTGCGTCGACCATCAAGGCCGACGCGGCACGCACCTTGCACCACCGCAGAGTGTGTACGAGACGACACGGGACAACCAGACAACACGACCCGACCGGCCAGCGCGGCGCGGCGCACGCCCAAGCCGCCGCGCCCGACACCCGCGCACCACACAACCCGCGACACACAACTCAAGGAGGCACGACATGGGGTGGTTCATCATCGCACTGGCGCTCGTCGCCGGCGTGCTCATCTACCGCGAGGCGCGCGCCCCATGGTGGCTGGCGGCGCTGATCGTCTGGCTCGTCGCGGCGAATCTGATGGGCGCGGCCGGGCCCGTCGCGACCGCCGTATGCGCGCTGCTGCTGCTCGTGCCGACGCTCGTGCTGGCGCTGCGGCCGCTGCGGCGCGCGTGGCTGACGAGCCCCGCCTTCACGAAGTTCGGCAAGATCATGCCGGAGATGTCGCCGACCGAGCGCGACGCGCTCGAAGCCGGCACCGTCTGGTGGGACGCCGAACTGTTCTCCGGCCGACCACACTGGGACACGCTGCTCGGCTACGGCCCGGCGCGGCTCACGGCCGAAGAGCAGGCGTTTCTCGACCACCAGTGCGAGCGTCTGTGCGATCTCGCAAACGACTGGGAAACCACCGCGATCTGGCAGGACCTGTCGCCGCAAACCTGGCAGTACATCAAGGAACAGGGTTTTCTCGGCATGATCATTCCGCGTGAGTACGGCGGCAAGCAGTTCTCCGCCTATGCGCACTCGCAGGTGATCATGAAGCTCGCCACGCGCTGCTCGGCCGCCGCGGTCTCGGTGATGGTGCCGAACTCGCTCGGGCCCGCCGAACTGCTGATGCATTACGGCACCGAAGCGCAGAAGAACCACTATCTGCCGCGCCTCGCTCGCGGCGACGAGATCCCCTGCTTCGCGCTGACGAGCCCGTATGCCGGCTCCGACGCCGCCGCGATTCCGGATGTCGGCATCGTCTGCCGCGGCCAGTTCGAAGGACGCGAAACGCTGGGCTTTCGCGTCACATGGGACAAGCGCTACATCACGCTCGGCCCGATCGCGACGGTGCTCGGCCTCGCGTTTCGCGCGCTCGACCCGGACCATCTGCTCGACCGCGGCGACGAGCCCGGCATCACCTGCGCGCTGATTCCGACCGATCACCCGGGCGTCGTGATCGGCCGCCGCCACTGGCCGTTGAACGCGGTGTTCCAGAACGGCCCGAATTCGGGCCGCGACGTATTCGTGCCGCTCGACTGGGTGATCGGCGGCCGCGCGCAGGTCGGCAACGGCTGGCGCATGCTGATGGAATGCCTCGCGGCGGGCCGCGCGATTTCATTGCCGTCGTCGAACGTCGGCATGTCGAAACTCGCGGTGCGCGGCACCGGTGCGTATGCGGCGCTGCGTCGCCAGTTCCGCACCGCGATCGGCAACTTCGAAGGCGTGCAGGAAGCGCTCGCGCGCATGGGCGGCAACCTGTACGTGATGGATGCCGCGCGCCGGCTGTCCGCGCAGGCAGTCGACCTCGGCGAAAAGCCGTCGGTGATTTCGGCGATCGCGAAGTATCACATCACCGAACGCGGCCGCAAGGTGATCAACGACGGCATGGACGTGGTGGCAGGCAAAGGCGTCTGCATGGGCCCGACGAATTTCCTTGCGCGCGCGTACCAGCAGATTCCGATCGCGATCACCGTCGAAGGCGCGAACATCCTGACGCGCTGCCTGATCATCTTCGGTCAGGGCGCGATCCGCTGTCATCCGTATCTGCTGAAGGAACTCGCCGCGGTGCGTGAAGGCCGCTCCGCGCAGGCGCTGCACGCGTTCGACGAAGCCCTGTTCGGCCATCTGGCCTTCACGCTGTCGAACATGCTGCGCAGCTTCGTGTACGGCGTGACGGGCGGCGTGCTGATCGCACGGCCGCAGCGCGCGCATGGGCCGCTCGTCCGCTACTACCGCGCCGCGACCCGCATCGCGACGGTATTCGCGCTGGTCGCCGACGTCTCGATGGTGGTGCTCGGCGGCGATCTGAAGCGCCGCGAGCGAATCTCGGCGCGCCTTGGCGACGTGCTGTCGCAGCTGTATCTGATCTCCGCGACCTTGAAGCGCTTCGAAGACGAAGGCCGTCAGGCCAGCGATCTGCCGCTCGTGCGCTGGGGTGTCGAAGATGCGTTGCTGCAGGCCCAGCAGGCACTCGACGGCGTGCTGGCGAATTTCCCGCGGCGGCCGATCGCCGCGCTGCTGCGCGCGCTCGCGTTTCCGCTCGGCTTGCCGTATCGCGCGCCGGCCGACAGCCTCGGCAGCGACGTCGCGCAACTGCTGCAAACGCCGGGCGGCGCGCGCGACCGGCTGCTGGCGGACTCCTATGTGCCGCACGTCGACGTCGACGCGATCGGTTACGGCGAACTCGCCTTCGAACTGACGCCGCGTGTCGTCGCGATCGAGCGCAGGCTGCGCGAAGCGGTCAGGCAGACACAGCATGCGCCGATGCCGCAAAGCCTCGTGGAACTCGGCGCGTGGGCGCAAGCCGCACAGCAGCACGGCCTGATCGATGCCGACGAATGCAAGGTGCTGGAAGACTATGCGCGCTACGCCGCCGAAGTCGTGAAGGTCGACGATTTTCCGGCCGACTTCGGCATGCTGGCGGATTTGCAGCGTCGCAAGGAACTGCTCGACAAATCGCTCGAAATCGCCGCGTGAAGCATGCCGCGACCATCCGGGGCGGCGCGAGCAAAGCGCGAGCGAAGCAACGCGAAACGCGAGCGGCATGCGGGACACCGCCAACCCGAGCGACCCACGGCGAACTGCGCGTCGCGCAGCGCCGGCGGACTCGCTACACGCTGGCAGTACCTCTACAACCGCGAGCCGCGCAACGCCATCGCGCGCCGCCGTCTTGCTGAGCCACCCGCACGCCATGCACACTGACGCCTTCGGAACCTCAGGCCGCCGGCCCCCTGCCCGATGAAAGACTCGTATCTGAACTTCGTCAATTCGCCGTTCGGCGCGCGCATGGCGCGCACGCTCGGCCTGCCGAAGCCCGAGGTGTTGCGGCGCCTGCGCGCGACCGAGGCGGAATTCGACCGCCTCATCGTGCTCGGCGCTGGGCCCGCGCCGCAGCTGCTCGATGCGCTCGCCGACGTGATCGCGCATACCGGCGCAACCAGCGTCGCCCACGCCGGCGCGAGCGCCTGGGTGCCGCTCGCGAATCGCCATGGCTTGATGAGCGGCCGCTTCGAACCGGTCGAAACCGGCTCGCCGGCGCACGTCGGCGCGCTGCTGTTCGATGCGAGCGGCATCGACGACAGCGGGCAGCTCGACAGCGCGTATGCGTTCTTTCGCGATGCGCTGCGCTCGCTCGGCAAAAGCGGCCGCATCGTCGTGCTCGGCCGGCCGCCCGAGGCCTGCGACGAGCCGCGCCAATGGATCGCGCAGCGCGCGCTCGAAGGGCTGGTGCGCTCGCTCGGCAAGGAAGCGCGGCGCGGTATCGCAGCCAATCTGCTGTATGTGGCGCACGGCGCTCAAACCGGCCTTGAGGCGACGCTGCGCTTTCTGCTGTCGCCGCGCAGCGCGTACGTGTCGGGACAGGTGGTGCGCATCGGCTTGCCGGCCGCGGCCGACGGCGCGGCGCACCGCGCCGCCGCAGCCGCACTCGCCCCGCCCACGATCGACTGGTCACGGCCGCTGGCCGGCAAGCGCGCGCTCGTCACGGGTGCCGCGCGCGGCATCGGCGCGGCGATCGCCGAAGTGCTCGCGGCCGCAGGTGCGCACGTGATCGGCGTCGACATCCCGGCCGCGCGCGACGCGCTCGAAGCCACGCTGCGCCCGCTGTCGGGCACCGCGCTGCCGTGCGACATCGCCGCCGCCGACGCGCCGGCGCAACTCGCCGCCGCGCTCGACGAACTGGGCGTCGACGTGCTGGTGCACAATGCCGGCATCACGCGCGACAAGACCATCGCAAAGATGAGCGAGGCCGCGTGGCGCGACGTGCTGGACATCAACCTGGGCGCGCAGCAGCGCATCGATGAAGCGCTGCTCGCCGCGGGCACGTTGCGCGACGGCGGACGGATCGTCTGCGTGTCGTCGATCAGCGGGATCGCCGGCAATCGCGGCCAGACCAACTATGCGGCGTCGAAGGCCGGCGTGATCGGCCGCGTGCAGAGCATGGCGCCGCGGCTGGCGGCGCGCGGCATCACGATCAACGCGGTTGCGCCCGGCTTTATCGAAACGCAGATGACTGCAAAGATTCCGCTGGCGATCCGTGAAGCCGGCCGCCGCATGAACTCGATGAGCCAGGGCGGTCAGCCGGTCGACGTCGCACACGCGATCGCCTGGCTCGCGCATCCGGGCTGCGCGGGCGTGACCGGGCAGATCGTGCGCGTGTGCGGCCAAAGCCTGCTTGGAGCATGACGATGAGCACGCCGTTCGGCACCAATCCGCTGCAGCACAGCGAGCGCAAGAAGACCATACTGCTCGACGCGTTGCCGGCGCCGCACAAGCTCTATGCGCGCGCGCTGCCGGGCCTGTTCAAGCGCTGGAAACGCAGCGCGCCGCACGGCGCACAGGGTGCCGCACTGCCCGCGCTGCGGCTCGTGCGCAGCGCGGTGCCGCTCGACGCCGGCATGCTCGAACGCTACGCGCGCGTGTGCGGCTTCATTCCGGAACACGGCATTCCGCTCACTTTTCCGCACCTGCTGGCGTTTCCGCTGCATCTGCTGTTGCTGACCGATCCGGCGTTTCCGTGGTCGGCGCTCGGCCTCGTGCATCTGGCCAATCGCGTGCATCTGCGGCAACCGCTCGCGCGCGGCGACGTGCTGCGCATCGAAGCCGAATTCGGCGCGCAACTGCGGCATCCGAAGGGCCAGGCCTTCGTGCTGCATGCCCGCGCCTACCGGCGCGGCGAAGCGGTGTGGGACGGCGACAGCCTCTATCTGAAGCGCGGTGTGCGCGGCTACGGCGAAGCGGCAGGCCCACTCGACATCGATAGCGCCGCGCTTGCGCGCACCGCGCGCTGGCAGTTGCCCGCGCAACTGGGCCGCGACTATGCGAAGGCATCCGGCGACTACAACCCGATTCACCTGAGCGCGCTATCCGCGCAGGTATTCGGCTTTCCTCGCGCGATCGCGCACGGCATGTGGACGCTCGGGCGCGCCGCGGCGGCGCTGCAGCCGGCACGGCCGCTCGCCGCCGCGAGCTTCGCGGCCGAATTCAAGACGCCGATGCTGCTGCCCGGCGAAGCGACATTGTGGACCGCCGCGCACGAAGCCAACGGCTGCGAGCTCGAAGTGCGCGATGCCGGCGGCGTGACACCGCACCTGCGCGGCCGTTTTCAGTGGAGCGTGTGATGACGGCTTCGATCCGGACGTCGACTGGCGTGGCGAGGTGCACATCATGCAACGCCGCGCTGGCGCCCCCGCAAGCGGCGCTCGCCGATCGCCGCCACTGCGTGTGCGCCGCGGCACCGCAGGCGCAGCGTGTCCGCTCCTGCCGCCACGCCGTGCGCTCGCGCGCCATCACAACCTGAAGGAGCCGCCGATGCCCCACTCGTTGCCGGCCGTGCGCCGCGTCGCCATCCTCGGTGGCAACCGGATTCCATTCGCCCGCTCGAACACCGCATATGCGACCGCGTCGAATCAGGACATGCTGAGCTTCACGCTGCAAGGCCTCGTCGACCGCTTCGAGCTGCACGGCGAGCGTCTCGGCGAAGTCGCGGCCGGCGCGGTGATCAAGCATTCGCGCGATTACAACCTGACGCGCGAAGCGCTGCTGTCGACCACGCTGGCGAAGGAAACCCCTGCCTACGACGTGCAGCAGGCCTGCGGCACCGGCCTCGAAGCGGCCATCCTGGTCGCCAACAAGATCGCGCTAGGCCAGATCGAAGTGGGCATCGCCGGCGGCGCCGATACCACGTCCGATGCGCCGATCGGCATCAACGAGCGGCTGCGCCAGATCCTGCTCGAAGCGAACCGCGGCAAGAGCTTCGGCGCACGTGCGGCGGCCTTCGCGAAGCTGCGGCCCGGCATGCTGGTCAAGCCGCTGCTGCCGCGCAACAGCGAGCCGCGCACCGGCCTTTCGATGGGCGAGCATTGCGAGCTGATGGCCAAGCGCTGGCATATCTCGCGCGAGGCGCAGGACGCGCTTGCGCTCGACAGCCACCGCAAGCTCGCCGATGCCTACGTGCGCGGCTTCTTCAACGATCTGATGACACCGTACCGCGGCCTGATCCGCGACAACAATCTGCGGCCCGACCTGACGCTGGACAAGCTGGCGGCGCTCAAGCCGGTGTTCGACCGCGACGCCGGCACGCTGTCGGCCGGCAACTCGACACCGCTGACCGATGGCGCCTCCGCGGTGCTGCTTGCCAGCGAAGCGTGGGCCGAAGCGCGCGGGCTGCGGCCGCTCGCCTACCTGAGCGGCTGCGAGAGCGCCGCGGTCGATTTCTTCGACAAGCAGGAAGGCCTGCTGATGGCGCCTGCGTACGCGGTGCCGCGCATGCTGGCGCGCGCGGGCCTGACGCTGCAGGACTTCGATTTCTACGAGATTCACGAGGCGTTCGCTGCGCAGGTGCTGTGCACGCTGGCCGCGTGGGAAGACGATGAATACTGCCGCACGCAGCTGGGCCTTGCGGGTCCGCTCGGTTCCATCGAGCCCGCGAAGCTGAATGTGAACGGCGGCTCGCTCGGCACCGGCCATCCGTTTGCGGCCACCGGCGGGCGCATCGTCGCGGGCCTCGCGAAGCTGCTCGCGCAGCTCGAGCGGCCGGCCGGCAGCGCGCGCGGACTGATTTCGATCTGCGCGGCCGGCGGCCAGGGCGTCGCCGCGATTCTGCAGCGCTGAGCGCCGCGCTGAAGCTCGACCGATACACGCGACACAAGCGATACGACCGATAAGACACAAACCACAGGAGACAAGCGATGAGCCCGACGATCCAAACGCTGCCGCCCGCCGCCGCCGAAGTGCGCGTCGCGCACGCCGTGCCGCAGCCTGCGCCGAACACCGACGGCATCTGGTATGCGTCGTATCCGCCCGACGTGCCGCACGAGATCGACGTCGCGCAGTATGCGTCACTGGTGCAGTTCTTCGACGAGTGCACGCAGAAATATCGCGAGCGCGTGGCCTATGTCAGTGCCGGCTCGAATCTGACCTACGGCGAGCTCGCGCGCAAGGCCAATGCGTTCGGCAGCTGGCTGCAAGGCATCGGCGTGAAGCCGGGCGAACGCGTCGCGATCATGTTGCCCAATACGTTCCAGTATCCGGTCGCGCTGTTCGGCGCGCTGAAGGCCGGCGCGGTGGTGGTCAACGTGAACCCGCTGTACACGGTGCGCGAGCTCGCGCATCAGTTGAAAGACAGCGGCGCGCAAACCATCGTCGTGTTCGAGAACTTCGCGAAGACCGTCGAGGATGCGCTGCCCGGCACGCGCGTGCAGAACGTGGTGGTCAGCGCGCTCGGCGATCTGCTCGAAGATGGCCTGAACCTGAAAGGCCGCCTGATCAACTTGATGCTGAAGCGCGTGAAGAAGATGGTGCCCGCCTACCAGCTGCCACAGGCGGTGCGCATGCTCGACGCGCTGTCGATCGGCTACCGCCGCGCGCTCGCGCCGGTGCCGCTGAACCAGACCGACATCGCGTTCCTGCAGTACACCGGCGGCACCACCGGCGTCGCGAAAGGCGCGATGCTCACGCATCGCAACATCATCGCGAATCTGCTGCAGGCAAAGGTCTGGTCGGAAAGCCAGCTGTCGGGCGACGTCGAAACCATTCTGACGCCGCTGCCGCTGTATCACATCTATTCGCTGACGGTGAATGCGTTCATCTTCATGCTGCTCGGCGGACGCAACATCCTGATCGCCAATCCACGCGACATGAAGCGCGTGATGTCGATCCTGCGTCATGAAACCTTCACCGGCATTACCGCGGTCAACACGCTGTACAACGCGTTTCTCGACAACGAGGAATTCCGCCAGCGCGACTTCTCGAAGCTGAAGCTCGCGATGGCGGGCGGCATGGCGATGCAGAAGGCGGTCGCCGACCGCTTCAAGGCAGTGACCGGCAAGCCGATCATCGAAGGCTACGGTCTGACCGAATGTTCGCCGATCGTGTCGATGAATCCGGTCGACCTGAAGAACATGCGCGACTTCGACGGCTCGATCGGTCTGCCGGCGCCGTCGACCCAGGTGCGCTTTCGCAAGGACGACGGCAGCTGGGCCGGCATCGGCGAGCCGGGCGAGCTGTGCGTGCAGGGCCCGCAGGTGATGCGCGGCTACTGGAACCGGCCCGAGGAAACCGCCAAAGTGCTCGACGATGCCGGTTGGCTCGCGACCGGAGACATAGGCGTGATGGACCCGAGCGGGTTCATCAGACTGATCGACCGCAAGAAGGATATGATCCTCGTGTCCGGCTTCAACGTGTACCCGAACGAAGTCGAAGATGTGATCGCGATGCACCCGGACGTACGCGAAGTGGCGGCGATCGGCGTCCCCGATCCGGTGCAGGGCGAACGCGTGAAAGTGTTCGTCGTGCCGCGCGACGCATCGCTGACCGAGCAGCAGGTGATCGAGCATTGCCGCAAGAATCTGACCGGCTACAAGGTGCCCAGGCTCGTCGAGTTTCGCGACGAACTGCCGCAAACCAACGTCGGCAAGATTCTGCGCAGGGAATTGCGCGATCAGGAACTAGCGAAGCAAAAACCTGCCTGATGCAGTTAATGCGGCGTGATCTCCGTCGCGGTTTCCGAAGGAGTTTTTCATGCCGCCATCGACGACGGCACCGCGTCGCCTGTATCGACAGCATCCGCTGCGCCTCATCGTCTGCTGGGTGGCGCTGAGCGGACTCGCCGCGGCGCACGCGCAGGAAGACGAAGCGGCTACGCCGGGCAAGGCGGCGCCTGCTTTGCCTGGTTCGGCCGCGTGGTCTGCTTCGGCCGCTTCGACCTCTGCCGCCGCAACCGCCGCTACGGCCGCGCCGGGGTCCGCAGGCGCCAGCGCAGCGGCGGCAGCCGCCCGCGCCGATAACGGCGCACCGCTCGTCGCCCCCAGCGAAGCCGGCAAGCTGAAGCCCGATGAACAGGTGCGCTGGCTGCGCCGCGCCGCGCAAAGCGGCCTGCTCGAAAAGCTCGACGACACCGAGCTCAACGCGTTGTTCGAGTCGCTCGATCCGTTGACCGTGCCGCGTTACGTGAAGGACGGACCAAACGGCTACCCGTCGTACGAGTTCACGATGATCCGCCAGGAACGCATCCGCGGTATCTGGCCGAGCCGCGCCGATCATATGCTGGTGCGTGTGACGCGCGATCCGGTGCGGATCTACGCAAAGTGGCTACCCGACGGCGCGCACTCGGGCCAGGAGGTGATCTACGACGAAACGCGCCGGCCCGACGAAATGTATGGGCACCTCGGTGGCTTCCTGCACATCCTGCCGTTGTGGGCGTCGCTGAACGGCTCGCTTGCGCGTACCCAGTCGAATCATCTGATCCGCGACCTCGGCACCGAGTACGTCGCCACGCAATTTCTGTCCGAGGGCGAGAAGTATGCGCAGGCCGGCATCACGCGGCCCACGAAGATCGAAGTGAAGACGCTCGAAGGCGTGCGGGTCGTCGCGTTCACTTACGAAACCGCCACCGGCATGCCCGAGTTCTATGCGAAGCGCGAGACGCTCGGACTCGATCTGCGGCATCCGTACTTTCGCACCGTCGAGTCTTACGATAACGATGGGCGCATCTTCGAGCGCATCGTGTTTCAGACCATCACGCCTAAGACCTTCGACGCGGAGACCTTCGATCCGAAGAATCCGGCGTACAGGTTTTGAAGCGTCGCGAGTGCCGCTGCTCAAGCGTTGATTAGCGCGCTGAAGTGTGTTGAAGCAGAACGTCAAGCGGCGCGACGCAGCGCCGCTACATGCCTGATCACAACGGCATCACAAAAGACACCGCACCGCTGCGTTGCAAGCGGCTCGCCTCGTTCGGCAGCATGCGGTGCTGCGGCACACGGCCGGGCCGCTGCGCAAGCCGCGACAGCACAAAAAAGTCTGCCGCGCGGGTCACCCCCAACAGCAGCACCGCGTGGTTCGCCGCGCGCGGCGACAGCTCCGTATGCCACAGCGCGCCGATGTCGTCACCGATGTCGAAGGACGGGATAGAAAGGCGCGCCGTGTGGCCGGCAAACAACTCGGCATCGGTTAGCGATGCATCGAAGATCGCCAGCGTGCAGCGGCCGCTCGCCGCGGATGCGCGCTGGGTTGCTTCGGCCGCTAGCGCGAGCCAGGCCGGCGTGAACACGCCGCTCGAAAGCCACGCACCCGTGGCGATAAAAGTACGCCGGTCCATTGCTTGTCTCCCCGCCTCCTCGCCGCTTCGCCGCGTTAAGTTGCGTTGCGTGGCCCGCTCAGGTATAGCCGCGTTGCGCGCGCCACGCGCGCGGCCAGATGCCCTGCTTGCCCGGCGACAGGATGCCCGCCGGATCGAGCGCATCCTTGACCGTCTCCGACAAACGCAGCAGCGCGCCGTCGTTGAAGCTGTATTGCGCGGCCGCGTAATCCATATGCACCAGATGCGAGCGGTACTCGCCGTACCCCGCCGCGCGTGCGTCGCTCATCAGTGCGCGCAGCAGGTCGGCCGAGCGTTCGGTCTGCTGCGCGTCGTTGCGATCGAAGATCGCCGCGAAGATGTGATACAGGTGCCGCACACCGACCGTGAAGCCGCCGTAGTAGTCGAAGCCGTATGACGCGGCGCGCCCCTTCACCATCAGATACTGGCGCAGCGCGTCGCCGCCGGTGGCCGGGCAGATCGGCGAAAAGTCGATATGCGCGCCGGCGCCGCCACGCCAGTCGAGCATGCGAAATGCCGTCATCGCCGGTATGCCGGCCAGGTTGCGATCGCCGCCGCCGCTCGGTTGCGCATCGCCGGCATAGGTTTTGGCCGACAGCGATGCGCGCGGCACCGCGCCAAACGCACGCTGCACGATCTTCTGCCGCGCCTCGATCAGCTCCGGCGTACCGTACAGCGCGTAGTGCAGATTCCAGTAGCCGACGCCGAGCTTCTTCAGCATCGCATCGACCGCGCTGTCGGGCATCGCCCCCGGGCCGTCGTACCACTGCGTGCGCGGCGACAGCCCCGCGGCGCGGCGCAAGCCGCCTTCGATCACCGCATGGTTGCGGATCGTCTCGTCGAGCCGCAGCGGCCGCAAGATTTCGACGATCGCTTCGAGGTCGCGCTCGTCGTGGAACTGGATCTCGCCGAGCAGATAGGCCGGCGGCGCCGGCATTAGCCACAGGCCCATCTTCGTGACGATGCCGTAGTTCGACTGCATGAACATCGCGTCGAACGACGGACCGTAGCCTGGCCGGAACAGTTGCCACGACTTGCCGATCTCGATGCCGCCCATGCCGGTGCGCACCACGTCGCCGTTGGCCAGCACCACTTCCATGCCGCATTGGGTCGTCGCGTGATCGCCGTAGGCGGTGTAGCCAAAGCCGCGCTCGAGCGTGTTGCCGATCACGCTGCCCCAGCCCGCCGCCGGCGGATCGACCCACAGCGGATGGCCATGCTCGCGCAGATAGCTGTGCAGATCGAAATAGCTGACGCCCGGTTCGACCAGCGCATAGGCAAGCTTGTCGTCGACTTCGAGAATCCGGTTCATGCGCTGCAGGTCGAGCACCACCGAGCCGGTGAGCCGCGGCGCGGCGCCGCCGTACGCATAGTTGCGACCGGTCGATACGGTCCACAACGGCACGCGCTGTTCGTTGGCGACGCGCAGGATTGCGCGGATCTCTTCGACCGAGCCCGGCAGCAGCGCGGCCGACGGCACGAAGCCGGCGGCCTCGGGGCCGGGCGCGAACGGATCGAGATATGGCGTGAGCGCCGCGCCGTCCAGCACGCGCTCGCTGCCGACGATGCCCTGCCAGGCGGCGAGCGCGCGCTCGAACTGCGCGCTCGACACGCCCGGCGGCAGCAGGCGGATCGCGGGCGCGCTCAAGACAGCGTCCGTGCGGTGCGCCGGC
>DATLOW010000532.1:0-4870 GCA_035536055.1 Paraburkholderia sp. | reverse complement strand
CCCATCGCGAACACCGTCAGGCATTGCAGCTGCGCCTCCGGCGACGCGAGGTCTTCGCCTTCGCTGCGCGCGATATCGCAGATCGAGCGGAACATCAGCGTCGTCGTGACCGGCAGTTCCACCGGCAACGCGAACAGGCCGAAGGCGCCGCCCGCGGCGCCGGTCGTCGCGACCGCGAACTTGTGCAGCAGGTTGCTCGGCCGGTTCTCATTGGCGGCCAGCGGCACCGTGCGGCCCAGCGTGCGCAGTGCGATCGACAGGCATTTGCGCAGCGCAGCCTGGGTCGCGTCGTTGACTTTTTCGTTGGCGGCGTTCGGCATCCGCGCGATCAGCTTTTCGAGCGGCGAGCCGACGATGCTCGCCAGCTTCATGGCGAACGCGGGGCTTTCCAGCTCGTGTTTCGCGCGCTGCAGCGCGCTCAGATCGTCGGCCGACAGCGCTTGTCCTTCTTCAGAAAGAGTGTCCATGAAGCTCCTCGAAAGCCAGCAGGTGACGCTGCGGGCGCAGCGATTTCACTTGACCCCACGTGCAAGTTTAGAGCCCGGACACATGGTATGATTCCGTATCGTTGACTCGTCAACTGTTGTTTCGACAAAAATGGCCGCTCACACAGCCGCTCATCATTCAAGTGGGCAAGTCTTGCCCTTCCGCGAGTCGCTGCTCGCCATGCTGGGGATCTCATTCGTCTCCATGCTGGTCGCGCTCGACCAGACCGTCGTCGGCACCGCGCTGCCGACCATCGTCGCCGATCTGAAAGGCTTTGAGCTGTATGCGTGGGTCGCGACCTCCTATCTGCTGACCTCGGTGATCACCGTGCCGGTGTTCGGCCGGCTAGGCGATTACTACGGGCGCAAGCCGTTTCTGATCGCGTCGATCGTCGTGTTCACCGGCGCATCGGTGCTATGCGGCGCGGCGCACAGCATGCTGTTTCTCGTGATCGCGCGCGGCTTGCAAGGCATCGGCGGCGGCATGCTGGTCGGCACTGCGTTCGCGTGTATTCCCGATCTGTTTCCGGACCCGGTCGTGCGGCTGCGCTGGCAGGTGCTGATGAGCTCGATGTTCGGCATCGCGAATGCGGTCGGCCCGTCGCTCGGCGGGTTTCTGACGCAATACATGGGCTGGCGCTCGGTGTTCTACGTGAACCTGCCGGTCGGGCTGATCTCGCTGTTCTTCGTGTGGCGCTATCTGCCGCATCTGCGCAACGTCGTGCATCAAGGCAAGATGCGCCTCGACTGGCCCGGCGCGGTGCTGATCGCGGTCGCGCTCGGTTCGATGCAGCTATGCGTCGAAATGCTGCCGAAAGAAGGCTTCACACTGCCGGTCGTCGCGCTGGTGGTGGTCTGCATCGCGTCCGGCTATGCGCTGTGGCAATGGGAAAAGCGCTTTCCGCAGGCGATCCTGCCGGTCGACATGTTCCGCAACCGCAGCCTGTCGGGCCTGTTCGCGCTCGCCGTGCTGGCCGGCTTCTCGATGTTCTCGATTATTTTCTATGCGCCGCTGCTGTTTCAAGGCGGCTTCGGCATGTCGCCGAACGAAGCCGGCATCGTGATTACGCCGCTGGTCGTGTTCATTACGATCGGCAGTATCGCGAACGGGCGCCTCGTATCGCGCATTCCGAATCCGAACCTGATGCTGTATATCGGCTTTACGATGCTCGCGCTCGCGTGCATCGGTTCGGCGATGTCCACCCGCTCGATGCCGCATTGGCTGATGATGCTGTTCATGGTGCTCGCCGGTCTCGGCCTCGGCTTCGTGCTGCCGAACCTGACCGTGTTCGCGCAGCAGACGGCCGGCCGCGAGCATCTCGGCATCGCCACCGCGCTGTTGCAGTCGCTACGCATGATCGGCGGCATGATCGGCACGGCGATCACCGGTACGCTGGTCACGCAGATGTACACCAGCGGCGTGCGCAGCGCGCTCGACAACGACCATGCGAGCCGCTGGTACGCGCAACTCGGCGATCCACAGATTCTGATCGACCATAGCGCGCAGGCGAACCTGCTCGATCAGCTCGCGCGTGCAGGCCATAATGGCGCGGCGTTGCTCGAAGCGGCGCGCGAATCGCTGGTCGGCGCGATCCATCTGGGCCTCGGCATCGCGACGGTGGTCGCGGTCATATCGATCTGGCATAGCCGCAGCGTGCCGCCGGTAAAGCTGACGCGCAAGATCGAGCCGGCCGTCGCCGCTGACTGATTTTCGACTTTGGCTTGACTCGACACTATGGAAGAACAGGACCGCATTGCCATCCTTCACCAGTTCGGCCGTACCTATCGGTCGTTCATGTCCGCGTTCGAGGCGCAGGTCGGACATCCGATGCCGCGCTGGCGCATCATGCTGGCGCTGCACGAGCAGGATGGCGAGTCGTCGCAGAAGCGGCTGGTCGAGCGGCTGCGCGTCGATCCGGGTGCGCTGACGCGGCAGTTGAAGTCGCTCGAAGCGCTCGGCTGGATCGAGCGCAGCATGGACACGCGCGATAACCGCGTGACCAACGTGCAGTTGACCGCTGCGGGGCGCGCCGCGATCGAAGCGAGCTTGCCGAGCCGCAACGCGTTCTTGCACGACACGATGCAAGGCTTGCCGGACGATGCGTTGTCGGCGTTGTCGAGCGCGCTCGGCATGCTCGAGACGCGCATCGGCGAAGTGGCGGCGGCCAGTGTGGCGGCGCGCGGTGCCGCCGCGGCATCGGATGTGGACAACACCGATCGTTGAAGCGGGCGCCGCTGCGCTCGCGCAGGCGTTGCCGCGCTGTGCCGCCGCAACTGACAGAAGCCGCTGACTCGAGCGGCTTCCTGTCACGCACGATGCACGGTCAAAAGTACGTTTCGAGCACTTCCGTCACGCGATACGACGGATCGACGATCAGCAGCTGACGCCACTTGTCGAAGGTCAGGCACGGATGCGAGATGTCGAACGCGACCATGTCGCCGACCTGCAGATCCGCGCCCGCCGGAATCCGCATATACGCATGCTGGTCCATCAGCCCGAACACTTCCCAGCCGTCTGCCGCGGTGAGCTCGCGCGGCGCCTTGCTGCCCGGACGATAGTGGCGCGCCGGCTCGGGCAGGCCTGCATCGAAGGCCGAATCGCGCTTGCCGAAGCCGATGATCGCGCGATCCGGCTCCGGAATCGATTGCACGTACGCCCATAGCTGCAGCGCGGGCAACAAACCTTCGCCCATTTTCTTCGCGACCGGATTGCGCGCGAGGATGTCGTTCTGCGCCTTGCGGTAGACGCCGACGTCATGGGTCAGATAGCAGCCGGGGCGCAACACGATTTCGATCTGGCTTGCGTCGCCGGCCTGCGCGAATTCTTCGGCTACCACGTCGTACCATGCAGAGCCCGCGCCGGACAGAATCGCCGGCGTGCGCGCGAAGCGCTTCGCCTCGACCAGCGCGCGCGTCGTGGCCACCGCGTTGCGCAGGAACGCGCGCACGTCGTGTTCTTCCTTCAATACGCCTTCATAGAGTTCGATGCCGGCGAGCTGCAGCGCATCGGGAAAGCGCGCGATCGCTTCGAGCACCGCGCCCAGTTGCGCGCCGTCGCGTACGCCGGTGCGGCCGCCCGGCACGCCGAGCTCGATCAGCACGTTCAGTTGCTTGCGCACCGAACCGAAAAACTTGCCTAGTTGCTCGACGCCCGCCGCGGAATCGACGAGGCAGAAGAATTCGAAGTCGGGGTCGCTCAGCAACTCGGCGATCATCAGCATGTTGCGTTTGCCGACCAGTTGGTTGGCCATCAACACGCGCGATACGCCGCCGTGATACGCGGCGCGCACCTGATGCGCGGTGGCCAGCGTGATGCCCCATGCGCCGGTTTCGAGCTGGCGGCGAAACAGCTGCGGCGCCATCGTGGTCTTGCCGTGCGGCGCGAGCTTGACGTTGTATTCGGAGACGAAGGCCTGCATCCATTTCAGGTTGTGCTGGATACGGTCTTCGTACAGCACCGCGGCCGGCAGACTCACGTCTTCGTCGAGCAGATTCCATTCGAGTCGGCCCGCGTCCGTCAGCTGGATGCTGGTGCCCGGCACGTTGCCGAGCCCCTTGCTGAACGGGTCGATTGTCGGGCCTTGATAGTTTGTAACTTTCATCGCGTGCGGCTCCATCGTCCGGTTGTATCGAAGCGATTTGACTTGCGTATGTTACCGAAAGTACGATGTCCGGCGAAATGTTATTTAGTACCAGCGCTGTGGCCAACCATCACGAACCGACATGAACTCGGGTGCCGAACCGCTCACCTTCGACATCGTCGCGCGCATCGCCGAATGCGCGCCCGAGTTGCGTTCGGCCGAACGCAAGGTGGCCGCGCTGATTCTCGACGATCTGACCGGCGCATCGCGCGCCAGTATCGGCGAACTGGCGCAGCGAGCGGAGGTGAGCGTCGCGACGGTCACGCGCTTTGCGAAAGCGGTGGGCTGCCGCGACGTACGTGAACTGAAGCTGCGGCTCGCGCAGGCCGCGGCAGTCGGGCAAAGGTTTTTGCAAGGCAGCGCGCCCGGTGCCGAACCGGGCCGCATCGCGACGCGCGTGTTCGACGAAGTGCGCACCACGCTGACGCACAATCATCAATTGCTGTTGCAGGCGCCGCTCGCCGAAGCGGCCGCGGCGCTGCGCGACGCGCGCATGATCTACGTGTACGGCATGGGCGGCGGCTCGACTGCGCTGGCCGACGAAATGTGCTTTCGCCTCGTGCGGCTCGGACGGCCGGTCGCCAGCTACCAGGATGGCCTGCTGCAGCGGATGGTGGCCAGCACCGTGTCGCGCGAATGTGCGGTAATCGCGTTGTCGGTGACCGGCCGCGTGCCGGAGCTGGTCGAAAGCTGCCGGCTTGCGCGCAGCTACGGCGCGACGCTGATCGCGTTGACCGCGCCGGC
>DATLOW010000531.1:0-3388 GCA_035536055.1 Paraburkholderia sp. | reverse complement strand
GCAGCCAGTGCGCGAAGGTATCGAGCACCATGCGCGGATAGCCGTGCAGCGCGGCGATATGCAAACGGTATAGCGACATGTACATGAAGCGCGCGAACAGTCCTTCGATCAGCATGTTGCCGCCGATCACGCCGCCCATCAGATTGCCGACCGCGCTGAAGTGCCCGAGCGACACCAGCGAGCCGAAGTCGCGATAGGTGAACTCCGGCAGTGCCCGGCCGGCGAGGCGCTCGGCGAACGCCTTCAGCAGAAAGCTGGCCTGCTGGTGCGCGGCCTGCGCGCGCGGCGGCACGTTGCGCTCGTTGCCGGGCCACGGGCACGCGGCGCAATCGCCGAGCGCGAAGATGTTGTCGTCGGTTTCAGTTTGCAGCGTGCGGCGCACCAGCAGTTGCCCAAGCCGGTTGACCTGCAAACCGTCGAGCTCGCTCAGCACGCGCGGTGCCTTGATGCCGGCCGCCCAGACGGTCAGGTCGGCGCGCACCGACTTGCCGCTCGCGGTGCGCACCACGCCCGGCGCGACTTCGGCCACGGTCTCGCCGACCATCAGCTGTACGCCGAGCTTGGTCAGCAGTTCCGCGGTCGCGGTCGACACGCGCTCCTGCAACGCCGGCAGAATGCGCGGCCCCGCCTCGATCAGCACGATGCCGACGTCGTGGCGTGGGTCGAGCTTGTGCAGGCCATATGCGGACAGTACCTGCGCGGTATTGCGCAGTTCGGCGGACAGTTCGACGCCGGTCGCGCCGCCGCCGACGATCGCCACCTGAATGCGCGGCTCACGCGTACCCGCAGCGCGTTGCGCGGCATTGCCCGCATCCGCATCGCCTGCGATCACCACCTCTGGCTGCTGATGCTCCGCGCGCACGCATGCGGCAATCAGCCGCTTGCGAAAGCGCTCCGCCTGCCCAACCGTATCGAGTGCAATCGAATGTTCGAGCGCACCCGGCACGCCGAAGAAGTGCGTCGTGCTGCCAATCGCAATCACCAGCGTGTCGTATTCGAGCTCGCGTTGCGGCAGCATCTCGGCGCCGTCTTCGTCGGGCACCGGTGCGAGCGTGATGCGCTTGTTCGCGCGATCGAGGCCGGCGAGCTCGCCCTGCTGAAACTCGAAGCCATGCCAACGCGCCTGCGCCGCATACGCGAGTTCCTGCGTGAACGGATCCATGCTGCCGGCGGCCACTTCGTGCAGCAGCGGCTTCCAGATATGCGTGGGATAACGATCGACCAGCGTGACGGCCACCGGCACGCCGCTATTGCTCCTGCGCGACCCGTAACGGTCACCGAGGCGCGTCGCGAGCTCCAGCCCGCCGGCGCCCCCGCCAATGACGACAATACGATGCATCGAGACTCTCCGTATCGAACATGAATCGGGCTCGCAGCAGCACAAGCGCGATACGCTTGCGGCTGTCTTTCATCGATTGTCGCGAGTCCCGCGGCACACGGCAAGGGCTGCGCGCCGCGGCGTTGTCAGTGCGCCTCTTCCCAGTTCGCGCCGACGCCGCATTCGGCAACCAGCGGCACGTTCAGCGCCGCGACGTTGCACATCAGCTCGGGCAGGCGCTTGCGCACTTCGGACAGCTCTTCATCAGGCACTTCGAGAATCAGTTCGTCGTGCACCTGCATGATCATTTTGGTGGCAATGCGCGACTGGTCGAGCCAGTCCTGCACGGCGATCATCGACAGCTTGATCAGATCGGCCGCGGTGCCTTGCATCGGCGCATTGATCGCCGCGCGCTCGGCGGCTTGACGGCGCGGGCCGTTACCGCCGTTGATTTCGGGCAGCCACAGCCGGCGGCCGAACACGGTCTCCACATAACCCTTCTGCTTCGCGCTGGCGCGGGTTTCGTCCATATAGCGCGCGACGCCCGGATAGCGCGCGAAGTAACGGTCGATATACAGCTTGGCCGCATCGCGCGTGATGCCGAGATTCGCGGCGAGACCGAACGAGCTCATGCCGTAGATCAGCCCGAAGTTGATCACCTTCGCGATGCGCCGCTGGTCCGACGACACTTCGAGCGGCGTGACGCCGAACACTTCGGAGGCAGTCGCGCGGTGGATGTCCTCGCCCTGCGCGAACGAGCGCACCAGCGACTCGTCGCCGGAGATGTGCGCCATGATGCGCAGCTCGATCTGCGAGTAGTCGGCCGACACGAGCTTGTGGCCCGGCGGCGCGATAAACGCTTCGCGGATGCGCCGGCCTTCGCCGGTGCGCACGGGGATGTTCTGCAGGTTCGGATCGTTCGACGCGAGCCGGCCGGTGACCGCTACCGCCTGCGCGTAGTTCGTGTGCACACGGCCGGTGTGCGCATTGACCATGCGCGGCAGCTTGTCCGTGTAGGTGGACTTCAGCTTCGACAGGCCGCGATGTTCGAGCAGCAGCTTCGGCAGCGGGTAATCTTCGGCGAGCTTCTGCAGCACTTCTTCGTCGGTCGACGGTGCGCCGCTCGGCGTTTTCTTCAGCACCGGCAACTGCAGTTTTTCAAAGAAGATCTGGCCGATCTGCTTGGGCGAACCGAGGTTGAATTCGCCGCCCGCGAGTTCGTACGCTCCCTTTTCGAGGTCGATCAGGCGCACCGCAATTTCGTTGCTTTGCTGCTGCAGTTTCGCCGCGTCGATCAGCACGCCATTGCGCTCCATTCTGCGCAGCACGCGCGAGGTCGGCACCTCGATCTGGCGGTACACGAATTCGAGGCCTGCTTCGGCCGCGACCTGCGGATACAGCGCCTGATGCAAACGCAACGTGATGTCCGCATCTTCCGCCGCATATTCGGCAGCCTGTTCGAGCGCGACTTCGTCGAAGCCGATTTGCTGCGCGCCCTTGCCCGCGACGTCTTCGTACTTGATCGTCTTCAGGCCGAGATGGCGCAGCGCGAGACTGTCCATATCGTGCGTGCGATGCGATTCGAGCACATACGACTCGAGCAGCGTGTCGTGCTCGACGCCTTGCATCGCGATGCCGTAGTTCGCGAGCACCTGCTCGTCGTACTTCAGATGCTGACCGACCTTCTTCTTGCTCGCGTCTTCCAGCCATGGCTTCAGCTTCGCGAGCACGTCGTCGAATGGCAGTTGCACCGGCGCATCGGGACCGCGGTGCGCGAGCGGAATGTACGCCGCATGGCCCGGCTCCACCGACAGCGATATGCCGACAAGGCGCGCCGTCATCGGATCGAGCGACGTGGTTTCGGTATCGAACGCGGTGATCTCGGCCGCGTCGAGTTTTGCGAGCCACTCGTTGAGCTTGTCCCAGCTTTGCACGGTGTCGTAATGACGCTCGCCGTCGATCATCGGTGCCGGTGTCTCGCCGGCACCCGGACCTTCCACGACTTCGGCCACTTCCACTTCGCGCAGCCAGGTCTTGAAGCCGTGGCGCGTGAACACGTCGCGCAACTCG
>DATLOW010000530.1:0-6424 GCA_035536055.1 Paraburkholderia sp. | reverse complement strand
CGCAGACCGTTACGGTCGAGCGTCGCGCCGATCTGACGGCCGTCGGTGAACGCGATCGCGGCGGGGCCGTCCCACGGCTCCATCATCGCGGCGTGGTATTCGTAGAACGCGCGGCGGTTGTCGTCCATCAGCGTGTGCTGTTCCCAGGCTTCCGGGATCATCATCATCATCGCGTGGACGAGCGGGTAGCCGGCCATCACCAGCAGTTCGAGACAGTTGTCGAACGATGCGGTGTCGGACTGGCCCGGGTAGATCAGCGGCCACAGCTTCGGCAGATCGTCGCCGAGCACGTGCGACGCGATCGCGCCGGTACGCGCGTTCAGCCAGTTCACGTTGCCCTTCACCGTGTTGATTTCGCCGTTGTGGGCGATCATCCGGTACGGGTGAGCCAGTTCCCATGCCGGGAAGGTATTGGTCGAGAAGCGCTGGTGCACCAGTGCCAGCGCCGACACGACGCGCTCGTCCTGCAGGTCGCGGTAGTACACGCCGACCTGCCCCGCCAGCAGCAGACCCTTGTAGACGATCGTGCGCGCCGAGCACGACGGCACGAAGTATTCCTTGCCGTGCTTCAGCTTCAGCGCCTGGATGCGGTGGCTGGCGGTCTTTCGGATCACGTACAGCTTCCGCTCGAGCGCGTCGGTCACCATGATGTCCTTGCCGCGGCCGATAAAGATCTGGCGGATCAGCGGCTCGCTCGCCTTCACGGTCGGCGAGATCGGCATGTTGTGGTCGACCGGCACGTCGCGCCAGCCGAGCACGACCTGGCCTTCGGCCTTCACGGTGCGCTCGAGCTCCTGCTCGCAGGCGAGCCGCGACGCATGTTCCTTCGGCAGGAAAATCATGCCGACGCCGTATTCGCCGAACGGCGGCAGCGTCACGCCCTGCTTCGCCATTTCTTCGCGGTAGAAGCCGTCCGGAATCTGGATCAGGATGCCCGCGCCATCGCCCATCAGCGGATCGGCGCCGACCGCGCCCCGGTGATCGAGATTCTCCAGAATCTTCAGGCCCTGCTGGATGATCTCGTGGCTTTTCTTGCCCTTGATATGCGCAACGAAGCCGACGCCGCACGCGTCGTGTTCGTTTTGCGGGTCGTACAGACCTTGCGCCGCGGGAACCGTGGAAATCGGTTGCTGATGGTCGTTCATGGGGGACACCGTCTGTCAGGGGCCGGGGCGGCCGTTAAAACCACTTTCTTGTTGCCGCCGGCGGCGAGGCTGTTGCTGCCGCCGGGCGGACGGGCGGGACGCTGCTCGATGCTGCACTGCGCCCAGCGCGCCGGAATTCGGAATATACGCGACAAATCAATGAAATAGCAAACAAAACGTGATGATTGATCCCCAATTACAAATGTGGTGCATGGTTGACGTCGATTATTGGGGTCATATTCAAAATACGCAAAAGAAAACGGCATACGTGGATGCCGTTGTGCTGCGCAAACCCTTGATGCGCTATCGCTTTATTGGGTCTGCGGGGTCTCGCGCACCTTGCGGGGCCGGCCGCGCGGCAGCGGCGACACCCGCCGGTTCGCGGCCCGCGCCGCCCACTCGCGATACGTGTCGCTGCCCAGCACCCAGCCTTTTAACGTCGCCTGCTGCAGCTGGCTGGCTTCGCGCTCGTCGAGCGGCTGTTCGCACAGCTCGCGGTAGGCGCGCTGTCGTTCGAACGGCGTATTGCCGAGCGACCAGTACAGCGGATGGTCGGTGATCAGACTGTCGAGCGTCAGCCCGATGTGATGCCGGTAGCTCGACCAGCGGTAGTCTTCCGCGGTCCCCACCAGCTGGTTGCGCACCGGCGACATCTCGACCACCCGGCTCGCCAGCAGAAAATAGCGCTCGCCCTCGATTACCGTGGCGCGATAGCGGCCTTCCCACAGCGTGCCGCGTCGCGAATAGCGGCGATTGAAATGCGCAACGTAGCGCCGCCCGACGGCCTGCATCGCTTTGGGCAGGCTCGATTCGTCGGTCGGCGTGACGAGCAGCTGTACCGCATTGGGCATCAGCGCATACGCATGAACTGAAAGGTGGTGATCGCGTGAAGCCGCCTTCAGGCAATCGATGAAAAGCTCGTAGTCCTGGTCGTCGACGAACGCGGGCTGCTGGTCGAGTCCGCGCAGGATCACGTGCTGCGGCTGGTCGGGAACATAAAGACGTGCAAGCCGTGCCATGCTGGATTATCCAAAATCGCGTTGGTACATACCCGAAGGTCCGAAATGCCCATCCGGCGCGATGTTCCGTGCGGCGGGCTAGAGCCTGAAAAAGCGCGCGGTGGCTAGGGAGAACGCTCTAACCGCTGCGTATGGTTTGTTTCAAACGTAGTAGTCATAATGTGCGAGCCTTTCAGGAGAGGAGCACATATGAAATTAAAACGGGCCATCACGGGGGCCGCAGCATTCGCATGCGTAACGACTGCAGCTCACGCTCAAACGGCCGGAAGCATCTATGTCACGACAGGCTGGTTCCATCTTGCCCCTCAGTCCAGTAGTGATCCATTGAAGGAGACAAACGTCGGCGGCTCGCCGGTCAACATCACCGTGCCGAACACCGGTGCCGACGCCGGATCGGCCGATACGGTCGGCTTCACCGCAGGCTACTTCATCACCGACCACATCGCCGCGCAGTTCGACATCGGTGTACCGCCCACCTTCGACCTCAAAGGCACCGGCTCGCTGTCTCAGTTCGGCAAGCTCGGCGAGGCGAAACAGTGGAGCCCTGCGCTGCTGCTCAAGTACTACTTCAACGCGCCGCAAGCGAAGTTTCGCCCGTACGTCGGCATCGGTGTGAGTCGCGTCTGGTTCACCGACGAGAAGATCACCAATGGCGCATTCGAGCAAACCGTACTGCATGGTCCGACCACTGTAAGCACGGATAGTTCGTGGGTGCCCGTGTTTAATGCGGGCTTCACGTACGCGTTCACCGAGCATTGGTTCGCCGGTTTCTCGATCTCGTACCTGCCGCTCAGTACCACGGCCAAACTCAACACGGCGGCGCAAACGCCGGTCGGGACACTCAACGTGCAGTCGGAAACGAAGATTCGCCTGAACCCGATCGTCACGCTGGTCAGCATCGGTTACCGGTTCTAACCTAGGTTAGACGAGTTTTTAGGGCTTGGACAAACGCCGTCGCACGAGTTGCGGCGGCGTTTTCGTTTTTACGCAATGGCACGTCGCACGCGGTATGCGGCGTCTGCAGCGTGCAAACGTTGTAAATTTGACGCCCGGCGCAGCATGCTGCTGAAATTTATGCCGCAGCATCGGCGCGACGCGCGGCGCGTGCGGCAAATCAGCCCACGCGAACCCCTGTACCGTTGACCCAGACGCGCGCGGCACAAGTGTTCGTCCGCTGTGAGATCGGTTGGATGCGCGGCAGGCATCGAAGTTGCGTCCTGCTGTATTTACCGCGCTTGCAGGCGGGCTTTCATCAAACCATCATCGACGGAGCGACCATGACAGCACTACCGAATACGCGAGATGCCATCGGCGAATCCTGGGCAACCACGTCGCGTCGTGCGCGCCGCATCGCGCGCCACAGCCGCCACGCGGCGGAAGATATTGCCAGCGAATTGCGCACGCTGATGGCGGAACTCGAAAACACCCTCGGCGACGGCACGCATGCCGATGCGGCTGCATTGCGCACCCAGGTGCGCAAGCGTCTGGACGACGCGCGCTCGCGCCTGAACGATACCCGCGATGCAGTGCGGGATCGCGCGCAAGTGGCGCTCGCCGACGCGGATGATTATGTGCACGAGAACCCGTGGCGGACCATTGCCGTGGTCGGTGCGCTCGCGCTGATCGCGGGTGCGCTGCTTACGCGCAACCGTTGAGGCGTGCAGGGTCGGCCAGGCAGGGTCGGGCTTGCCGGTGCTGGCCCGCACGCATCGCATGGCGATGCACGCGATGTGCGCCGTAAGCATTGCGGTGGCGCAGCCGCAGTGCCGACTGCGGCTGCGCCGCTAGCCTGCTAAGTATCGCTGACAACGAACAGCCGCTGATACTCCTTTAGCGCGTAGCGGTCGGTCATGCCCGCGATGTAGTGGGCAATCAGCCGCGGCTGCAATTGCGGATCCGCTGATTGGTAATTGGGCGGCAGCAACCGCGAGTCGGCGCTGAACGCGTCGAACAGGCCCTTCACGACGCGGCGCGCCTTGCTGGCCATGCGCATCACACGGTAGTGCCGATACAGGTTCTTGAACAGGAAACGCTTCAGTTGTGTGGCCTGCGCGGACACCGCGTCGCTATGGCCGACGAGCGGCGGCGCAGCACGCACCTCGTCGAGCGAGCGCGGCGCATGCTGCAGCAGGTTGCGCGTGGTCGTATCGATCAGATCGACGATCAGCGTATTGATGATTCTGCGCACCGTTTCGTGAATCAGCCGGCGGCCTTCGATATGCGGATAGTCGTCGCGCGCTGCATCGTAATGCGCGCGCCACAACTCGACTTCCGCGAGTTGCTCGATCGTGATCAGGCCGGAGCGCAGGCCGTCGTCGACGTCATGGTTGTTGTAGGCGATTTCGTCGGCGAGATTGGCGATCTGCGCTTCGATCGACGGCTGCCGCCCCTGTAGAAAGCGCTCGCCGAGCGGCCCCAGCTTGCGCGCGTGCTCGCGCGAGCAATGCTTCAGAATGCCTTCGCGCGTTTCGAAACACAGGTTCAGGCCATCGAATGCGCCGTAGTGTTCCTCGAGATCGTCGACGACCGCCAGACTCTGCAGGTTATGTTCGAAGCCGCCGTGCTCGCGCATGCATTCGTTGAGCGCGTCCTGGCCGGCATGACCGAACGGCGTATGGCCGAGGTCGTGTGCAAGCGAAATCGCCTCGACCAGATCTTCGTTGACGCGTAGGTTGCGCGCGACCGAACGCGCGATCTGCGCCACTTCGAGGCTATGCGTGAGGCGCGTGCGAAACAGGTCGCCTTCGTGATTGACGAAAACCTGAGTCTTGTATTCGAGCCGGCGAAACGCGGTGGAATGCACGATGCGGTCGCGATCCCGCTGGAACTCGGTGCGCGCGCTCGGCGGCGGCTCCGGGTGACGCCGGCCGCGCGACTGCGCCGAATGCGCGGCGTACGGTGCGAGATGCGCCTCGAGCGCGGCAACCGTAGGCAGCGACGCGCCGTACGGTTCGCTCAGATTGTCGCTGCGTCTTTCGGTCACCGGCTTCTCCGGAACAAGTGCGGACAGCTGCGAGGCTTGCTACTGCTGCGCACCTCGAGGTACGCCACACGTGAATTCGTGCAATCGTGATCGTGCCCGGCGCGCCAATTGCGCGTGGCGTGCCGGTCGCGCTTGTCGCAGATCGGGCGGCACGTCGCCCGATCCGCACGCGAACGCGCACCTACGCAGTGGCGACGGTCGCGGCTAACGTTGCATCCACCGCATCGTCGGGGGCACGCGTGATCAGCGTCTCACCGAAGCGCTTCAACAGAATGAACTTGATCGCGCCTGCTTCGGCTTTCTTGTCGACACGCATCAGGTCGACATAGCGTGCCGCGCCGAGCGCCGGGCCGCGTACCGGCAAGTGCGCGGCCTGCACCAGCGCGACCAGACGCTGCCGCGCCGCTTCATCGAGATGACCGAGCCGCACCGACAGGTCGGCGGCCATCACCATCCCACAGCCGACCGCTTCGCCGTGCAACCACTCGCCATAGCCGAGCCCGGCTTCGATCGCGTGGCCGAACGTATGGCCGAAGTTCAGAATCGCGCGCAGACCGCCTTCGCGTTCGTCGGCGGCCACCACCGATGCCTTGATCTCGCACGAACGCTTGACCGCCTCTGCGAGCGCCTGCGGCTCGCAATGGTTCAGCGCTTCGACGTTCGCCTCGATCCAGTCGAAAAACGCGGCGTCGGCAATCGCGCCGGTCTTGATCACTTCAGCGACGCCCGCGGCCAGTTCGCGCGGCGGCAGCGTGCGCAACGTGCCGATATCGGCGATCACCGCTTGCGGCTGGTAGAACGCGCCGATCATGTTCTTGCCAAGCGGGTGATTGATGCCAGTCTTGCCGCCCACCGACGAATCGACCTGCGACAGCAACGTGGTGGGCACCTGAATGAAGGGCACGCCACGCATATAGCTTGCGGCGGCGAAGCCCGTCATGTCGCCGATCACGCCGCCGCCGAGCGCGATCAGCGTAGTCTTGCGGTCGGCGCGCGAGCCCAGCAACGCGTCGAAGATCAGGTTCAGCGTTTCCCAGTTCTTGTACGCTTCACCGTCCGGCAACACCACGGTGGACACGCTCTTGCCGAGCGGCGCCAGCGCGGCGCGCAGCGCATTGCCATATAACGGCTCGACGGTGGTATTGGTGACGATGGTGACCGACGCGCCCGCGATATGCGGCGCAAACAGTTCGGTCTTGCCGATCAGATCGGCGCCGATGTGGATCGGATAGGCGCGGTCGCCCAAATCGACGTTAACGGTAATCATGGAGGTACTC
>DATLOW010000529.1:0-7276 GCA_035536055.1 Paraburkholderia sp. | reverse complement strand
GCGGTGGTCGGGCTCAACTCGGGCTTGCAGGCAGTCGTCACGGTCAAGGAAAGCGGCATGACGATCTTCCTGCTCGGCGTAGTCGTGACGATGGTGCCGCTGCTGCTGACGATGCTGTTCGGCCGCTACGTGCTCGGCTACGACAACGCGGCGCTGCTGGCCGGCGCATTGTCCGGTTCGCGCAGCGCGAATCCGGCGTTCGGCGGCGTGCTCGACAAGGCGGAAAGCGCGGTGCCGACCGTGCCGTTCGCGATCACCTATGCGATCGCGAACGTGCTGCTGACGCTGCTCGGGCCGCTGGTGGTCGGGCTGGTTTGACGCCGCATCCGGCGGCAAAGGCGCTTGTCGCAAAGCGCAGTCTCTTTCACTGGAGAAAGCACCATGGCAAAGGACAAATCCGGCAGCACCGAACAGGCCAAGCTCGCGGCGTTGAGCCCGTTCGAGCTGAAGGACGAACTGATCAAGGCCGCCGGCGGCGGCGCGGTCGAGCGTCCGGCGAATTCCGCGATGCTCAACGCGGGCCGCGGCAATCCGAACTTTCTCGCCACCATTCCGCGGCACGGCTTCTGGCAGCTCGGCCTGTTCGCGATGCGCGAGGCCGAGCGCTCGTTCGCGCATATGCCGGAAGGCATCGGCGGCTTTCCGAAACGCGACGGGCTGACCGAGCGCTTCGAGCTGTTCCTGCGCGAGAACAGGGGCGTGGCCGGCATCGACTTTTTGCGCGGCGCGGTGTCGTATGTGCGCGACCAGATGGGACTGTCGGCGGGCGACTTTCTGTATGAGATGTGCGAGGGCATTCTGGCGTCGAACTACCCGGTGCCCGACCGGATGCTGAAGATGTCGGAAGTGATCGTCGGGCAGTACCTGCGGCGCGAGATGATCGGCAAGCATCCGTTCGTCGGCGAGTTCGATGTGTTTGCCGTCGAAGGCGGCACCGCGGCGATGACCTATATCTTCAATACGATGCGCGAGAACCGGCTGATCAAGGCCGGCGACACGATCGCGCTCGGCATGCCGATCTTCACGCCCTATATCGAGATTCCGCGGCTCAACGACTATCAGCTGAACGTGGTCAACCTGAACGCGGAAGTCGAAAAGAACTGGCAGTACTCGAAAGCCGAACTCGACAAGCTGCGCGACCCGAAGGTCAAGGCGTTCTTCCTCGTCAATCCGAGCAACCCGCCTTCGGTGAAGATCAGCGATGCGAGCCTCGAGCAGATCGCCGATATCGTCAAGGAGCGTCCGGACCTGATCCTGCTGACCGACGACGTGTACGGCACCTTCGCCGACGATTTCGTATCGCTGTTCGCGCTCGCACCGAAGAACACGATCCTCGTCTACTCGTATTCGAAGTACTTCGGCGCGACCGGCTGGCGCCTCGGCACGATCGCCACGCATCGCGACAACGTGCTTGACCGGCTGATCGCCGAGCTGCCGAAGGATGTGAAGAAGGAACTGCACTGCCGCTACGAGTCGATCACCACCGAGCCCGACAAGCTGAAGTTTATCGACCGGCTGGTGGCCGACAGCCGCACCGTCGCGCTGAACCACACGGCCGGCCTGTCGACGCCGCAGCAGGTGCAGATGGTGCTGTTCTCGCTGTTCTCGCTGATGGACACCCCCGACGCGTACAAGTGCGCGCTGAAGCGGCTGATTCGCAGCCGCAAGCGTGCGCTGTACGAGGAAGTCGGCATCAGCTTCGACGACGACGATCCGAATCAGGTCGACTACTACACGATTCTCGATATCGAGTTTCTCGGCGAGCGCGCGTATGGCAAGGATTTCGTCGACTGGATCAAGAAGAATACGCAGCCGTCCGAACTGCTGTTCCGGCTCGCGCGCGAGGCGCGCGTCGTGCTGCTGCCGGGGCGTGGCTTCGGCACGCAGCATCCGTCGGGGCGCGTGTCGCTGGCCAATCTGAACGAGTCGGACTACCGGCTGATCGGCCGCGCGGTGCGCAAGCTGATGAACGATTACGTCGAGCGCTATAACGCGGCGACCGGCAAGGGGCTCGACAAGGACAAGGTGAAGTAGCGCCGCACGCGCAGCGCGCGCAATCCGCACGCAGGCCGCACGCTGTCAAAAAACTTGCACATTCGCGCCAATCGGTGAATGATCGGACGATCGGCCCGCCGGCAGTACGCTGGCGGGCCGGTCTTTTCCATGGTTTGGCGACAGCCGCTGGTGCGGCAATGCGGCGGTTGCTGGTCCGTTGCCTCGATGCTGTCGCACGCTTTTACTTTGCCTCCACGCGTACCGATCATGTCCACTACCACGTCCGTCCCCTGTCCCGAAGTCGAATCGCTCGACGCCATCCTCCCCGAAGAACCGCTGCTGATGATGGGTGCCGGCCCCGTGCCGATTCCCGCCGCCGTCGCCAAGGCGAATGCGATCGTCATCAATCATCTGGGCGGCACGATGGCGAAGGTGGTCGGACAGGTCAAGACGATGGCGCGCTACGTATTCCAGACGAATTCGAAGTGGGTGCTAGGCGTCGCGGGCCCGGGCTCCGCGGCGATGGAAATGGCGATCTCGAATCTCGCCTGGCAAGGCACGCGGATGCTGTCGATCCGCAATGGTTTTTTCAGCGAGCGGATGGCGGAGATGGGCCGCCGCGTCGGCGCGCAGGTGTCGCTGCTCGAAGTGCCGGACCGTACCGTCGCAAGTCTCGAAGACGTCGCCGCGGCGATCGCGCGCGAGCGGCCCGAGGTCGTGACGATCGTGCAGGGCGAGACGTCGAATACCGTGTGGAACCATCACCTGCGCGAGATTGCCGGGCTCGCGAAGGCAGCCGGCGCGCTGGTCGTCGTCGATGCGGTGTGCACGCTCAGCACGATGCCGCTCGAGATGGATGCGTGGGGTATCGACGCGGTGATCACCGGCGGGCAGAAGGGCTTGTCGTCGATTCCCGGTGTGTCGCTGATCGCGTTCTCGGATGCCGCGTGGGAGCGCGTGAAGGGCCGCTCGCAGGCGAATGCGCATTGGTGTCTCGACGCGTCGCTCGCCGAACATTTCTGGCACAACGCGGGCTATCACTACACCGCGCCGGTGTCGGGCGTGCTTGCGCTGCATGAAGCGCTGCGGCTGGTGTGCGCGGAGACGCTGGAGAAGCGTTTCGCGCGACATCTGAAGTGCTCGCTGGCGCTGCAGGAGTCGATCAGCGCGATGGGCTTGCGGCTGTGGACGCCGCAGGCATGCCGGCTCAATTCAGTGGTCGGCATCGAAGTGCCGCAGAGCCTGAGCCCGGGCGATATCTGCGGGCATATCTCGCGGCACCATCAGGTGGAAATCTCAGGCTCGTTCGGTTTGCCGATCGTGCGTATCGGCCAGATGGGCGAGCAGTGCCGCGAACACAACCTGTTCCGCACCGTGCATGCGCTCGGGCGGACCATGGTCGATCTGGGTGTGGCGATCGATTTGCCTGCCGGCGTGGCGGCGCTGGAGAAATCGCTGTCGGGCGGCGTGAAGGCGGAGCCGCGCGCGTAGCGGCTCAGGCGAACAGGGCGGCGGTGCGCGTTTTCCGCACGCCGCCTACAGCGCGGCCGACGTGCCGCGCCCGCGCATGCTGCGCTGATGCAGCATCGCGGTCAGGCCGACGGCCGCCGCGGCGGCAAGCGCTGCGAACAGATACACCGACCGGTAGCCGAATTCTCCGGCGATATAACCGGCGAGCGGCCCGGTAATCCCCAGCGACAAATCCAGAAACACCGAATACGCGGACAATGCCGCGCCGCGGCTCGCAGGCGGCACGAGTCCGACTGCCTCGACGCCGAGCGCCGGGAACACCAGCGCAAAACCGAAGCCGGTCAGCGCGGCGCCGGCCATCGCAACGTGCGGTACCGGCGCGAGCCACAGCATCAGCAGGCCGATACCTTCGCAAATAAACGACGCAATCGCGACGCGAAACCCGCCATAGGTCTGGATCGTATTGGCGAACAGCAGACGCGCGCCGATGAACATCGTGCCGAACAGCGTCAGCGACAGCGCCGCGTTCGGCCAGTGCCGCGCCGCATAGAACAGCGTGATGAAGGTGGCGATCGAGCCGAAGCCGGCCGAGCCGAGCGCGAGGCCGAGGCCATGCGGCAGCACGCGCATGAACACGCTGCGATACGACATCCGTTCGCCGTGCACCACCGGCACGGCCGGCACGAGGCGCGCGAGCGCATAGCCGATGGCCGCCAGCGCGATCACCGCGATGCCGAGTGCCGCAAAGCCGATTGCGTGTGCGAGCCCGACGCCGAGCGGCGCGCCGATGGCGAGCGCGCCGTAGGTAGCGATGCCGTTCCATGAGATCACGCGCGCGTTATTCGCGGTGCCGACGCGGCCGATGCCCCACAGAATCGCGCCGGTGCCGCTCAGGCTTTCGCCGACGCCGAGCACGAGCCGGCTCGCCACCAGCAGCGCGATGCTGAGCGCGGGCCAATGGCCGCACAGCGCGGCGAAGAGCAGCGCGACGCCGCTGATGCCGCAGGCAGTCAGACCGGTCGATACGGTTTTCTTCGGCCCGAGCGAATCGGCCAGACGGCCGGCGAGCGCCCGCGACGCCAGCGTGGCGAGGTACTGCACGCTGATTGCGAGGCCGGCGACGATCGTGCTGAAACCGAGATCGTCGTGCACATAGCCCGGCAACACGGCGAGCGGAATGCCGATCGTCAGGTAGCAGAGAAAAGTGAAGAAAACGACCGGAATGATCTGCAACGTGATTGCAAACTCACTGCGCGGCGCGGCTGAGTCGGAGGACATAGGGAAAACGAGACTTGAAAACAGCGGAAGTTCGTTATTTTCCCATGGAACCGGTTGGGATGGAGAGGGTGCTTAAAAATAACGCCGATAACGGTCGTTCACCCGACGCGCCAGAGGTCGAGTTCGGTAGCGGCTACCTTGCCAGAAATGTTAGTTTAAACTAACATTTTTCCATCAAAACCGAAAAATGTGCGCTATGGCTAACATTTTGATCGGAGCACTCACACCGGCAGATTTCGGTGCGCAATTCCGCGCCGAGCGTCGTGCACTCAAGCGCACGCAAGGCTGGATCGCAGAACATGCTGGCGTGCGGCGCGAGACGATCACCCAACTGGAGCGCGGCGAGAACGTCGGCTTACACGTCATTATGCGAGCGCTCGGTGCGCTCGGAAAAGGGTTGCTGATCGTCTCCGATCGGCCTGACTATGATCAGGTCAAGGCCATGCTGCAAAATGAATAACGACAGGATCAAGCGCCTCGTCGTGAACGTTCCGCAAGGAGACGCTGGCGATCTCGTCAAGGAATCGCGCTTCTCTTTCAACTATACGACCGCGCAACGCGAGCGCGAGGTGTCCATGCTGATGCCGATTCGCGCGGAAAGCTATGCCGAGACGGTACTTCCGGCCGTGTTCGCGATGAATCGGCCGGAAGGGTTTTTGCTCGACAAGCTCAGAGAGCGCTTCGGAAAGTTCGTCAAGCTGGACGACATGAGGTTGTTGGCCCTCACCGGCCAGAACCAGATCGGGCGCCTTCGGTATCGCGAGCCGAACGACGCGCCCGAGCCGGTCAAGGCGGAGGTGGGATTAGGCACGCTGCTGAAATCGGGCGGCAGCGACGAGCTGTTCGATTTTCTGGTCGACGTGTATGTGCGTTCGGGCATTTCGGGCTTTCAGCCTAAGGTGATGCTGCCTGATGCCGATGCGGTAGCGAAACGTGAGACGCGCACAGACGATGCAGCAACGGTCAGCGAAAAATCGGGAGCCGTGATCCCCGATCTGATCGTCAAGGCCGCAGGCGACGACTATCCGAACCTCGCTCAAAACGAATTCCTCTGCATGGAGGCCGCGCGGCTAGCCGGAATCCGCGTGCCCGACTTCTGGCTTTCGGACGACGGCAGTCTGTTCGTGATGCGGCGCTTCGATCTGGCAAGTGACGCGCAGGTCCAACTGGGCTTTGAAGACATGGCTGCGCTGACGCTGCGCACGGCCAACGAAAAGTACGAGGGCTCGTATTCCGACATTGCAAGGACCGTAGCGCTGTACTGCCGCGAAAATCGTACCGAAAGTCTGATGCGACTCTTCGAATACGTGACCTTATCGGTGATGGTGCGCAATGGCGACGCGCATCTGAAGAATTTCGGTTTGCTCTACGACCACCCACACGGTGAAGCGCCTGCGTTGTCGCCGCTTTATGACGTCGTCACCACCTCGGTGTATCCGGTCGTCGATCCGCAATCGGGCCGCACCTTAACCGATCGAACGCCCGCATTGAAGCTGCAGCGGGAAAAGTCGAAACGCTATCCGGATCGCAAGGCGTTGCATGACTTCGGACGAAACATATGCCTGGTGGAGCGTCCCGAACAGATCATCGACCGGATCGCTACGGCAATGAAAGCAGCGCTGGATTTGCACCGAAGCCGGATCGCTCAGGACCTGCATGCCGATCTGTGTGCCGAGTGGGCGGGTGGCATGTTGTCCGTCGGCCCGGACCGGATCTTTAAAGCCGCCCCGATTGCGCCACCAACTCCGCCTCAGACGGACCGTACCTAGCCGACCTGACCGGCATTGACCGACGCCGGGGAGCACGATGCCCGTGTCCATTCGTGACCGAATCGGCGCATAAATTAAAAAAACAATCGAAAACGGACGCCCTACTATAAGCTGACTAGCTCCGTTTTCCATCTCAATATCGCGCTGGCCATATGTGCTGCATGCTCTCCCGCCTATGGGTTCGCGCAATTTGAGGTGATAGCGTTCAACCCATGCCCGCCGCATCTCCCTCCCATGCTGCGCGGGACCGCAAAAGCACTCCCAAAGCGCACCCCAGAGCACGAGACATGAACCAGCCGATCCGCTTCTACCACCGCAACGCGATCCGCGAAATCAGCGACGCGCCCGTCACCCGCACCGTTTTGCAATACCTGCGCGAGGACGCGCGCTGCACCGGCACCAAGGAAGGCTGCGCGGAAGGCGACTGCGGCGCGTGCACCGTTGTGGTCGGCGAGCGCGACGAGCTGGGCGGCGTCAGCTTCAAGGCGGTCAACGCGTGTATCCAGTTTCTGCCGACGCTCGACGGTCGCGCACTGTTCACCGTCGAAGACCTGCGCCAGCCCGACGGCTCGCTGCACCCGGTGCAGGAAGCGCTGGTCGAATGCCACGGTTCGCAATGCGGTTTCTGCACGCCGGGCTTTGTGATGTCGATGTGGGCGCTGTACAAGAAGCACGGCCACGAATACGCGTGCGCGAACCGCACCGTGCCGAGCCGCGAGCAGGTGGCCAACGCGCTGACCGGCAACCTGTGCCGCTGCACCGGC
>DATLOW010000528.1:0-9976 GCA_035536055.1 Paraburkholderia sp. | reverse complement strand
ACGCGCAGCAGTTCTTCCGCACGCGCCATGTCGCCGTCGGCTTCGGTCAGCGCCTTCTTGCATTCCATCATCGGCGCATCGGTCTTCGCGCGCAGTTCTGCAACCATGCTTGCGGTAATTGCCGCCATCATTTGCTCCTTGAGTCTGTCTTTGACACGCCGCCCGCGCCTTCTACATGGCGCGAGCGACGGCGGGAATTCGTTGTGCGGCGCTACGACGCACCGCCCTGCCAGATTTACAGCACTTGTGTTGTTACGATTTGTCGCAGCTTAAAAAAAAGGGGCCTCTCGCAAGCCCCCTTTTTTGCCGGACACGGGGTGGTATTACGCCTCCCCGTTGACCTCGACGAACTCGTCGCCGTCGTCACCGCGGGCTGCCTGCACCACTTCGTTGACTGCGTTCGCACGACCTTCAAGGATAGCGTCGGCCACGCCTTGCGCGTACAGCGTGACGGCCTTGCTCGCGTCGTCGTTGCCCGGGATCACGTAATCGACGCCTTCCGGCGAGTGATTCGTATCGACCACCGCAATAACCGGCACGCCCAGCTTGTTCGCTTCGGTCACGGCAATCTTGTGATAACCGACGTCGACCACGAAGATCGCGTCCGGAATGCCGCCCATGTCCTTCACGCCGCCGATCGACTTTTGCAGCTTGGCGATTTCACGCTCGAACAGCAGCGCTTCTTTCTTGCTCATCTTCTCGAGCTCGCCTGCCTCGACCGCTGCTTCCATGTCCTTCAGGCGCTTGATCGATACCTTCAGCGTCTTGAAGTTGGTCAGCATGCCGCCGAGCCAGCGGGCGTTCACGAAGGGCATGCCGGCGCGCGCCGCTGCTTCAGCGATCGTGTCGCGCGACTGACGCTTGGTGCCGACGAACAGGATGGTGCCGCGATTGGCTGCCAGCTGACGCACGTACTTCAGCGCGTCGTTGTACATCGGCAGCGTCTTTTCGAGGTTGATGATGTGAATCTTGTTGCGATGGCCGAAAATGAACGGGGCCATCTTCGGGTTCCAGAAGCGCGTCTGGTGACCGAAGTGGACACCGGCTTCCAGCATTTGACGCATGGTAACTGCCATGAAATTCTCCGCGAGGGTTGGGTCTTAAGCCGGCTGCCGTATTCGCCTGCGCCGCTTCCCTGCGTGGTGCCGCGTTCCGCGCGAAACGGCGAGCGCACGGCACGTTGCCACTGACGAGAAATCGGACGCCGCGAACACCCTGGGTGCGCCGGCTTGCGAGTTAGCCGCTTCTATGTTCCTGCTGAGCACGCTGGCGATGCCTTGATGGACAAGCCTTTATGCACAAAAACCGAACATGGAGCGCGACTTAGCCGGAGATTATAGCACGCGACTATTGCACCACTCAACTCGTCCGGTGATCCCGAAATCAGCGGCGGGCGCACCTGACGGTGTCGGCGCGGCCCCTGCGTGCGTCCAGCGGGCACCTGCACCTACCCGGCACCGACCTGGCACCTTCGCAGCACCTACGCGCCGACACTCGCCAGACCCGGCCCGCGCTCACCTCGCCCAGCCCGCAAAAACCAGCGCCCCCCGCAAGATGGTGCGATAATTACGGAATAAATCGCATTTCAGGCGCAATATTCAGGCGCAAATCATGGCTATCACACTCAGAAACGGACACGACATCGAACAGATGCGTGTCGCCGGCAAGCTCGCGAGCGAGGTGCTCGACTACATCACGCCGTTCGTGCAGGCCGGCACCACCACCGGCGAACTCGACCGTCTGTGTCACGAATACATGGTGAACGTGCAAGGCACGGTTCCCGCACCGCTGAACTACCAGCCGCCCGGCTACCCGCCGTATCCGAAATCCGTCTGCACGTCGGTCAACGACGTGATCTGTCACGGCATTCCCGGCGACAAGGTGTTGAAAAACGGCGATACGCTGAATATCGACGTCACGGTGATCAAGGACGGCTTTTTCGGCGATACCAGCCGCATGTTCATCGTCGGCGAAGGCTCGATCCTCGCGAAGCGCCTCGTGCAGACCACCTACGAATGCATGTGGTTCGGCATCGAGCAGGTGCGTCCCGGCGCGCATCTGGGCGACATCGGCCATGCGATCCAGAAGCATGCGGAAGCGCAAGGCTACAGCGTCGTGCGCGAATACTGCGGCCACGGCATCGGCACCGTGTTCCACGACGACCCGCAGGTGCTGCACTACGGCCGTCCGGGCACCGGCATCGAATTGCAAACCGGCATGATCTTCACGATCGAACCGATGATCAACGCGGGCCGCCGCGACATCCGCACGATGCCCGACCAGTGGACCGTGAAGACCAAAGACCGCAGCCTGTCCGCGCAATGGGAACACACGATTCTGGTCACCGAAACCGGCTACGAAGTGCTGACCGTCTCGGCCGGCACGCCGGCCCGGCCGCAGATCGTGGCCGCCGCCACCGCCTGATTTCCACCTCTTTTGCCACCCGCCTATGAGTAGCGTTCCAGTCGCCCATTCCGATGCCACGTCGCTGAAGGCGGACTACAAAGTGGCCAAGAATCCGTTGCTGGAGCGCTTCAAGACTGCATCGAACGTCGATGCGCCGATGCACGCGCTGGCCCGCATCACCGACGACGCGCTGCGTAGCGCATGGTCGGCCTGCGAGCTGTCCGCGTCGTTCGCGCTAGTCGCGGTAGGCGGCTACGGGCGCGGCGAACTCGCGCCGCATTCCGACATCGACATTCTGGTGCTGCTGCCCGACGCCACGCCGCCCGGCAGCGAAGCGTGCATCGAGAAGTTCATCGGCCTCGCGTGGGACCTCGGGCTCGAACTCGGCAGCAGCGTGCGTACGGTGTCGCAATGCATCGAAGAAGCGGCCAACGACGTGACCGTGCGCACGTCGTTGCTGGAAGCGCGCAGCATCTGCGGCAGCACCGCGTTGTTTGAGAGTTTCGCGCTGCGCTACCAGGACGCACTCGATCCGCGCGCTTTCTTTCAGGCAAAAGTGCTGGAAATGCGCCAGCGTCATGCGAAATTCCAGGACACGCCCTACTCGCTCGAACCGAACGTGAAAGAAAGCCCTGGTGGCTTGCGCGACCTGCAGCTGATTCTGTGGGTCACGCGCGCTGCCGGCTTCGGCAGCAGCTGGCGCGAGCTGGAAGCGCGCGGCCTGATTACCAGCCGCGAAGCGAGCGAACTGCGCCGCAACGAGGGCTTCCTGAAAACGCTGCGCGCGCGGCTGCACGTGCTCGCCGGGCGCCGCCAGGACATCCTCGTGTTCGACCTGCAGACGCCGCTCGCCGAGACATTCGGCTTCAAGGCGACCGCCACCAAGCGCGCCAGCGAGCAGCTGATGCGCCGCTACTACTGGGCGGCCAAAGCCGTCACACAGCTCGCGACGATCCTGATCCAGAACATCGAGGCGCAGCTGTTTCCGAGCACGAGCGGTGTGACGCGGGTGATTTCCGAACGCTTCGTCGAGAAGCAAGGCATGCTCGAAATCGCCACCGACGACGTGTTCGAGCGTCACCCGAACGCGATTCTCGAAGCTTTCCTGCTGTACGAAGCCACACCCGGCGTGAAGGGCTTGTCGGCGCGCACGTTGCGCGCGCTGTACAACGCGCGCGACAAGATGGACCAGCGCTGGCGCCGCGATCCGGAAAACCGGCGGCTCTTCATGGAAATCCTGAAGGAGCCGCAGGGCATCACGCACGCGTTCCGTTTGATGAACCAGACCAGCGTGCTCGGCCGCTATCTGCTGAATTTCCGCCGCATCGTCGGACAGATGCAGCATGACCTGTATCACGTGTACACGGTCGACCAGCACATCCTGATGGTGCTGCGCAATCTGCGGCGCTTCGCGATTGCCGAGCACGCGCACGAATATCCGTTCTGCAGCCAGCTGATCTCGAACTTCGAGCGGCCGTGGGTGCTGTACGTGGCGGCGCTGTTCCACGACATCGCGAAGGGCCGCGGCGGCGACCATTCGAAGCTCGGCATGGCCGACGCGCGGCGCTTCTGCCGCGAACACGGGATGAACGAAGCCGATAGCGCGCTGGTCGTCTGGCTGGTCGAGCAGCATCTGACGATGAGCCAGGTCGCGCAAAAGCAGGATACGAGCGACCCGGAAGTGATCAAACGGTTCGCCGAACTGGTCGGCGACGAGCGGCATCTGACCGCGCTCTACCTGCTGACGGTAGCCGATATCCGCGGTACCAGCCCGAAGGTCTGGAATACGTGGAAAGGCAAGCTGCTCGAAGACCTGTATCGCGTAACGCTGTCGGTGCTGGGCGGTGCGCGGCCCGATACGCATTCGGAAGCGAATACGCGCAAGGAAGAAGCGCTCGCGCTGCTGCGTCTCGAGACGGTGCCCGAATACGCGCACAAGGTGCTGTGGGACAAGCTCGACGTCGGCTACTTCCTGCGTCACGACGCGGCCGATATCGCATGGCAGACGCGCGTGCTGTACCGCCATATCGAGACTGAAACGCCGATCGTCCGCGCGCGGCCGTCGCCGATCGGCGAGGCGCTGCAGGTGCTGGTCTATGTGAAGGACCGCCCCGACCTGTTCGCCGGCATCTGCGCGTATTTCGACCGCAACGGGCTGTCGGTGCTCGATGCGCGCGTCAGCACGACGCAGCACGGTTACGCGCTCGACAACTTTATCGTCGCGCATACCGAGCAGGACGTGCATTATCGCGACATCGCGAATCTCGTCGAGCAGGAGCTGGCGCACCGGCTCAATGCGGCGGGCACGCTGCTGCCGGAGCCGTCGAAGGGACGGCTGTCGCGGCTGTCGCGCACGTTTCCGATCACGCCGCGCGTCGACCTTCGGGCCGACGAGCGCGGCCAGTACTACATCCTGTCCGTGTCGGCCAACGACCGGCCGGGCCTTCTTTATTCGATCGCGCGCGTGCTGGCCGAGCACCGGGTCGGCGTCCACGCGGCGCGGATCAATACGCTCGGCGAACGCGTCGAAGACGTGTTTCTGCTCGACGGCCACGGCCTGTCCGACAACCGGCGTCAAATCCAGGTCGAAACAGAACTGCTGCGCGCGATCGCAGTGTGAGATTTCATGCGAGCAAAGTTAACAGCCAAGCATCCGCGGCCGGCTTCGGCCGAACGCGCCCCGGTTCGTGCCGGCAGTCCGTCGGCGCGCAAGCCGGTGCGTGCGCCCAAGCCGGTTGGGGCGGGCGCGGGCGCACGGGGTGCGGCCGCGGCGAAGGGTGCTGCGGGCAGCGGTGGTGCCGCGCCGCGCGGTAAGGCGAAGGATAGCGGCACGGCAACCGGCAGGCGCGAGGTGAGGACTGGCGCTGCGGGCGCAGCGAAGGCGGATCGGCCTGGCCGTGTGGCGACGGCCGGCGATGCGCGCGGGCCGCGGGCACGGGCTGGCGACGAACGCGCGCCGCGTTCGCGGACCGGTGACGACGCGCGCGGCTTCCGCCCACGCACTGGCGAGGATGCGCGCGGGCCACGTTCGCGCGCCGCTGGCGACGACCGCCCGCCGCGCTCACGCACCAGCGACGACTCGCGCGGCTTCCGCCCGCGCACTGGCGATGATGCCCGTGGACCACGTTCGCGCCCGCCCGGCGACGAACGCCCGCCGCGCGCACGCGCCAGCGACGACTCGCGCGGCTTCCGCTCGCGCACCGGCGCGGAAGATCGCGCGCCGCGCGCAGGCACTGACCGCAATGAACGTCCCCGCTCCACACGCAGCGCGGGCGACGCCGGGCAACAGAGGCCCTACGGCGCCGCACGCGGCACGGACGACGAGCGCGGCGCGCGCAGCTTCGCCCGCCCCATCAAGGGCGACTATGCACAGCGCCAGCAGCACAGCGAACCCGAAGCGAAGCGCGCACGCAGCGCCGCCCCCGGCCGGCCTGCGCCACGCAACAACGATCGCAACAACGATCGCGACCACGACACCGACGCGCACGCCAGCGCGCCGCACCGCGAACGCCACGACGCGCCCGGCTCGCTGCGCCTGTCCAAGCTGATGTCCGAACTCGGCCTGTGCTCGCGCCGCGAAGCCGACGAGTGGATCGAAAAAGGTTGGGTGCTGGTCGACGGCGAGCGCATCGATACGCTTGGCACCAAGGTCCGCCCCGATGCACGCATCGACATCGATCCGGCCGCCGAAGCAGCACAGGCACGCTCGGTCACGATCCTGCTGCACAAGCCGGTCGGCTTTGTGTCGGGTCAGGCGGAAGACGGCTACGAGCCGGCCATCACGCTGATCACGCCGGCCAACCACTGGGAAGGCGACCGTTCCGAGATCCGCTTTGCGCCGTCGCATCTGCGGCAGCTCGCGCCCGCCGGACGCCTCGACATCGATTCGACCGGCCTGCTGGTGCTGACCCAGGACGGCCGCGTCGCCAAGCAGCTGATCGGCGGCCATTCGGAAGTCGACAAGGAGTATCTGGTGCGTGTCGCGTATGGCGACGTCGAAACCAATGTCGATGCGCAGTTTCCGCTCGAAAGCCTTGCGCAGCTGCGGCATGGCCTCGAGCTCGACGGCGTGCCGCTGAAGACCGCGATGGTCAGCTGGCAGAACGGCGAGCAGTTGCGCTTCGTGCTGCGCGAAGGCAAGAAGCGACAGATTCGCCGCATGTGCGAGCTGGTCGGGCTGCGCGTGGTCGGACTCAAGCGCGTGCGGATGGGCAAGGTCGCGCTGGGCGCATTGCCGCAGGGGCAATGGCGTTATCTGTCGGTTGACGAGACCTTCTGATCCGCTGGCGCTGAGTCGCGGCCGCGGCTGCCGATGCCGATGCCGATGCTGATGCCGATACAAAGGCCGGCGCTGCTGCCGTTATCGCACGCGAGGTGGCTAACACAACAAAGCCCGCGTTCACCGAACGCGGGCATTTTGCATGCAGAGCGCCAGGCCTCGGCTCAGCCCGCGCGCGACGCTCGACACACTGCGTCGCACACACCTACGCGCGCACCGTCAATCGTCGCTCTTCGGATCCAGATCCGGAAACAGCACTTCGGTAAAGCCGAATTTCGAAAAATCGGTAATCCGCATCGGATACAGCTTGCCGATCAGGTGGTCGCATTCATGCTGCACGACGCGCGCGTGAAACCCTTCGGCGACGCGATCGATCGGTTTGCCGAACTGGTCGAAGCCGTGATAACGGATCATCGAAAAGCGATTGACGACGCCGCGCAGCCCCGGCACCGACAGGCAGCCCTCCCAGCCCTCTTCCATGTCCTGCGACACCGGCGTGATGGTCGGATTGATCAGCACGGTTTCGGGCACCGGCGGCGCGTCCGGATAGCGCTCGCTATGGCCGAAACCGAAAATCACGACCTGCAGGTCGACGCCGATCTGCGGCGCGGCGAGCCCCGCGCCGTTCGCATCGTGCATCGTTTCGAACATGTCCTTGATCAGGTCGTGCAGTTCGGGCGTGTCGAAATGGTCGACGGTCTTGGCAATTCGCAACAGACGCGGATCGCCCATCTTCAGAATTTCGCGAATCATGTTGTGTGCCTCTCCACAAGCTTGCGCATACCTTCTTCGTCGAGTACCGGGATGCCGAGTTCCTCTGCCTTGGCGAGCTTGCTGCCCGCTTCCGCGCCGGCCACCACGTAGTCGGTCTTTTTCGATACCGACCCGGCTACTTTCGCACCGGCCGCTTCGAGCAGTTCCTTTGCCTCGTCGCGCCCCATGTTCGGCAGTGTGCCGGTCAGCACGACTGTCTTGCCGGCCAGTACGCCCTGCGGCGCCTTCGGCGCGGGCGGCCCTTCCTGCCACGTTACCTTACCGGGCGCGCGCAACTGCTCGATTACCGTACGGTTGTGCTCCTCGGCGAAGAACTGATGGATCGCCTCGGCCACCACCGGCCCGACGTCGTTGACCTCGAGCAGTTCTTCGAGCGACGCATCCATGATCGGCGTCAGCGAGCCGAAGTGTTTGGCCAGATCCTTCGCGGTCGATTCGCCGACGTGCCGGATGCCGAGCGCGTAGATAAAGCGTGCAAGCGTGGTGTGCTTGGCCTTTTCAAGCGAATCGAGCAGGTTCTGCGCGGATTTGTCCGCCAGCCGGTCGAGCGCGGCAAGCGTCGCGAAACCGAGATTGAACAGATCCGCCGGCGTGCGCACCAGATTCTGCTCGACCAGCTGGTCGATGATCTTTTCGCCGAGCCCGTCGATATCGAGCGCGCGGCGTTGTGCGAAATGCCACAGCGCCTGCTTGCGCTGCGCCGGACAGATCAGGCCACCGGTGCAGCGCGCAATCGCCTCGTCGGGCAGCCGTTCGACCGCGGAGCCGCACACCGGGCAGTGAGTCGGCATCACGAATTCTTTCGCATCGGCCGGCCGCCGTTCGGCAAGCGCGCCGACCACTTCCGGAATCACGTCGCCGGCGCGCCGCACGATCACCGTGTCGCCAATGCGGATGTCCTTGCGACGCACTTCGTCTTCGTTGTGCAACGTCGCATTGGTGACCGTCGCGCCGCCGACGAACACCGGCTCGAGCCGCGCGACCGGCGTGATCGCGCCGGTGCGGCCGACCTGCACGTCGATCGCGACGAGCTTCGTCAGCGCCTCCTGCGCGGGGAACTTGTGCGCAAGCGCAAAGCGCGGCGCGCGCGACACGAAGCCGAGCCGGTCCTGCTCGTCGCGCCGGTTGACCTTGTAGACCACGCCGTCGATGTCGTACGGCAAGCCGTCGCGCTTGTCGCCGATCTTGCGGAAGAACGCCAGCAGCCCGTCGGCGCCGCTGACCACCGCGCGCTCGCCGTTGACCGGCAAGCCCATCCCGCTGTACCAGTCGAGCAGCCCGCTGTGCGTATCCGGCATCGGGCTGCCGTCGAGCACGCCGATGCCATACGCAAAGAACGACAGCGGCCGCTGTGCGGTGATCTTCGGATCGAGCTGGCGCAGGCTGCCGGCCGCCGCATTGCGCGGATTGGCGAATTCGCGGTGCTCGGCCTCGCGCTGGCGCGAATTCAGGCGTTCGAAATCGCGCTTGAACATCAACACCTCGCCGCGCACGTCAAGCACCTTCGGCAGATTGCGGCCTTTGAGCTGCAGCGGAATCGAGCGGATCGTGCGCACGTTTTCGGTGACGTTCTCGCCGGTCGCGCCATCGCCGCGCGTAGCCGCCTGTACGAAGCGGCCGTTCTCGTAGCGCAGCGAAATGGCGAGGCCGTCGAATTTCAGCTCGCACGCGTATTCGACCGCAGCGGCGCCGAGCGTATCGGCGACGCGCTTGTCGAACGCGACGATGTCTTCATCGGCAAAGCCGTTGTTCAGCGACAGCATCGGCAGATCGTGCACGACTGGCTCGAAGCCGCTCGCGACTTCGCCGCCGACGCGCTGCGTCGGCGAATCGGGCGTGATCAGATCGGGATGCTCGCCTTCGATGTGCTGCAGCTCCTTGAACAGCTTGTCGTATTCCGCGTCGGGCAGTTCCGGCTGGTCGAGCACGTAGTACGCGTAGTTCGCGCGTTCGAGCTGCTCGCGCAGCCACAGCGCACGCCCGGCAGGCGTGTTCGCGGCGGCGCCGGAGGCGGGACTGGAAGCTGGGGTTCGGGCCATGCTGGGAGCGGTTCGCAGATAAGGTTCAGACGCCAGATTATCTCAGGAAGCGTTCGCCGTGGCATCGTCCGGATGGCCGGGTTGGTGCGTAGGCAGACGCGTGTAAAGACACTTCCGGACGCGCGCAGCGGTGCGCACCGCGGTCGTATCACGCCGAGGTGCGCTCACCGCACGCTTTACCCTGGCCGAACGGCTAACGTGAGCCGCAGACAATTGACAGCGGATTGCCGCAATGCGATTTTGGCAACCCTGATCATCTATCGCGTCGCCGGGTGGCGCATCGACCAAACCGATGAAACTCGCACTAAAACTTGCGATCCGCATACGCCGTGCCCTGCTGCATGGTGCCGCATGGGGCGCGCTGGCAATCGGCCCGGCCCATACCGTCGACGCGCGCGCGGCCGAGCAGGTGGTGAACGTGCCGCTGCAGGACGGCGCGTCGATCGCCTATCTGCTGACGCAGGCGGACGGCAGCCAG
>DATLOW010000527.1:0-2439 GCA_035536055.1 Paraburkholderia sp. | reverse complement strand
CTGCGGCGCTCAGAAAGCGGTAGTCCTTCGTGAATACCTCTTTCGGCATGCAGTACGTACAGCGGAAATTGCACTGGTCGATCACCGACAGCCGCAAGTCTTGCAAAGGGCGGCCGAGTGCGTCGACGCAGACGCTGTCGGCGCGGTCGAACCTGCGCGTGCCGGCCCGCGCGGGGCGCGCGCGCAGCCATGCGGCGCTGCCAGCTACACTGCCGGCCGCACGGCCGCCGGCCTCGGCTGGGTCCGACACATCAGGCAAACACACATCACTCACGCAGATTCTCCGTTTGCTGCGCGTTTGCGCGGCGGCGCCGCATCGGCGGGCGCGCGCGCGATAGGCGCATGCTCAGAATAGGGCGATCCGGCTGTGCCGCACGGATACAGTGCGGCATCGGTTGAAAGAGCACAGTTTTCGGCTGCAAGGGCGGCGGTGGTCCGGCTTGCACCGGTCGCCGCGCTGCCTGCCTTCTGCCCGACGATCTGGTACAGCGATGCAGTGCCGGCCGCAAACGCATACGCGCGCCCCGCAAGATACACACGCCAGATCCGGTAGTTGGTTTCGCCGATCGTCTCGCGAATGCGCTGCGCATGGTGCTCGAAGCGCTGCAGCCGGCATTGCAGCGTCAGCGCATGGTGGCGGCGCAGATTCTCCGTGCGGAGCGACTCGAGGCCGTTTTGCTGCATCGCCTGCAGCGCGAACGACACGGGCGGCGGCGGTGTCGCCGGAAATACGAACAGCAGCGGCAGCACGCTGCGGTCGCGCACGACGATCTCGACGGCCGGTGCCGCCGACTGTCCGAGCGCATACGGCCGGCCGCCTGCGATGCGCACCTGTGCCGGCAGGTCGAGCATGCCGCGTACGCGTCGGACCCAGCCTTCGAACGCGCTTGCGGCGTGCGGGCGTTGCGTCATGCCGTCTCCGTGGCCTGATGCCGGTTGCGAGGGAGATCAGCGTAACGGCGCGTGCGTCCCGACGGCAGACACAATCCGGCAATGACCGGCAGAACACAGTAAGCGGTGCGGTCTGCGCTGCGGCGTTAGTGGCCCGCGCCCGCCGGGAGCAGGCAACTGATCACGACGGTGCTGTCGCCCGATTCCGCCGCGAGGTGCGCAACGTGCGCGTGCGCAGTGCCACACGACCAAGCGATCGAGAAACTGCCGCGGCATGCGGGGCCGTTCGCGTTGCGCGTGATCGCGGCCTCACGATGTACTGCGTATGCGCAGGTATCGTGGCGATTGCATTGCGCGGCGGCATCACGCGTCAGATTGCCGGACCGCGCGCCGCATTCGGACCCATAGGTGGCCGAATCCACGCTGATCGCCGTCGCGCCGGCTTGCTGCGCCGCGGCGACGGCCAATACGCTCACTAGCGCGCGTGTGCGCCACGCGCGTGCGCGCTGATCAGGGTTTGCTTGCCAGTGCAACATCTCCAGTCTCCAGCAGCGACTTGAGATTCGACATGATGCGCGGCCAGCCACCCGACACAGCGTGGATAAATTGCGAATCGACCTTGTCGATCGAGTGCGTGACGGTCAGTTTCGTTGCATCGCCGGTCGCTTCGATTTCCATCACGCACAGCGAATCGCCTTCGGCTTTCAGCTCGGGTCTGAATTCGTTGCGCCAGCGAATCGCGAGGCGCTTGCCGGGCGTGCTTTCGACCACTTCGCCGCTATCGGCCACCCGCCCGTCCGCGAACGAAAGCTGCCACGACGAGCCGGTTTGCCAGTCCGACTCGCAATGCATGCCGAACCAGTACTGCCGGATGAATTCAGGGCTCGTCAGCGCTGTCCACAGCTTCTCCGGCGAGGTGCGGATGTAGGTGACGTATACGAATGTGCTGCCTGCCATAGCGATGTCTCCGTGTTGGGCGGCCGCCCGCGCCGGCTTCACGGCACGGCGGCCTTATTCGATGGGCCCGCCATCGAGGCCCTCGAGCGTCTGTTTCAGTTCCGACAGCGCCGCGAGCCGCGGTCGCTCGAATTTGCCGATCCAGCGTTCGGCAATCTCGTTGATCGGCACTGGATTCAAAAAGTGGCGCTTTTCGCGCCCCTCCCGTTTAGACGACACGAGATTCGCCTGCTCGAGAATCGTCAGATGCTTGGCCACTGCCTGGCGCGACATGTCGAGCCCCTGACACAGTTGCGCGAGCGTCTGGCCGCTTTGCGCGTGCAACCGGTCGAGCAGCAGGCGGCGGCTGGCGTCGGCCAATGCGCGGAACACAGCGTCGTCGTCCATTGAATAATAGGTAACCATTTGGTTGCATGTCAAGGCGAATTATAGCTCGCAAAGCGGGGTTGTGGGGGCGCGCTGCCGAGCCTTGCCGACGGTAGACGCAAAAAAAGCGGGAGCCGGTTTTTGACCGGCTCCCGCCTGTTGCTGCTCCTCCTGCGTTGCTGTGCTGCTTATATCCGCTTATGCCCAGTGTGCCGGCACCCACAC
>DATLOW010000526.1:0-3890 GCA_035536055.1 Paraburkholderia sp. | reverse complement strand
TCGATCAGCGATGCGCCCTGCTGCCGGATCGCGCGTGCCAGTGCGGCAATCGTCGCGGCTTCGTTGCTGAAGCGCTCCGCGTTTTGCATCGCGGTGGCGTTCACGCGGCCCAGCAGAATGAGACGGCGCGCCAGCTGGTCGTGCGTCAGCGATTGCAGGGTTTCGAGCGTGAGTTGTTGAGTCATGGTGCTGCCTCCCTTCGAACAAGGCCCGGGTCACCCCTTTTGCGCAGGGCGAGCGGGCACGTTGACAGGGTTAGCAGACCGGAGGACAGGCATCCCGGCGAGCCTTTCGGCTCCCCCATCACGGCCCGCCCACAGGCACACGCGATGACAAGCGCACGGCCTGCCGCAGCAGGCGCGCACTGCACTGTCCGACCAGGCTGCTAAACCCGACCGTCGTTGTTTCGACGGCGACGCAAAGTATAGGCACGGACTTTTTTTGAGAGTGCACCTGAACCCGCTAAAATCACGCCTGCGCACGATTTTCAGAATTTTCGTGTGTCGAAAGCTCGCGCCAGCCATCGCTCGTTACGCCACACGCAACTCCGCCAACACATCGAGCACGTGCTGCGTAGACCGCTCGACGTAGTCCGAACGATGCGCGACACCAAGCCGCCGCCATAACGAAGGCCGCAACGGCCGCATCGTCACGCGTTCATCGGGTGAAGGCGTACTCGCCTCATGCGGCAGCAACGCCGCGCCATAACCCGCCGCAACCAGACTCTTGATCGCGTCGTTATAGTTCAACTGGATGCGCGGCGTCGGATGATGACCGCCCGCCGCAAACCACTCCGAAGTCAGCCGCGACAAACGCGTGGTCGCATCGTTAAGAATCAGCGGCTGAGCCGCAAGCCACTCGGGCGTGACGCGCGCCGGACACTTCCAGTGCGACGGCACGAAAGCCATCACCGGATCGCGACGCCACGGTTTGATCGCAAGCCCCGCCACCGGCGGCTGAGGCAGCGCAACCAGCCCGACATCCATCGTGCCATCGGCCAGCCGCGTCAGCGTTTCCTGCGAAGTCAGCACCGCAACCTGCACGTCGATCGCGGGATGATTCTGACGCAGCACTTCCAGCGCCCGCGGCAACAGATGCGCGATCGCCCCCGTCGACGCACCGATCCGCACGCGTCCCGCCAGCCCCTGCACCTGCCGCTGCACATCGTCGAGCGCCTGTTCCGCGTCGGCCAACAGACGCCGCGCGCGCTCAACCAGCACCTCGCCGATTGCCGACGGCCGCACGTCGCCGCGTTTGCGCGTCAACAGCGGCGCACCGATGCGCTCTTCGAGTTCCGCGATATGCAGGCTGACCGTCGGCGGCGCGAGATTCAGCGCGCGGGCCGCTTCGGCGAAGGAACCGCGGTCGGTAATCGCAACCAGCGTGCGCAGGCGGTCCAGACTGATCTCTCGCATGTCATCGCCCAGATTCAGAAAAGCTGAATGTCAGCGTTATGAAAATCAACTTTTCCTATTCTAGCAGCGCGCAGATGATGGAGGCCTTCGAATCGTTTTGACCGAGCACAGTCACAGGCACCGGAGTATTCGCGCACATGAGCAAGCCCCTGGTTTTTATCGACGGCGACCAAGGCACCACCGGGTTGCAGATCCACGAACGGTTGCGCGGGCGTACCGACCTGCAACTGGTCACGCTGCCGGCCGCGGAACGAAAGGATTCGCGCCGTCGCGCCGCAGCGATCAACGCCTGCGACATCGCGATCCTGTGTCTGCCCGACGACGCCGCACGCGAGGCCGTCGCCGCCATCGTCAACCCGCAAGTGCGGGTCATCGACGCGAGTTCCGCGCACCGCACACAAGACGGCTGGACCTACGGCTTTCCGGAGATGGCGCCGGGACAGGCGCAACGCATTGCGAATGCGAAGCGCGTGACCAATCCCGGTTGTTATCCGACTGGCGCGATCGGCTTGTTGCGTCCGTTGCTGCAGGCGGGGCTGCTGCCGGCCGACTACCCGATCAGTATCCATGCGGTGTCCGGCTATTCGGGCGGCGGACGGACCGCAGTCGAAAGATACGAAGAGCAAGGCCACGGCGACGCGCCGGCCTATCTGGTCTATGGACTGGAACTCGCACACAAGCACACGCCGGAAATCCAGCAGCACGCCGGGCTCGCGCAGCGGCCTGTTTTCGTGCCGTCGTATGGCGCGTTCCGTCAGGGCATCGTGCTGACGGTGCCGCTGGTGCTGCGGCTGCTTGCACCGGGCGTGGATGGCGCGGCGCTGCACGCATGTCTCGCGCAGCACTATGCGCATGCGCCGCACGTGCAGGTGTTGTCGCTGCAGGAATCGGGCACGCTCAAGCAGCTCGATCCGCAGGTATTGAACGGCACCAACGATATGCGCGTCGCCGTCTTCGCCAACGACGCGCACGGACAGGTGCTGCTATCCGCAGTGTTCGACAACCTGGGCAAGGGCGCATCGGGCGCCGCGGTTCAGAACCTGGATCTGATGCTGGCGCGGCAATGACCGCCTGTCGAGCGGCCAACGGATTGAACCGGGGAGATGGCTAAACCGCCATCTCCATCCGCTTGCGTTCCGCCCGCTGCATGTAGATATTCGCGCCGATCACACCGACCGAAACCACTGCGATAAACAAGGTTGCAAGCGCATTCATCTCCGGATTCAAACCGAGCCGCACACGCGAGAACACCACCAGCGGCAGCGTCGTCGACCCCGGCCCCGACAGAAACGCGGACAGCACCAGATCGTCGATCGACAGCGTGAAAGACAGCAGCCAACCGGCGACCAGAGCCTGAGAAATCAGCGGCAGCGTGACCGAGAAAAATACCCGCAGCGGCGTCGCGCCCAGATCGAGCGCCGCCTCTTCGAGCGCCGGATGCAGATCGCGCACGCGCGACTGCACGATGATCGCCACATACGACATACACAGCATCACGTGGCCGATCCAGATCGTCAGGAGCCCGCGCCCCGCCGGCCAGCCGAGCCATTGCCCGAGTTCGACGAACAGCAGCAGCAGCGAGATGCCCTGAATCACTTCAGGGATCACCAGCGGCGCGTTGATCATGCCGGTATAAAGCGTGAAGCCGCGAAAGCGCCCCATGCGCGCCAGCACGAAGCCGGCCCATGTGCCGATCGCCACCGAAGCGAACGCGGTCAGCAACGCAATGCGCAGTGACAGCCACGCTGCGTTGATCAGCTCGTCGTCCTGCAACAGCGCCGCGTACCAGCGCGTCGAGAAATGCGTCCACACGGTCACCAGTTGCGACTCGTTGAACGAATAGACGATCAGGCTGACGATCGGGATATACAGAAACAGAAACCCCAGCCCCAGCGCGATAAACTGCAATACACGGTTCGGCTTCATCCGCGCCGGCCCTCCTCCAGCGCCTTCGCCTGCGCATGCTGGAACAGTGCCATCGGCACCAGCAGCAGCAACACCATCGCGCAGGTCACGGCCGACGCCATCGGCCAGTCGGCGTTATCGAAGAACTCATTCCACATCACGCGGCCGATCATCAGCGTATTCGCGCCGCCGAGCAGTTCCGGGATCACGTACTCGCCTACCGCCGGAATGAACACCAGCATGCAGCCGGCGATAATGCCGTTCTTCGACAGCGGCAGCGTGATCTGCCAGAATGCCTTCCACGGACGCGCGCCGAGGTCGTACGCGGCTTCCAGCAGCGTCAGGTCCATCTTTACCAGGTGCGCGTACAGCGGCATCACCAGAAACGGCAAATACGAATACACCATGCCGATATACACGCCGGTATTCGTGCGGTACAGCTCGATCGGCGCATGGATCAGCCCGATCGACAGCAGCAGGTTATTCAGCAAGCCGTTGTTCTTCAGAATGCCGATCCACGCGTACACGCGAATCAGAAACGACGTCCAGAACGGCAGCATCACCATCATC
>DATLOW010000525.1:0-10306 GCA_035536055.1 Paraburkholderia sp. | reverse complement strand
AACCCGCACGTGTATCTGGATACGTTTCTGCTGATCGGCACCGCCGGTGCACGCGAGCCGCAAGGCGCGCGTGCGATCTTCGCGGTGGGTGCGATGGCGGTCAGCGTAGTGTGGTTCGTCGCGATCGGCTATGGCGCGCGGCTGCTTGCGCCGCTGTTCAGGCGCGCCGGCGCATGGCGGATTCTGGATGGCGCGATCGGCGGGATGGTGCTGCTGATGGCGTTTGCGCAGCTGCGCTAAAGTTGGCTGGCGCGGGGCACTTCAGCGGGGCACTTCAGCGGGACACTTCAGCGGGACACTTCAGCGCATTGCCGCGAGCCGGTCGCGGCACGCCTCGTCCGGACCGATGCCCACCGTTTGCAGCAACCCATCGGTCACATAAGGCATGACGCCCGCCGCGCAGATCTTCGCGGCGATCTCGCGCCGGCAGTCGTCGTCGCCGGGCGCGCAATAGTCGATCGATAGCACCGGCAGCCGGTAACGCTCGCGGATCGTACGCACCTGCCCCAGCAACCACGTACGGTCGTCTTCGGGCACCGCGTCGTAGCGCTGGTTGGTCTGGTCCCAGTGGCCGTACAGCGATTCGAATGCCACCGCCGCCACGTCGTCGTGCACTTGCGGCAGGATCTCGAAGCCACGGTTGAAAATCAGCTGGGCGTGCGGGAAGCGCGCTTTCAGCGCACGGATCGTCGCGATCAGCCCGGCCTGCTGGCGCGCCTTCGCGTCGTCCGTTTTGGCGATCAGTTGCCACGAGTCGAGCGTATCGAGGAAAAAGCCCCGATAGCCACGCGCCCACAGCGGCGCGACGACATGCTCGACAAAAAACTGCGGCCAGCCCGGCGCGCTCTGGTCGATCACGGCCGCGGCCCACGTATCGTTACGGCCGATCAACCACTGCTTCGGCATCGCTGCCGCATAGTCGCGGTCTTTCGACACTTCGCCGACCGCCACATACGCGAACCAGTTCGTACAGCCGCCATCGGTCGGCGCGCGCAGCGACACCGCGCGCGGATTGAAGCCGCTGTCCGCCTCCACCACCACCGTATCGAATTGCGTCAACTGATCGACCGGCACCTGTTCGCCGTAGTACAGCGCGATACTGCCGAGGCCGCGTTCCGGCGTGCGCTTGCAGGCCGCCAGCACCGGCTTCGCGAACACCGCCGACACCAGCAGCAGCCCCACCGCGGCACACGCGGCCAGCACCCACGAGGCGCCGAACCGCGTCAACAGATGGGTCAATCCGGTCATGCTCAGTTGCGCAGCATGTACGTTTCGTATTCGAGCTTGCTGAACTTGCGGTCGAGTACCAGCACGGCGCCCACCACCAGAATCAGCAGCGTCAGCGCGAAGCCATAGCCATACGTGTCGGGCGACAGGCGCAGCGTGATGCCGGTCAGCACGCCGTTCAGCACGACGAACGCCGCACACAGCTTCAACACCGAGCGCCGCGCGTCCAGATAGAAGAATACGTTCAGCAGGCCGAGCAACAGCACCTGCAAGCTCGCGGCAATCACGTCGAGCACCAGCAGCGGCATATACAGCGACGAGATGTTCAACGCATCGAGCACCAGCCGGCCGAACGCAAGAATCAGCAGCAGCACCACCGCCTGGATCTTGACGATCTCGTACAGCCCCGCACGGATGCTCGACACCATCATGTCGCGCATGTCGTTGATATGGCGCAGCGTTGCGCCGCTGCGCACCGCGTCGTAGAACGCGTCGTAGTATTCGACGAAGTCCGCCTCGATGCGCACGAGGAAGGTGGCCATGCCGGGCATCACGCACACGTACGCGATAAACACCGGAATGTCGTAGATCACCGACGCGTGCAGCGGCCCCACCACCGGCGTGCCGGTACTCGGCGCATACCAGAACATGAACTTGTCGAGCCACACGCCGATGTTGAACAGCAGGCCGACCAGCGCGAGCGTCGGATACGCGAAGCGCCTTTCCAGCACCTCGAACGAGATGAAGCGCTCGCTGCGGTAATTGCGGTAGATCAGCCCCGACAGCCCCGCCAGCAACACCACATGCCCGGCCACGAAGCCGCCCAGCAAGCCGGCGAGGCCATGCTGGTTCAGCATCAGCGCGAAGCCGACCGTACAGCCGTAGCCGACCGCGAACACGAACAGGATCTGCCGGTACTGCTTGACGCTCGACAGGAAAATCACCGCGATCCAGATGTTGCTCATCACGACGAAGCCCGCCACCATCAGCAGCCGGTACAGCAGCGGCTCGGCGGCAAAGCCGAGCCACACCGCGAGCGTGCCGAGCACGCCGGAAGCTGCGGTCGAGATCAGCACGACGCCGTTGTAGTTCGACAGCACGAGGTCGTCGCGCTTCTCGAACAGGCGGTCCGAGATAAAGCGCGTAAACGATAGCTGCAGCGGCCCGGTCAGGATCAGACTGCATGCGATCAGATAGGTGACCGACACCTGGAACTGCACGATCGCGTACTTCGGCAGCGTGAACGCGAGGCTCATCACGCCAATGATCAGAATGCCGAAAATCGACAGGATCAGCGGGCCGGAACTGATCAGCCCCGCGTACGCGTACGCGCGCGCGGTGCCGGTCAGCGTCTGGCTCTTGAGAATCTTGCGTAGCTCGAAACCGATGCCAGCCATCAGCGAATCTCCTGCGATTGCGCGTGCTGCTGCGAAGCAGAACCCGGAGCCGAGCCCGAGGCCGCGGCATCCGCGGCACGCCCCGCATGCATCGGACAGCCGAGCGCCGCGGCCGCATCCGCCCCGCCGCGGCCCTTGCGGTCCGGCGCGGCGGCGAGCCGCTCGTACAGCACGCGATATTGATCGATCATCTGCGCCTTCGTGTAGAAACGGCGCACGCGCTCGAGGCCCGCTTGCTGCGCCGCGCGCCAGCGCGGCTCGTCGCCGAGCAGTTCGAGCACCGCCTGCGCGAACGCAGCGGGGTTCGCGATCGGCACCACCAGACCGGCCGAGCCCAGCGCGCGGTCTTCGTCGCCATAGCCTTCGATCAGCTGGCGGCACGAACCCACATCGGTGGTGATCGACGGCACGCCGGCGGCGAAGCCTTCGAGCACCACCAGCGGCAGCGCCTCGCTGATCGACGTCAGCGCGAGCACGTCCACCTGCGGCAGGATTTCGTCGATGCGCTGGAAGCCGAGGAACTTCACATGGCTCGCGAGGCCGAGGCTTTGCGCGAGCGCGCGGCATTCCTGCGCGTAGGCCGGATCTTCCTCTTCCGGCCCGACGATCCAGCCCTGGATGTCCGGCAGCGTGCGCGATGCGATAAACAGCGCGCGGATAAAGGTCTTGATGTCCTTGATCGGCACCACGCGGCCGATCAGCGCGACCACCTTGCCCGGCTGCGGCGCGCGCTTGGCGATCAGCTGCGACAGATCGTCGACGTCGACGCCGTTCGGAATATTGCGCGTACGTGCCGCATCGGCGCCGTCGGCGATCTGCCGCTGACGGTTGGTCTCGTATAGCGCGACGATGTCGTCGGCCGCGTCGTAGGCGAGCTTGCCGAGCGCTTCGAAGAAACGCACCCACAGTTCGCGGAAGTAGCTGATCTTCGAAATATCGCGCTCGAATGCACCGCGGTTGTCGCGGATCCACTGGCTTTGCAGCAGGTCGATCTTGCGCTCTTTCGTGTAGATGCCGTGTTCGGACACCAGCAGCGGCCGGCCAGTGCGATAGTGCATCAGCGCGCCGATAAAGCCCGCATAGCCGGTCGACACCGTGTGGTACACGCGCGCCGGCGGCAGCTTGGCGGCGATGCGCGCGAGCTGCCACAACGGCTTGTGCATGATGCGCACGGTCCAGAAGTAATCGGTGAACGACGGGTCGGTGCAATGCCGGTGATACTGGTCGACGATAAAGTCCCATGCCGCGCGGCTCGACACGAACTGCGCTTCGTTCAGCGGGCCGTCGTCGCCGATCAGCTGCACCATCTCGGCCATCAGCTTCGCCGGATCGGCGCCATGCGGATTGCGCCATGCATCGTGCAGCGCAGCCGACTTCTCGAACGCGTCCGCATCGCCGGGAATTTCGCGCGCGGCCTGCTGATCGGCGGCGGCCTGTTCGTACAGGTAGTGCGTTTCCAGATGCACGACGTTGTCAGGCAGCGGATACGCCGCGCCCTGGTAGTCTTCCGGACGGCTGCCGATAAACACGATCGAAAAGCGCGTGTCCGGATACGAGCGGAGCATCTGGTTGACCCAGCTCGACACGCCGCCGCGCACGTACGGAAACGTGCCTTCCAGCAGCAGGCAGACGTCGGCATCGGCGGCGCGGCGTTCAAGTGAGGTTTTCATGTTGACCAGTAACGCACGACGGGATTGAGCATCGGCAGCGCCGCCGCGTTGGTCAGCGAGCCGACGAGCTCCGACACGCGCGCGTAGTTGCCTTGCAGGAACGCGACTTCAGCCATCCACGGCACCAGCCGCTCGCGCGGGAAGCCGAGCTGCTGGGCGCGCGCCATATGGCTTTCCGCCTCGTCGGCCGCGCCGTTGGCGAGCGCGAGACGGCCACGGATCATCCACAGCGCGGCGTCGCCGGCGTCGATGTCGAGCGCGGCGCGCGCATAGCGGTCGGCCTGTTCGAGCGTGTGCTTGTACACCGCGCCCTGCACGAGGTTCTGATAGACCAGTTCGAAATACAGCTCGGCGAGCTGCCGGTTGATCGCGTGGCGCTCGCTGTCGTTCTTCGCGTAGTCGAGCGTCTGCGCGGTCTGGAAGATCTTCTGCATCACTTCGTTTTCGGCCTGGTCGAGCGTGCCGTACGCGATCAGCCGCACGTCTTCCACCGGGTCGGCCAGCAGGTCACGCAACAGCGTGCCGGTGGTGCGGGTCGGCATGCTCTGGATCGCGACCAGCGCGGACAGCCGGTCCGACGCGTTCACCTGGGTGTTGACGAGGCGCGCCTGCAGACGCGCGCCGCCGCCATGCGACACGCGCGACATCAGATAGGTGACGAACTGCGGCGTCGGCACTTCCTGCAGGTCTTCGTCGCTGCGGCGTGCCGGGAACCACGCAGCCCAGATGCAGCTGACCAGCACGATCATGCCGCCGAACAACGGCACGAAGCTGCACACCAGCCACAGAAACAGCAGCGTGACGCCGCGCGGCCGGCGGTAGCGAGCCGGCAACAGCAGCAGGAACAGCAGCGCCTGCAGCGCGCCGAACACCGCGTCGAGCACGAGCGCCGCCGTCAGCGAACCGAGCGCCGTCGCCGTCGGCGCGAGCTGCCACAGCGCGTAGGCCTGCGCGAGCGCAAGCGCAGCGACGACGATCAACGCGAGCGTGAACACCACGGCGCGCAGCAGCGGCCGCGCCGCGGACTGCGTGTCTGACGCAGCAGCAGGAGTCGGCTTAGCCATCGATACCGCTGCGTGTCAGCAGCCCTCGCAGCGCCGGACCCGGCGCATTCGCGCCCAGGTGCAGCGTATGCACGCCGATGCGCGCGCTTTCGAGATCGAGGTTGAACTGCACGCGCAGGCTCGATTCGATCCGCGCGAGGTAACCGTCGACGCCGGTCTCGTCGGTGGCGGGCATCAGGTTGATCAGCACCGACTGGCCGGCGGCCTTCACCGGCCACAACAGGTCGAGCGAACGGCGCCGGCGCATCACGTGCTCGAAGAACGAATCGCCGGCGTCGTCGTGCGGAAACACCAGTGCAACCAGCGACGACGCGATGCCCGCCGAGCGCTGCAGACGCGTCAGGCGGCTCAGGTCGAGGGCGAACTCGTACGGGCAGCCCGGCACCGCGTGCAGGATGTCCTGCACCTGCTGCGAGTGTTCGACGCCGTCCGCGTAGTAGCCGAGCAGCACCAGCAGCAGTTGCAGGTTGTCGAAGTTCAGCGACAGGAACGGCATGCGCTTGATCGCCAGCAGCGCGAGGATGCGGCCGTCCGCCGAGATCAGCGGTGCGCACACCAGCAGGTTGGTGCTGGTCACCGGCCGCTCGTCGCCGCGCAGATGCGCGACGCTGCGCGTCTCGAGCGCGCGCTGCACCAGCTCGTCGTGCGGGTCGAGGTCGAATGCGTCGCCGAGGCGCGCCAGCGCGCCGCTACCGACCTTGCTGTCGCCGTGCACCGGATACAGCGCGGCCACTTCGATCTGACAGGCCTGCGCGACGAACTGCAGCAGCTCCTGGGTGCCCGGCATGTCATCGGTCGCGCGCACTTGCGGCGTCTCGAGGCCATGCGCGACCGACAGACGGCGCAGCTCGGTAATCGAGTCGCGCAGCGTGGTCGGCTTCGACAGCAGGTCCTTCTCGAGCCGCTCGTGCGACAGCCGCATCAGATAGTGGCTGTTGGTGATCGCGACGAGCCGGTCGTTCAGGTAGTCGTTCAGCGCATTGGCGCGCTGCGCGCGGCTGCCCCAGATATCGCCGAAATGGCCCGCGATGATCGTCTGCAATACGCCGCCGGTGAAGAACAGCGTCGGCCACGGCGCTTTGCCGCCGTGCGTGACGAGCGCCCAGTCGGCGGCCACGAGCGCGCAGCCGAGCACGCCGAGCAGCGTACCGTAGCGCAGCGCGACGATCAGCGTCGCGAACCACAGCCACGGAAAGCCGGTCGCGAGCAGTAGCGGATCGTTACGATCGAACGCCCAGCACAGCGCGCACACGGCGGCCACGAACACGATCGTCTCGACGATCGAAAACGGCCGCGTGACGGCGGGCGCCACGAAGCGGCGCACCGCGCCGAGATGGCCGAGCGGATGCGCATGCCGCGGCTTCGCGGCCGCTGCGGCGGGTTGAGCAATGGCGGTGTTCACGGCCGGCTCCTCAATACCTGTCTACCTGACGAAAACCCGCGAACAGCGGGCGGACTGCGTTACCCATGCGAGCGCAGCGGGGCCAGCAGCTTGCCGATCAGCGACGATGCAACGGTCGCGAGGCTCGAACGGCTCCAGCCGCTCTTCGAGCCGGTGGCGCTCCACACCACCTGGCCCGAGCCGACGTCGACCAGTTCGAAGGTCACGCCCGCGACCGGCTCGCCATCCACGCCAGCCTTGTAGCGCCACTCCTCGACCGCGCCGGTCAGCACGTACTTCACGTGCTGGTCGCGCGCCCACGCGAGCTTCTTCTCGCCGATTTCACGCTGCGCGGTGTCGAACATCGCGTTGGCCGACGCATCGGCCGGCGCGACGCGCACGTCGGTCACGCCGGCGGCGCGCAGCACGTTGGCGGCGATCGCGGTGGCGCTGCTGCCGGCCGCCGGCGTCTCGGTGAAGTTCGCGAGCGGTACCACCGCCACCGAATCGCTGGCCGCCAGCGCCGGGCCCCCGCTCTGGCTGATCGAACTGCAGGCGCCCAGCAACAGCGCCGCCGCCGCTGCCGCGGCTACCCATTGAAGCGGACGGGACCGTCCTTTGATGCTGCTGATCAAGCTGTTCATCGACCCACTCCTCCGTAACGTCGTCATTCGCTGCATCACACGATGCGTTCCTGTGGCGGCCGACTGCCCGCCGCCTTGCCAATCAGTAGTACCAGTTGTACCGCGCGCCCATCAGCGTCACCGGCGTGCCCAGACGCGACACGCGCTGGTGCTGGATAAACACCGACAGGTGATCGCCGCCGAACACGGTGCCCGCCACGCCGACGCTCAGATCCGGGCCCCAGCCCTGATTCGAGTCGTGCAGGATGCCGACGTCGAGGAACGGACGCCAGCGGTGCGTGTATTGATCGAGCAGATCGTTGCCGAAGCCGAAGTAGAAGCCGTACTGCGTGTACGTGTCGGGCAGGAAATCGCTCGGCACGGCCGGCTGGTCGGCCGCGGGGATCAGCCGCGAGATCAGCGGATCCGCACTGCCGCTCGCACCGTAGCCGCCGTGCACGCCGATCGCGCGCACCGTGTAGTCCGGGTACTCGGTATGGATCCGGTAAATGATTTCGCCGGTCGACAGCACGCCGCTGCCGAGGTAAGTGCGCGCCTGGCTGTAGAAGCGGTCCGCTTCGATACTGCCCTGCAGCGACAGATGCTCGTCGACGCGATACGTGAAGTCGCCGATCAGGTTGTCCTTCATCGCGCCGACCTGCAGCGTCTGCGTTTCGTCGGCCAGCTGGTTGTGGCCAGCGCGCACGCCGAGTTGCAGATTCGAATTGCGGCCGGTTTCGGCGGCGAGCGAGAACGTGTAGAAGCTGTCGAGCGCGACGCGGCGGCCCGCGTTGATCTGGAACGCGGTATCGCGCGTCTGGCGGCGGCCGTAGATGCTGATCGAACGGTCCACCGACGGCACGTTCACGAGTTGTGTGATGTCGGTCGAATGCTGCGAGTTCTGCGTGCCGGTGAAGCCGATCATGTAGCGCTCGGCGATCTTGCGGCTCGCCGAGATGGTCTGCTCGACGTAGTCGAGCGGATGCTCGATATGGTTGGTCACGATCGCGTCGATCGACTGCGGCCAGTCGAGCGCGGTTTCGGTTACGCGCGTGTGCAGTTCGGTATCTTCGGGCGCGCCTTCGAGAGCTTCGAACGCGAGTTCCTGCGCGCGGCGCGGACGGTCCACCGCGATGGTCGCGTCGATGCGATCGTAGATCGGCAGACGCGAGCGCTCCTGCGCGAGCAGGCGCTCCATCTCAGGGACGTCGTTGTTGGCGAGCGCGATTGTCAGCATTGCATCGTTCGGGCGCGTCAGGCGAGCCGCGTACTGCTCGGCGAGCCAGCGTTTGGCCAGCGGATTGCTTTCGTGCGACATCGCCCACGCGATCGCGACGTCCTTCGCGACGGCGTCATGCAGGCGCTGGTTCACCGGCAGCTGCGCGCCGTTGGCCGGCGCTTCGCCCGGCAGGCCCTTCGCACCGCCGAGCAGCGTGCGGCGCACGTACGAGATGTCGGCCGGCGCGGCGTTGGTCGACAGCAGGTCGTTGAGCAACGCGGCCGACTGGTCGGCGGTCGCGAAGTCGGTCGACAGCGTGACGCGGCGGCCGCGCAGGTCGGCCAGCGTCTCGGCGTCGGCGGCATTGCGGCCGCGCACCGCGGCACGCGCGGCGCCGTGCAGCTTGGCGAGCTGCGCTTCGTTCTGTTGCATCTGCAACCAGACCTTGTGACGGATCGTCCATGCCAGATCCGGACGGCCGGCCATTTCCTGTGCGTCGGCGTATGTCAGCAGCCACAGCGGATCGCGCGACATCGCCGCCGCTTGCCGGCGCAGATACTCGAGCGCGGCGACCGGTCGGTTCAGGCGCATCTCGGCGGCGGCATACGGCTCCCACAGCGCCGCGCTCTGGTCGACGCTGCCGCGCCAGCGGTTCAGCGCAGCGCGCAGTTCAGCATCGGTGCCGTAGTCGACCAGCGTCCACAGATACGCAGCGCGCAGGTCCGAACTGGCGTTCGGCAGTTCGACCGCCTGCTTCAGGTCCTGCAGCGCCAGCAGCGGACGATCGGTCAGCCGGTAGTACTCGGAGCGCAAGCCGAGCAGCGCCGGCGAGGCTTCGGCAGCCTTGCGTTCGTCCGGCGTCAGGCTGGCGAGCAGCGCGGCGATGCGGTCGAACGCCTGCGCGTCGGTGTAGTAGAAGATTGCGTCCTGCAGCGCGCGCACCGTGTGGTCGCGGCGGTAGCGCAATTCGGCGACGCGGCCCGCATCGATCGGGTATGGATCGTAGAAGTACGTCATTTCGCCGAGGTCTTCCGGTGTCGCCTTGCCGCCCGCCACCAGGTGCCTGTACGCCTCGTTGGCGTCGTCGTCGCGTTGCAGCAGGCGCGCGAGTTCCGCGTAGTTGCGCCAGAAATCTTCGTCGCTGTCCTTCGCGCCGGCGCGGGCCTGCTTCAGCGCGGCCAGCGAAGCGCGATAGTCGCCGGCGCGATACAGCACGCTGGCGGTATGCAGCGCCGCGTCCGCGTCGTTCGGATGGCGCGCCTGCACCGCGCGGTACGCGGCAAGCGCCTGATCGTCGTGGCCGGCGCGCTCGGCAAGGCCACCGATGCGCTGGTCGAGCGCGTCCGCATTCGTGCCGCGCGGCAGCGAGCGCAGGAACGCGAGGCCTTCGTCGGGACGGCCAAGGCGCTCGTAGGTGGCGGTGACGTTGTCGATCAGCTTCAGGTCGTTCGGCGTCGCGCGCGCCTGATGCACGAGCGCGCTCAGGTAGGCTTCGTCGTCGTTCAGCATCGGCGCGAGGCGCAGCACGTTTTGCCAGCCGACCTGATCGTCGGACAGCTGCGCGTAGTCGAGCCACGACTTCAGCGCGAGCGGCGCGTTGCGGTTCCACTCGGCAACCTGCGCGAGACGCTTGACCCACAGCACCGAATGCGGGTCGCGCTGCACCTGCTGCGCAGCGATTTTCTGCGCGCTGGCGAGGTCGCCCGATTCGACGAAAGCCTGGAA
>DATLOW010000524.1:0-3371 GCA_035536055.1 Paraburkholderia sp. | reverse complement strand
CTGTGCGCGTTGTGCGGCAATATGTCGCACGAAGTGCTTTGCGACGGATGCAATGCCGCCTACTGGAACGAGGCCCGGCTGCGCTGCACGGTTTGTGCGGTGCCGCTCGCCACGACGCAGCGAGCCCGGCGCGCGCAATATCGCTGCGATGCGTGCTGCGCCGAACCGCCGCCGTTCGATGCCACCTTCGCGCTGGCGGACTACCGCGCGCCGCTCGACTCACTGGCGCTTGGCCTGAAGTTCCGCGCGCGCCTTGCGCTGGGCCGCGAATTCGGCAGGCGTCTCGCCGCGCTCGCACAAGATGCATGGGGCCGCGCCGACCGGCCGGATGTCGTCGCGCCGGTGCCGCTCGCGCGCAAGCGCCTCGTCGAGCGCGGTTACAACCAGGCGTGGGAAATCGCCCGTCCGTTCGCAGCGGCGCTGCGCGTGCCGGCCGATGCGACGCTGATTCGCCGTGCGATCGAGACCGCGCCGCAATCGCGGCTCGATCTGGCGGCGCGCCGCCACAACGTCGGCGCTGCGTTCAAGATCGAGCGGCCGGTGCACGGCCTGCATGTCGCCGTAGTCGACGACGTGATGACCACCGGCGCCACGCTCGAAGCGCTGGCGCGCACGCTGAAGGCAGCCGGCGCGCGGCGCGTGACCAATTTCGTCGCGCTGCGCACGCCAAAAAACTAGTCACCCTCTGCTCAAACCATGTTCAACGTCGTCCTTGTCGAGCCCGAAATTCCGCCGAATACCGGCAATGTGATCCGCCTGTGCGCGAACACCGGGGCGCGGCTGCATCTGATCGAGCCACTCGGCTTTCCGCTCGACGACACCAAAATGCGTCGCGCCGGACTCGACTATCACGAGTACGCGCAAATGCACGTTCATGGCAGTTGGGATGCGTTCATCGCGACCGAGGCGCCCGACCTCGCCCGGATGTTCGCGTTCACGACGCGCGGCTCGAGTCCGTTTCACTCGCATGCGTTCGCGCCTGGCGACTGGTTCGTATTCGGGGCTGAGACGCGCGGTCTGCCGGATGCCGTGCTGAACCGCTTCCCGAATGAGCAGCGCGTGCGCCTGCCGATGCGGCCAGGCAATCGCAGTCTGAATCTGTCGAATACGGTGGCGGTGGTGGTGTTCGAAGCGTGGCGTCAGGCGGGGTTCGAGGGCGGCGCGTAGTTGCGCCGCTGCCGCGCCGGCATGTCCGCCTACATGCGGCCACGTCGCCCGAGTTCGGCTTCGTAGTGTTGGAACATTGCGTTGTCGAAGCACGCGAACACCACGCGTTCGACGCGGCGCGCCCGCGGCAATGCATCGATGACCGTGCCGACGGCGATCTCCACCGCCTGCTGCGCCGGATAGCGATACACGCCACAACTGATCGCGGGAAATGCGACGCTCTTTGCATCGGCGTGCTGCGCGAGCTCCAGCGCGCGCCGGTAGCATGACGCAAGCAACTCCGCCTCGCCGCGTGCGCCGCCGTGCCAAACCGGTCCGACGGCGTGAATCACATGTTTCGCGGGTAACTGGTAGCCGCGCGTGATCTTCGCGTCGCCGGTCGCGCAACCGCCGAGCTTTTCGCATTCGCGCAGCAGATCGCGGCCAGCCGCACGATGGATGGCGCCGTCCACGCCGCCTCCACCCAGCAGCGATGTGTTCGCTGCATTGACGATCGCGTCGACGTCGAGCGTCGTGATGTCGACGATCTGTGCTTCAAGCGTGCAATGACCAACGGTGAGCATCACAGACCTCCGGTGCGAGGCGCCGCTACTGAGGCGGACAAACGGCGAGTGGGGCCGTGCTGCGGCGGGACGCGCATGCCGCGTGCCGCGTACCCCGGGCGGTAAGGCCGCTACTCCGCCCTCGCGTCGCGGCGCAACAGCGCGCTGACCGCATCGCGCGGCGCGACGCCGTCGAACAGCACCGCGCAGACGGCTTCGGTAATAGGCATCTCGATCGCATGTGCGCGCGCGATCGCGAGCACCGCTTGCGCGCAGCGCACGCCTTCCGCGACATGCCCCAGCGCGCCGAGGATGTCATCGAGCGTACGTCCGGTCGCCAGTTGCATGCCCACCGTACGGTTGCGCGACAGGTCGCCAGTGGCCGTCAGAATCAGATCGCCGAGGCCCGTGAGCCCGGTGAAGGTTTCAGCGCGGCCACCGAGCATCACACCCAGCCGCGTCATTTCAGCAAGCCCGCGCGTGATCAGCGCCGCGCGCGCGTTGAGCCCAAGACCGAGCCCGTCGCCGATACCCGTCGCGATCGCCAGCACGTTCTTCACCGCGCCGGCCACTTCGACGCCGACGACGTCGTCGCCCGTATAGATACGCATCGCGGCGTGATGGAACGCGGCAACCGTGCGCTCACGGCACGCCGCCGACGCGCTCGCTACCGTCAACGCGACCGGCAGGTTCTGCCCGACTTCGCGCGCGAAACTCGGTCCAGACAGCACACCGTTGCTCGGATGGCCCGCCAGCTCCTGCGCAACCACCTGATGCGGCAGCATCTGCGTATCCGCTTCGAAGCCCTTGCACAGCCAGATCACGTGCGCGGGCACGCGGCCGGCGTCGTGCATCGCGCGAAACATGCCACGCAAGCCGGCCACCGGCGCCGCGACCACGCACAGCGCGTCATCGGCCAGCGCGTGGTCGAGCGCCGCGCCGAATTGCGGCTCGTAGCGCAGCGCTTCAGGCAAAGCAACGCCCGCCAGATAGCGGGCGTTTTGATGCGTTACGGCAAGCTCGGCGATCAGCGCGCTATCGCGCGCCCACAGCACCGTGTCGTGCCGCGTCGCCAGATGGCCGGCAAGCGCGGTGCCCCATGCGCCGGCGCCAAGAACTGCAACCTTCATATCGGGCACCCGTCGTGCATCGCGTCAGTGTGTCGCGCCGCTTTGCGCGCCGCCATTTTGCGCGGCGATCTGCGCGAGACGTTGCTCGTACAGCGCCTGGAAGTTGATTTCGGCGAGGTGGATCGGCGGGAAGCCGGCGCGCGTGATCGCGTCGGCAATGTTCGAGCGCAGGTACGGGAACAGAATCGTCGGGCAGGCGATGCCGACCAGCGGGTCGACCTGTTCAGCCGGGATGTTGCGGATGTCGAAAATGCCCGCCTGCTTCGCTTCGATCAGGAACGCGACCTTGTCCGACACCTTCGCCGTCACCGTGCCGGTCACGAGGATTTCGAACACCGTGTCGGCGAGGCGCTCGGCCTTCACGTCGACTTCCACTTCGACCGACGGCATTTCCTGCTCGAGGAAAATGGCCGGCGAGTTCGGCTGCTCGAGCGACATGTCCTTCAGGTAGATGCGCTGGATATTGAAAAACGGCTGGTTATTCTCGTCGGACATGTTTGATGACTCCCTCGTGTAACGTTGCGGCGAGCGC
>DATLOW010000523.1:0-2835 GCA_035536055.1 Paraburkholderia sp. | reverse complement strand
ACCACCATCCAACCGCCAGCGGCAACGCGAGGCGCGCGCCGATGCGGTCGATAAACCAGCCGAACGGCAATTGCATCACCGCATAGGTCCAGAAGAAGCCGCTTAGCAATACGCCCATGCCCGCGGGGCCGATGCCCAGTTCCTTCATGATGTGCGGCGCGGCAACCGCGAGGTTGGCACGGTCGATGTAGTTGACCGCGATCGCCAGAAAGCAGAAGAAAATCACCAGCCAGCGGGCCTTCTCCTTCATCGCTTCGTCTCCTCGTGGTCGACCGCGACCGGTCATTACAGAACGAATTAGTCTGACCTTATGAATCGCTGAACTTAGAGCAGTGGCGCAACGCGGTCAACCGGGAAATCCCTGGCCGTACCCTTGGCCGCATCGCCGGCGTACGGCGCGCCGCGCAATCGATGCATGCGCAACGAATAGGCAAACGCGGTGCCCGCAGCAGAGCATCGGCTGGTTCTCTAGAATGGCGCAACCGCGCGGGACCCTTCGTGCTCGCGCGTTCGACGATTGATGAATGCAAGGATTCGAACCATGAAAATTTCGATCGCATTGCGCAGTGCCTGCGCTTTGGCCATTGCCGCGTTATTGCCGCGCCTGGCTGCCGCGCAGGCTTATCCGGCGCCCCAGCAAGGCGACTGGACTGCAGCGAGCTTCACGTTCCATAGCGGCGAAACGCTCGGCAATCTGCGGCTGCACTACGTGACACTCGGCGACCCCACGAAGCCCGCTGTGCTGATGCTGCACGGCACGAACCAGAGCGGCGCCGCGATGCTGACGTCCAGCTTCGCCGGCAAGCTGTTCGGCCCTGGACAGCCGCTCGATGCGACCCGGTATTTCATCATCCTGCCCGACGGCATCGGCATCGGCCTGTCGAGCAAACCTTCCGACGGCCTGCGCGCGCATTTCCCCGCCTACGACTACGACGATCTGGTCAGCGCGCAATACCGGCTGGTCACCGAAGGTTTGCGCATTCGCCACTTGCGCCTCGTGATGGGCAACTCCATGGGCGGCATGCAAACGTGGCTATGGGGCGAAAAGTATCCGGACATGATGGACGCGCTGGTGCCGATGGCTTCGCAGCCGACCGAGATGTCCGCGCGCAACTGGATGATGCGCCGCATGCTGGTCGAGTCGATCAGACAGGATCCGGCATGGGACCACGGCAACTACACGGTGCAGCCGCCTTCGCTGCGCCTCGCCAATGCGATGTTCTCGATCGCAACGAGCGGCGGCACGCTCGCGTATCAGGCAGCGGCGCCGACCCACGCGCAAGCGGACCATCTGGTGGACGCGCTACTGGACGCGCCGCAAAAGAACGACGCGAACGACTTCATTTACCAATGGGGATCGTCGGCAGACTATAACGCGGCCCCTGGTCTCGCGCGCATCAAGGCGCCGCTGCTCGCGATCAATTCCGCCGACGACGAGCGCAACCCGCCGGAGACCGGCACGATGCAGGCCTCGCTGCAGCAATTGAAGCATGCAAGGCTGTTGCTGATACCGGCCAGCGCGCAGACGCGCGGGCACGGCACCACGTCCGATGCGAGTTTCTACGCGCAGCAACTGGCCGACTTCATGCAGCAGACCGCGAGGCCCTGAGGTTTGCACCTCGCGTACTGCCCGCATTACGAACGGATTTCGTTTGGCTTCTCGTACGGCACGCGTCGAGTGCGATGCACCGCATGCGCGAAAAATAATGCTCACTGCAACGAGCGGCAATAGTATTATTTATTGCCAACACCGATACACCGCGTGCCTGATCAAGTGCGCCGTTGTCGAAGTCGCACTGAAGCAGACCCGCACGCGCTCGAACAATACCGACAGGAGACAGACACGTGCGTTCGCTTTTCGCTTCCGCAGTAGTTGGGCTGTGCATCGCCGCCGCTTCAGGGGCCGCCTTTGCGCAGGCTGCATCGGGCAATACCGCTTCGTTGAAGATCGCGCTGTCCAATAACTACGCGGGCAACAGCTGGCGTCAGACCATGCTGAAGAGCTGGTCCGAAGTCGCCGATCCCGCCGTGAAATCCGGCATCGTCGCGGCGGCGCCCACTTTCACCACGGCGGAGAATCAGGCCACCGAACAGGCGCAGCAAATCCAGAACCTGATTCTGCAAGGCTACAAGGCGATCGTGATCGACGCCGCCTCGCCTACCGCATTGAACGGCGTGATCAAGCAGGCATGCGGCGCGGGCGTCACGGTGATCACGTTCGACGGCATCGCCACCGAGCCGTGCGCGTATCGCATCGCTGTCGATTTCCACCAGCTCGGTGCAATGCAGGTCGACTATCTGGCCAAACGCCTGAACGGCACCGGCAATCTGCTTGAAATCCGCGGGCTCGCGGGCGTGTCGGTCGACGACGAGATTCATCGCGGCATCACCGATGAGATCAAGAAATATCCGGGCCTGAAGATCGTCGGCTCGGTGCATGGCGACTGGACGCAAACCGTCGCGCAAAAACAGGTAGCCGGTATTTTGCCGACGCTGCCAAAGATCGACGGCGTGGTCGCGCAAGGCGGCGACGGCTTCGGCACGGCGAATGCGATCAAGGCGGCCGGACGTCCGACGCCGATCATCATTCTCGGCAACCGTCAGGAAGAACTCGCGTGGTGGTCCGCGCAACGCAAGAGCGGCGGCTACGAAACGCTGTCCGTGACGATTCCGCCGGGCTGCTCGACCTTCGCGTTCTGGGTCGCGCAACAGTTGCTGGCCGGCAAGAAGCTGCCGCACGATATCCAGATGCCGCTGCTGCAGGTCGATGCCGGCGAGCTCGATCCGGTGCTGGCGAAAACTCCGCAAGGCGGTCTCGCCAACAAGCTGTATTCG